>CALCGT010000014.1 GCA_937901125.1 uncultured Clostridia bacterium | reverse complement strand
GGTTCTAGTGGGCATTGCGCCCGTGCAGGTTCAAGTCCTGTCATCCGCAGTAATGTGGAAAAAACCATCGACAAATCGTCGGTGGTTTTTCTTTTTGCCTTTTTTAGGAGAGTAGCAGCAGCATCGTTGGATGCCGCTATATTTTGTTATTTTGGAGGACATCTGTCACTTTTTTGCGGGACTGTTTTATGTGTGTTACACTTATAAAATAGTAATGTTGTTTTTCATTTTCAAAAGGGAAAGAAAAATGAGAAAAAAGGTAAAAAGTAATGATTTCAATGGCTGTACCAGTCTTTGCAAATGAAGGAACAACAACACTGCAGACTGCCTACAAGAGCTTGGCGGCGAATACAGAAATTTTCGCTGTGAATGATGATGCGGGCAAGGATTATCCCTATTATGGGGCGAAATGGAAACCCAAGTGCAGTGCATATTCGGTGATGCGAAGCGGGATGGCTTCTAGGGTGCAGAAGGCTTATGCATTCCTGTCGATGGTTTATCCACAGATCAAAGCAATGGTTTATTCAGATTCTAATTTTGGCTCCGCATCCACGATCTACCTGTTGGGAAGCGGTGGGGCAGTGAATAGCGCATATCATCGGGCAGTGGACAATAATCCTGTGTTCCTGCGGGGGATTGGCGGCAAGGCTTCGTATTATACAAAGCTGTCTGCACTTCCCTCTGCATGGGAGGGCAGTATGACACTGACGGCATATACCTATGCTTCTGAAAAACTGACAGCAACATGGTATGTGGATGGGAAAGTTATGGCAACGGCTTGGGACTACCCTTATACATATCACCTCAATGTGGATGGATTAGCATCCGGAAAACATACGCTGGAGGTGAAATACAGCAACGGCGCTGGCTTCCAGGCTGCCACGACAACAGCTATGCCTACTGAGGATGCCCTGTATGCAGATGGTATTTATCAGACCCCTTCCATTTATAAAATCGATGGCAGCAACTATTTTAAGCTGTGTGATCTGGCAGCAGCCCTTGATTTATCCGTAGGGCATGATCATATAGTAAAGAGGATCAAGATTTCTGGCTATGGGGGATACGAAGGATAATTTTCTTTCCGCTAAAATTTTAAGAAGAAAATTTGTAAAAAGTGTTGACAAATTTCTTTCAGTGCGGTATTATAATTAAGTGCACTGAGATGTGCGGATGTGGCGGAACTGGCAGACGCGCTAGATTCAGGTTCTAGTGGGCATTGCGCCCGTGCAGGTTCAAGTCCTGTCATCCGCAGTAATGCGGAAAAACCATTGGCAAATTGTCGGTGGTTTTCTTTTTTCTAAAATGATTCATCTATAATCATCCAGCCTCAGACTTTTCGTTGGTCTGGGGCTTTTTCTATGGGTAAAAAAAGAAGATGCGAAAAAATCGGAAAAAACATGGAAAAGTCTTGAAATTACATAGAAAAGTGCTATGATATCATGAAATACTGTTTAAAAAGGAGGGCGCTTATGCATTTGGAATATTTGACAAAAGAAATTCCCTGGGGCAATGCTCCGTATCCCCCCGATCTGCAGGCGGAGACCCTTCTGGCATTTATCAAAAGCAATGAAACCTATGGTTTTGATAAAGAGAAGCTTTTTGTGGTGGGGCATAGCGTGGGTGGTTTTGTGGCAGCCCATCTTTTGGCGAGGCATAAGGAACTGAAAGGCGGTGTGCTACTGACTCCCTGCGATTTGGGCGGCGTGGTTTCCTTCCCGGAGGATACGGAAGCGAAAAAGCTGCTGATGGAGATTTTCGAAGGCGGTCCCCTTTGGCTGAATGGGACATCCCCCCAAGCGTTGTTTGAGGAAGTTTCCAGTCGGCAGGCGGAATATCGCATTGCTTCTTTGGCAGAAAAGCTGGCGGACAGACCTGTTTATTGCCTTGGTGCAGCCCATGATGAATCCTGCCCTCCAGAAGCCCATTGCCTGCCTTGGGTAGAAGGACTGCGGAAGATCGGTGGAAATGTGGCCTATGAAACATTGGAAACGGATCATTCTTTCAGCGATGTGCGCCTGACAATGATTGAAAAGACAGCGAGATTTTTAGTAGAACAAGTCAATCGATAGAAAGAAAACCATCAAAGAGAATTTCTCAATGATGGTTTTTGTTTTGTCTCTCAACTTGATATTCTGAGTTCGAGTTAAGCACGCAGTGCTTTTTAGTGGGTGATGACCTCCACGCTGTCCTCTGTCACCGCAACGGTGTATTCCCACTGGGCAGACAGGGAACCGTCTTCTGTATAGATGGTCCAGCCATTTGCTTCATCCTGGAAGAAATCTTCTTTCCCCTCGTTTACCATGGGTTCGATGGTGAATACCATACCGGGTACTAAAAGCATACCGGTTCCCTTTTTCCCTACATGGCATACATAGGGGTCTTCATGGATATCCAGACCAACGCCGTGACCGCCGATATCATGGAGAACGGTATAGCCGTTGGCATAGACGTGCTTGCTGACTGCTTCGCCGATATCGCCTAAAAAGCCCCAAGGTTTGACAGCCTGTAAGCCCAGATCCAGCGCTTCCTTTGTGACCTGCACCAGCTTTTTGGCTTCGTCGCTGACCTCACCGATCATAAACATACGGGAAGCATCGGCATAGTAGCCGTCCAGAATAGTTGTGATATCTACATTGATGATATCGCCGGTTTTCAAAATTTCGTCTTTGCTGGGGATGCCATGGCAAATGACATCGTTAACAGAGGTACAAAGGCTCTTGGGATAGCCGTAATAGCCCAATGTGGCGGGGGTGCCGCCGTGGGAAGTGATAAATTCATGGACAAGGGTATTGATTTCTTCTGTGGACATGCCTTCTTTGATGTTTTCCTGTACCAAATCCAAAGCGGCAGTGTTCAGTACGCCGGCTTTGCGGATGCCTTCAATCTGCTCCGGTGTTTTGATCATATTGTGCTTGGGTACCAAGATGCCCTGACTTTTCAGTTTTGCCAGTTTTTCATCAAATGCTGAATGACATGCTTTGTATTTTTTCCCGCTGCCGCACCAGCAGGGGTCGTTTCTACCGATTTTCATAGTATTTCTCCTTTTCTGCTGCAATGTATACACTACTAGGATAATGGTAGCACAAAAAAAGGGAAGGTACAAGATTTTTTGGCTGTTGGACTGTACAGATTGAGAATTTATGTTAAACTATTGGATATATAATTTGGAAACGGAGGCTAAAATTATGGCTAAGATTTATAAAAGTGTAGAGGAAATCATCGGCAAGACACCCTTGCTGGAACTGACAAATCTGGAACAGAAACTGGGGCTGAAAGCAACTCTGCTGGCAAAGGTGGAAGCTTTGAACCCTGGCGGCAGCGCCAAGGACAGAGTGGCAAAGCGCATGGTGGAGGATGCGGAAAAGGCTGGCATCCTGAAAGATGGAGCTACCATCATCGAACCAACCAGTGGCAATACAGGCATTGGCTTGGCAGTGATGGCGGCGGCCAGGGGCTATCGTGCCATCATTGTCATGCCTGATACCATGAGCATGGAACGTAGACTACTGATGACTGCCTTTGGAGCGGAGCTGGTACTGACCGAAGGGGCAAAGGGTATGGCAGGTGCCATTGAAAAAGCAGAAGAACTGGCGAAGGAGATCCCCAATTCCTTCATCCCCGGTCAGTTTGATAACCCTTCCAACCCTGCGGCCCATTATGATACCACAGGCCCTGAAATTTGGGAAGATACCGATGGCAAAGTAGATATTTTCGTAGCCGGCATCGGTACAGGCGGCACACTGACTGGTGTAGGACGTTATCTAAAGGAAAAGAGCCCCCATGTGGAAATCATTGGCGTGGAACCTGCATCTTCTCCTCTGCTGACAAAGGGTACAGCAGGCCCCCACGGCTTACAGGGCATCGGTGCAAATTTTGTCCCTTCTATTTTGGATACCGAGCTGTATGACGAGGTGCTGACAGTGACAGAGGAAGAAGCCTATGCAGCAGGCAGAGACTTGGCAAGGAGGGAAGGGCTGTTGGCAGGCATTTCCGCAGGGGCAGCTGTCCATGCGGCCACAGAAGTGGCAAAACGCCCCGAAAACGCTGGAAAGACTATTGTGGTGCTTCTGCCCGATACGGGGGACAGATACCTTTCCACACCAATGTTTCAGGGATGATGACCAGAGAACAGCGGCAGTTTCTTCAGATCACGGCGGCATTGACTATGCTCATCGACCATATTGGGATTCTGTTTTTCCCCGCCAGTATCGGCTTTCGTGCTATTGGGCGGCTCTCTTTTCCTCTTTTTGCCTTTGGCATTGCGGAAGGGGTGACCTATACCCGTAATTTCTGGAGATACTTCGGGCGGATTTTGCTGACAGCCATCCTTTCTCAGCCTATTTATATGCTGACCTTCGGGCTGCGGCAGGGAAATCCCCTGTTTATGCTGGCATGGGGGGCGGCGGTTCTCTATTTCTGGCAGAAGGGGGAAAAAGCCGTGGCGGCGGTGCTGCTCATTGGCTCTTATTGGACGAATATGAGCTATGGCTGGTATGGGGGCTGGACGATTTTTTTCTTCGGATTTTATCGGGAGAGGGAATCCCTTTGTTTTTATGGTCAGCTGTTATTGAATGTGCTCTATGGATTCGCCACAAAGGCGTGGATACAGGTGCTTTCCCTGTTTTCCTTTGCTTTTCTGGATGGAAAATGGCGTATACGGGCTTTGAGCCGCAAACTCCCCAGATATTCTTTCTATGCCTTCTATCCCCTGCATCTTCTGGTGCTTTGGGTCATCAAAATGATGATATAAAAAAACACTCTGCATTTTTGCAGAGTGTTTTTTTATACTGTTTGATTTTTACGAATACGGAAAAATGCCCGCAGCACCACGGCAACGATAGGCCCTAAAATTAGGCCGAATACGCCGACGCACTTGAAGCCGAAATACATGGAAAATAAGGTCAGCAGAGGATGTAGACCGATCTGCGTCCCCAAAATCTTGGGCTGTAAAATCTGCCGCATGACCTGAATGATGCCGTATAGTGCCAGATAGCCAATGGCGAGGAAGGTATTGCCTGCCATCAGGTGGATGACTGCCCCAGGCCAGAGGATGAAGCCGCTACCGAAGAAGGGCAGAGAATCGATAATAGCGATGAGGATACTAAGCAGCAGAGCGTGGGGCGATTTTATCACCAACATACCGATGATGGTGATGGTAAAGGTAAAGCCCATCAGGATGATCTGAGTTTTTACATAACCCCAGACGGAAGCCTTCAGTTCCTGCTTTGTGGTATGGATAGAAAGTCCCAGAAGGGGTGCTACATGCGCAAGATATTCTTTGCGGATCAGGTCTCTGTCCTTGGTAAAGAAATAGGAAGAGATCAATGCCACAAAGAAGGCCAAAAAGAAGCTGGGAACACCTCCCAGTTTGCTGGTGGCACTGCCCGTAGGCAGCAGGGAAAGCAGTATGCTGGAAGTGTCATTCTGGAATTCCTGGAAAGCCTCCTGCAATGCTGGCGGCAGTTTTTCCCGAAAGGCATCAAATTGGGCCCAGAAATCCTGCAGTCGTGTCTCTACGATATCCATATAATAAGGAAGATTATCAGAGATATGTCGGATTCTGTCTACGATGCTCGTGCCTGACCAGAAGCCCAGAAGCCCCAGCAGGGCGAACAGCAGCAGGATGCCAAGCAGGGCGCTGATGCCCCGGGGAATATGGAATTTTTGCAGCCGATCCGCCAGGGGATTAAACAGCAGGCTCAGCAGCCAGCCGATGAGAAAGGGTAGAAAAATCCCAAATACATAGCGGAAAAACAGGAAGCAGAGAAGCACCGCCGCAAACAGCAGCAGCACATCATGGATGGCCTGTTTATTTTTTTCATAAAATATCCACATAAGGCTCGCCTCCTTTTTCCGTGGTAGTTTCCTCTATTATAATACGAAAATCAGAGGAGGGAACTACTTTTTTCCAATATTAAGGAAAAAGAAACAAAAAGGAGAAAGACAGAAACGGATTCTATCTTTCCCCAAAAAATTTGGCTTAGCCCAGTTTTTTCATCAGGTCTACCATTTCAATAGCGGAAACAGCAACATCATAGCCTTTATTGCCTGCCTTTGTGCCTGCACGTTCTACGGCCTGCTCGATGTTTTCTGTGGTTACTACACCAAACATGACGGGCAAGCCTGTTTCCAGAGAAATATGGGCAATGCCCTTGGAAACTTCGTTGCAGACATAATCATAATGGCTGGTAGCACCACGGATAACTGCGCCAAGGCAGATAACAGCATCATATTTGCCAGACTGTGCCATCTGTTTTGCGGCAGTGGGGATTTCGAAGGCACCGGGTACCCATGCCAGTGTGATATCATCTTCCTTTGCACCATGACGCAGCAGAGCATCTTCTGCGC
This sequence comes from uncultured Clostridia bacterium, assembly GCA_937901125.1. GTDB lineage: Bacteria > Bacillota > Clostridia > Lachnospirales > Anaerotignaceae > Anaerotignum_A. Next base: position 23,158 of record CALCGT010000014.1, on the reverse strand, counting down.
CGCCGATGAGCTTGCTTACGATAAATTCATTGAATCTTGCGGCAACGATGCCAAATTTCATGCCGTTTGCGATCAGATTACCTTCAATTTTATGCATAGTGATTTCCTCCTTTAAAAACCGTTGTTTCTGAAATGCTGTTTATTCAAAAATATGGGAGAAGATATGTCCCATTTTTTCCTGTTTGGTACGCAGATAGAATTCATCATACTTCTGAGGGGTGATTTCGATGGGCACACGTTCTACAATTTCTACGCCGAAGCCATCCAGACCATAAATCTTATCGGGGTTGTTGGTCAGCAGGCGCAGTTCCTTTGCACCCAAGTCCTGTAGAATCTGTGCACCGATCCAATATTCACGCAGGTCGGGAGCAAAGCCCAGATCCAGATTGGCTTCTACAGTATCTCTGCCTTTTTCCTGCAGTTCATAAGCTTTCAGTTTATTGATCAGGCCGATGCCTCTGCCTTCCTGACGCATATACAGTAGGATGCCTCTGCCTTCCTTTTCAATCTGCTGCATAGCAGCGGAAAGCTGAGGACCGCAGTCGCAGCGGCAGGAACCAAATACATCCCCTGTCAAGCATTCGGAATGGACACGGCAGAGCAGGTTTTTCCCATCGCCGATATCGCCTTTTACCAGAGCCACATGGTGTTCCCCGGTGAGATCGTTCACATAGCCGCAAATTTTAAATTCGCCGTAAGCGGTAGGCAGCTTTGCTTCTGCTTCCTTGCGAACGTGTTTGTCATGGCGGCGGCAGTAATCCTGCAGATCTTTGATCGTTACTACTTTTACGCCCCATTCTTTTGCTTTTTCCAGTAGTTCGGAGGTACGCATCATGGTACCGTCTTCCCGCATGATTTCGCAGCAAAGACCACATTCCTCCAAGCCTGCCAGTCTGCACAGGTCAACAGTGCCTTCTGTGTGGCCGTTGCGCACCAGCACACCGCCGGCTCTTGCCACCAGAGGGAATACGTGACCGGGACGGCGCAGATCCTCGGGTTTTGTGGAGGGGTCTACGCACATACGGCAGGTATAGCCTCTTTCTTCGGCAGAAATGCCTGTGGTGGTATTCACATGGTCGATGGAAACGGTGAAAGCGGTGCTGTGGTTATCCGTATTGACCTTTACCATCTGTTCCAGACCCAGTCTGTCGGCAACAGCGGCAGACATGGGAGTGCAGATCAGGCCCTTTGCTTCCTTCGCCATGAAGTTTACGTTTTCTGTGGTAGCAAACTGAGCGGCACAGATCAGATCTCCTTCGTTTTCACGGTCGGGGTCATCAATGACCATCAGCAGATGACCTGCTCGCAGTTCTTCCAATGCTTCTTCAATGGTGCTGTATGTGTTTTCCATGGTTAATCCTCCTTAATTAAACTCAAAATCCGTTTTCCTGTAAAAATGATAGGGTAAGACCGCTCTTTTTTTCCTCCTTCTGGGGAGTGGTGAAGCGGCGGATATATTTTGCGATGACATCCGTTTCCAGATTGACGGGGTCTCCTGTTTTTTTGTCCAATAGAATCGTTTGCGACCCTGTGTGGGGGATGATAGAAACGGTGAAGTTTTCCTGATTGACGGAGACCACCGTCAGGCTCACGCCATCAATGGTGATGGAGCCCTTTTCTACGATTTCGTATAAAATGGCGGGGGCTGCGGCGATGGTCAGCACCATGGCGTTGCCCTCCTTTTTTTTGCGGGCGAGGGTGCCTGTGCCGTCCACATGACCTGCTACAATATGCCCGCCGAAGCGTCCGTCTGCGGCCATGGCCCGTTCCAGATTGACGGGGTCTCCTTGACGTAAGGCGCCCAAGTCGCTGCGGCGGAGGGTTTCCGCCATAACATCGGCGGTGAAGCCATCCTTTTGCAGCGTAGTCACCGTCAGGCAGACGCCATTGACGGCGATGCTGTCGCCGATTTTCGTTCCTGGCAGGATATCCTTGCAGGCGATGGCGATGCTGCCCCATTCCGCACCGGATACCACCCGGCGGACAGAGCCGATTTCTTCAATCAATCCTGTAAACATGGCTTTCCTCCTTCCAAAACGTCATATTCCAGCAGTAAATCCTCCCCGAAGGTCTGTATGTTTGTCTGTTTCAGCAGAAATGCTTCCCTGGGCAGGGAAACGCCTGCACCGCCCACGGGGGTTTTTGCGGAAGCACCGCCGAAAATCTTTGGGGCGAGGTAGGCATAAACCTTCTGTGTCAGCCCTTCCTCCAAAAGGCTGAAATGAATTTGACCGCCGCCTTCTGCCAGAACACTGTCAATTTCTACCTCTGCCAGCTTTTCCATGAGAGGGCGGAGGGCAACATGACCTTTTTGTTCGGGCATCTGCCAAAGGGTAATGCCAAGACCCTCCAGAGCGGCGATTTTTTCTGCATCCCCATCTACATAGGCCACGATGGTTTCGATTTCTTTAGCAGTTTTACAGATCTGACTGTCCAGAGGCAGCCGCAGATGGCTGTCGCAAATGATACGGACAGGGGATCTGCCGTTTTCCATACGGCAGTTCAAGAGGGGGTCGTCGGCGAGGACAGTGCCAATGCCCACCAGAATCCCCCGATACCGATGACGTAGGGTATGGACATGGGCTCTTGCCGTCTCTCCCGTAATCCATTGGGAGGCTCCTGTGACCGTAGCGATTTTTCCATCGGCGGTCATAGCGTATTTCACAGCCACATAGGGCATTTTTTTCGTTATATAGTGGAAAAAGATGGGATTCAGCGCATCGCATTCCTCCCGAAGGTAATCCTCAACGACCTCTACGCCGTGGGAGCGCAGCAGGGCGGTTCCTTTGCCGCTGACCTTGGGGTTAGGGTCCCGGGAGCCAATGATGACCCGGCGGATATTTTTTTCCAGAATAATTTCCGTACAGGGCGGGGTACGTCCCTGATGGCAGCAGGGCTCCAGAGTGACATAGATGTCTGCCCCGGAGGGGTCTTCTGTGCAGTTGGCAAAGGCGTTTCGCTCTGCGTGCAGGTCGCCGCAGCGGGCATGATAGCCTTCACCGATGATCCGACCGCCCTTGACGATGACAGCCCCCACCAAAGGGTTGGGATTGGTATAGCCGATGCCGTTTTTCGCCAGTTCGATGGCACGGCACATATAGGATTCGTTTAACATGGGATAAAAACAACTCCTTTCCATCAGGGCGGAAAGGCATAGAAAAAGAGGGGGTCTGTTTTCGGAAAACGATTCACAAAAAAGGATATTCCCCATAGAGGATATCATAGAAATAAAAAAGCCTGTATGTGCCAAAGGCTCATACAGGGCATGGAAAACAGACAAAGGAACCATAGCAGGAACTTTTCCGCAGGAAAAAACCCACGCGAAAAACACTGCCACAGATTTGTGATTTCTCTTCTTCCATCCAGACTATACTGTCGGTTTTGGAATTGCACCAAATCCTGCGCTTTCGCGCTCGCGGACTTTACCGCCGATCGGGAATTTCACCCTGCCCTGAAGAGTTCGTTATATTTTTTACAAGGACAGTATAACACTATTTTAAAAAAAATCAAGGGGAAATTTCTTCCATAGCAATCCTATTCGTTACAGGAAGGACAGAAAAATAGAAAGAAAAATGCTAGATTTTTCCCGTAGGACGGGGATTTTTCATTTGTCTGAGAAGTCTGATTTTTTTCGACAAAAATCCTCTTTTTTGTGGAAGTTGGCGATTGCTTCTTTGTTCTAGTTAGTGTACAATATACATAATAAATGTATACAGTATAGAAAAAACGGGGGATCACACCGTGAGAGAAATACGACTGAAGGCAAGAGCAAAAATCAATTTAACACTGGATGTGACAGGTAAGCGGGAAGATGGCTACCATCTTTTGGAAACTATCATGCAGACTGTATCTTTGTATGACGGCATTTACATGAAGAAGCTGGAAAAAAACGGGATCAAGCTGAAAACCAACCTGCCCTGGCTGCCCACCGATGAGCGCAATCTGGCGTGGAAGGCGGCAAACCTGATGCGGGAAACCTTTGGCATTGAAGGTGGTGTTTTCATCGAGATAGATAAGCGGATCCCTGTTGCGGCAGGGCTGGCTGGCGGCAGCACAGACTGTGCCGCTGTTCTGGTGGGCATGAACCGATTGTTCGACCTGCGCCTTTCCCAGAAAGAACTGGAAGAATTGGCAGGCAGACTGGGTTCCGATATCCCTTATTGCGTGCGCAGGGGAACGGTGCTGTGTGAGGGTGTCGGCGAGGTTTTGACCAATGTGGAATTTCCCTGCCCCGTTTGCTATGTGGTTTTGGCAAAACTGCCTATAAGCGTTTCCACTGTCTCTGTGTATAAGGGGCTGCGCTGGCAGGAAGTACAGGAACATCCGGATACCGAAGCAATGCTTAAAGCCATGGAAGAGAAAGATGTAGCGAAGATGGGAAAGCTGCTGTGCAATGTGCTGGAAACAGTGACCATCCCCATGCATCCAAAAATTGCGAAAATAAAAGAACGCTTGATGGAATTAGGTGCGGAAGGTGCCTTGATGAGCGGCAGTGGCCCCACTGTATTTGCTCTTTTTACGGAAAGGGAAAAGGCAAGAAAGGCAGCTGCTCTGGTGAAGAGGGAATTTGCCCTGAAGGATTCTGTGGCAACCAGGATTTATCAGGTGCAGAGAGAGTTGAGAGGAGAATATAAAAATGGCTGATACAAAATTTAATATCAATACAAATGAATACCTGCCTTTGAGAGATGTCGTATTCAATACCCTGCGTGATGCAATCCTGACAGGCAAGCTGGTTCCTGGCGAAAGACTGATGGAAAACCAGCTGGCAGAAAAACTGGGCGTAAGCCGTACACCCGTCCGTGAAGCCCTGCGTATGCTGGAACTGGAAAACCTGGTAGAACTGGTTCCCAGAAAAGGCGCACAGGTTTTGGATATGGGGGAAAAGGATATCGTAAGTATCCTGGAGATTAGAAGTGCTCTGGAAGGCTTGGCAACTTCTCTGGCCTGCAAGAAAATGTCAAAGGAAATGCTGCAGCAGCTGAAAAATATGGAAGTGGATTTTGAACGTGCCGTAGCAGAAACCGATGTGGAACGCTTTGTGGATATTGATGAGGATTTCCATGACCTGATTTTCGAAGCAACAGAAAACGACAAGCTGATCCAGATGTTCAGAAATCTGCGGATTCAGCTGTATCGTTATAGAATGGCACAGGCGAAAAATGACACATCCATGTCTACTATCGTTGCCCACCATAGAAGCATCATCCGTGCCATTGAAAATCATGACAGCGAGGAAGGCGCATCCATCGCTCAGGGTCATATCAAATATCAGGCAGATTCTATTCTGCGTTTTATAAAAAATAAATAAGAAAAACCCCCTTTTTTGAGGAGTCCCCATAAGAAAACAGAGAACCGAAAGAAATCTTTATGATCAAGATTTCTTTCGGTTTTTCTATTTGGAAAAACTTACAGTTTTGTTACGAGGGAAGTTTCTTCTGCCTTTTACTTGCAATCTTTTTGTCGATAGCATAAAATAAGGTGGAATCACTTTTGTCATTTTTTGAAGGATAAGGGGGGAATCCCGTTGGCAGATAGCAATACATTGTTTCCGAAACGAGATGAGCGTGTGCCCTATGGCGGCGGCAAGCCTGTCAGAAGCGGCAGGGAAAACAGAAGAAAAAGAAATAATCAGAACGAACCACAGAAAAAGCGTACCAGAAAAAGCGACGGCAAAAAGCTGAATCGTAATCTGCTTTATCTCATCGGTACCGTGGTGATTTTGTTTATCGTATTTTTGTTTGTGCGGAAAAACGGCTCCGCTGTTTTCATTGCGGAAGAACAGGTAGGCATTTTGGAAGGCAGAAAGGTGACAGCGGAAGAACTGACCACTACCTTGGAAAGTCAGCTGGAAAGCATCGTTGGCTCCAAGGTGAAGATCAACGAAGAGATCAAGGTGGAAGGCATCCATATCGGCTCCAAGAATGGGAAGGACGTCTGCACCATGGAACACCTGTTGCCCAAGATGCGGAATATGGTGACTTATAAGGTGGAAGCGGCGATCATTACGGTAGACGGCGGCAAAACGGCGATCCTTGCTAATAAAGAAGCGGCAGAAGCTGTGCTGAAGCAGGTGCAGACAGACCTGATGCCGGAAGGCGGCGTTGCAGAGGATGCAGAGATCGGCTGGCAGGAAAAAGTGGAGATTGTCAATGAATTTGTAGAATCTACGGAAATTCTGGAACAGGAGGACGCGGTAGCTATCTTGGAATCCACTACGGAAGCCACCCAGAGCTATACCGTTCAGTCGGGGGATGCACCGTACCTTATCGCCAGTGAATTCAAGACCACGGTAGAAAAGCTCATCGAGCTGAATTCTGGCGCAGATATTTCCAAGGGGATTCGGGTCGGTCAGGTTATCAATGTGCCGGTACAGAAGCCCAAGGTTTCTGTAAAAACCGTGGAAACTCAGGTTTTGACTGCAGTAGAGCCGAAAACCTACGAGACCCAGTATGATGATACCAAGCCTTCCAGCTATCAGAAGGTCATCCAGCAGGGGAAAGCGGGCCAGAAGAAGAGCACTATCCAGATCACCCGTGTCAATGGTGTAGTCATCGAGGAAAAAGAAGTTTCCAAGGAGATTATTCAGGAAGCAGTACCTGAAATCATCGTAAAAGGCACCCAATGATAGAAATATAGCGAAAAAAATAAAACCGTTCTGAAATTAACCGTTTCGGAACGGTTTTTTTGTGGTACAATATGTATATAAGCGGAGAAAGCGGTTTTAGAATATAGCTCTTTTATGGCTGCTTGCAGACATCAAAGAGCTATATTCTGAAGCAGTTTGCGGAGCAAACGCATCGAAAAAGCGCAGCTTTTGAGATGTCTCCGCGGGATATGAAAGAGGAGGTTTTTCCAATGGGTATTTCTTTTTCCCTTCAGGGGGATTTTATTAAAATGGATGAGGTCTTTGCGCTGCAGGCAGATGTGGAACGCTGCCACAGGGCACTCCATGAAAAAACAGGCAAGGGCAATGACTTCGTAGGCTGGGTAGACCTGCCTGAAAATTACGACAAAGAAGAATTCGACCGCATCAAAAAAGCGGCTGAAAAAATCAAAGCAAACAGCGAAGTGCTGATCGTGATTGGTATTGGCGGTTCCTATCTGGGTACAAGAACGGCTCTGGATTTCATCAAAACACCTTACTATAACGAGCTGAAAAAGGATACTCCCGATATCTATTTCGTGGGCAACAACATTAGCTCCGCTTATCTGAATGATATTCTGGCAATTCTGGGAGACAGAGATTTTTCTGTCAACGTAATCTCTAAATCCGGCACCACCACAGAACCTGCCATTGCCTTCCGTATCTTCAAACAGATGCTGGAAAAGAAATATGGCAAGGAAGAAGCGGCAAAACGTATCTTTGCCACAACAGACAAAGCCAGAGGTGCACTGAAAGAAATGTGCAATAAAGAAGGCTATGAGACTTTCGTCATCCCCGATGATGTGGGCGGTCGTTTCTCTGTGCTGACTCCTGTTGGGCTGCTGCCTATGGCCGTAGCCGGTGTGGATCTGGATGCAGTGATGAAAGGTGCTCAGGATGCAAGAAAAGCATACAGCAATCCTGACCTGAAAGAAAATATTTGCTATCAGTATGCAGCTCTGCGCCACCTGTTCTATCAGCAGGGCAAAACAGTGGAGATTCTGGCAAACTATGAACCCCATCTGACATCCTTTGGGGAATGGTTCAAGCAGCTGTACGCAGAAAGCGAAGGGAAAGAACACAAAGGCGTATTCCCTGTGACAGCAAACTTCTCTACAGACCTGCATTCCATCGGTCAGTATATCCAGGATGGACTGAGATGTTTCTTTGAAACAGTGCTGTGGGTAAAAGAACCCAAATCTGCGGCATTGGTTCCCTTCGATGCACAGGATGGCGATGGCCTGAATTTCTTAGCTGATAAAGAGATCCACTTTGTTAACAGCAAAGCCTTTGCAGGCACTATGCTGGCTCACATGGATGGCGGCGTACCCAACATGGTCATCGAAATGGATAAGATGGACGAATATCACTTCGGCGCACTGGTTTATTTCTTTGAAAAGGCAGTGGGCATCAGCGGCTATTTGCTGGATGTGAATCCCTTTGACCAGCCCGGTGTAGAAGCTTATAAGAAAAATATGTTTGCCCTCTTGGGCAAGCCTGGCTATGAGGACCGCAAGGCGGAACTGGAAGCAAGATTAAAGTAAAAAGGAAAGGAGCCTGCTAAGGGCTCCTTTTTTACATCGTTTTTTCTTTTTCTATTTCCTGCTTTTACCATCTGTTTGTCCTCCTTCAATAATTTGTCCAGAGAAATTTCAAACATATCACTGATCGCCACCAGCGTATGCAAGTCGGGGTAGCTTTTTTCATTTTCCCAGTTGGATACGGTTTGTCTGGTCACGTGGAACAGTTCGCCAAATTTCTCTTGGGACAATCCTTTTTCCTTACGGATCTGCAATATAGATTTTCCGATACTCATTCTTTTGCCTCCTTAGGTTTATTATCGAAGGATTTTTATAGAAAGAAAAGCAGTTATACTTTTACAACCCAGAATCGGAAGCGCAAAGATTCTTTAACAAGGCATCAAACAATGGATTTTCAAGGGTTTCCTCTATCGTTTGCAAATGTTTTTTCAAAACAGCTGGGTCAGCAGGGCTTTGAAAAGTTTATCATCCAACTCCAGCAGGCTTTTTTTGCCGTCGGCAAAGGTGATGGAAATTTTATGATTTCCTTTGACTTCGCTTTCTACTGTATGGCTGGCTACCATTTTTTTGTTCAGCACGATCATATTGCCAAGGTTGATGGACAGAACCACTTTTCCATCGGAAACCATGACCTTGCCGTCTGGATAATCCCCCGCAATGACTTTATTTTTTGTACCTAAGATACTCATGGAAATTCCTCCTTTTTGGGGCAGTTTTCTTCTCTATATTAAAAATAGCATTTCTGGACGGTTTTGGCAAGATGGACAGAAATGTTTACTTTTCCCGTTTTTTCTTGTATAATTATGACGTTATAGAGTTATATGCACAAAGCTTTCCGAAGGGAGAGGGAAAGAATGGAGAGAAAGATTCTGATTGTTGACGATGAAAAAAATATCGTCGATATCATTGCGTTTAATTTGAAAAAAGAAGGCTATCAGGTCATCAAGGCGGCCGATGGGGAAGAAGGCGTAAAAAAGACCATGGAAGAAAATCCTGACCTGATTTTGCTTGATATCATGATGCCCAAAATGGATGGCTATGAAGCCTGCAAAAAAATCAGAGAAAAGAAAAATACACCCATCATCATGCTGACAGCCAGAGCGGAAGAATTGGATAAGGTTCTGGGCTTGGAACTGGGGGCCGATGATTATGTGACAAAGCCCTTTGGCGTCAGGGAGTTGATGGCTCGTGTGAAGGCGAACCTGCGGAAATCTGCTTTTCGGGAAGAGCCTGTAGCGGAAGAAAAGACCGCGGCGGCAGAGGGTAATTTTGGCAGACTGGACTTGAACCCTGACCGCTACGAGGTGCGCAAGGATGGCAAGATCATAGACCTGACTCTGCGGGAATTCGAGCTTCTGAAATTCCTTTCTGCCCAGAAGGGACAGGTATTTTCCAGAGAAACTCTGCTGGAAAAGGTTTGGGGCTATGAATATTTCGGCGATGTGCGTACGGTAGATGTTACCATCCGCCGTCTGCGGGAAAAAATCGAGGATGACCCCGGCAAACCGGCGTATATTCTGACAAAAAGAGGCGTTGGCTATTATTTTGATTGCTAAGAAAAGCGAGGGAAAAGCTTTTGCGTAGTATTAAATGGAAGCTCATTGTGATGTATCTGGGCTTGGTCTTGATCGTTATGATCGTCAGCGGGACCTATATCCTGCTGTCCCTGCGGAATATTGAGATCGATAAATCCAGACAGCAATTAGAGACTTATGCAGAAAAAATCAATGAACAGGTGATCGAGGGCGGCGATCCCAATGAATTTCAGGTGAAGCTGCTGCGAACGGTCTCCAATGCCGTGGGGATTCAGGGGAATATTTTGGATGTGGACGGGGAGACGCTGGCGTCTACCACTGTGACGGAAGCACCCTATCCCATTTATACGGATCAATCCATCATCGCAGCCATGAATGGTATGACCTCTTTTTCTACCCAGAAAAAGAGTACCGATTCCTTTGGGCTTCTGCGGGAATGGATGAGCTATGCGGCACCCGTGAAAGCGGGAACCGGCGAAGGGGAGACCACCTATATTATCTATACCAGACTGGATGCCAGCGATATGCAGACCAGCCTGAACGAAACCACCAATACCATCGTGGCAGCCGTTGCCATTGCGCTGTTTTTGGCGGCTGTCATGGGTTATGTATTCGCCCAGACCCTGACAGGGCCTATTTTGGCACTGACCAAAGGCGCCAAGAGCATGGCTGAGGGGAACATGAACCAGAGCCTGAAGGTAAGAAGCAGCGACGAGATTGGTCAGCTGACCAGCAGCTTCAACTACATGGCTTTGGAACTGGCAAAAAATATGACGGAAATTTCCAGAGAAAAGAACCGACTGGAAATTTTGCTCCATAACATGAGCGATGGCGTGATTTCTTTCAGCAAGGATGGCGAGCTGATGCTGGCCAATGCGGCTGCGGCAGTGATGCTGGGTGTGGAAAAAATGGAAATGGATTTTACGGAATTTATCCGTGCTTACGATATCAGTTCTTCTGTTTATCTGGATATGGGGAACGAACCTTCCAAGAAAGTCATTTTCCCTGTAGGCAAGCAGTTTATCAATGCCAATTTTTCCCCTTATTACGATAAGGATGGGAAAGTGGAAGGTCTGGTCGTTGTGCTGCAGGATATCACAGAGCAGAAGAAACTGGATGATATGCGGAAAGAATTTGTGGCCAACGTTTCTCACGAACTGAGAACGCCTCTGACCACCGTAAAAAGCTATACAGAGACATTGATCGAAGGCGCCATTGATGATAAAGAGATTGCCATGGATTTCCTTGGTATCATTGACAGCGAAGCAGACCGTATGGCCTTCCTGGTCCGCGACCTGCTGCAGCTGACTCGCTTCGATAACAAACAGGTGCGTCTGGATATTACGGAAATCGAAATGAATGATTTCCTGAATATGACCGTCCGCCAGAATAAGATCCATGCAGAGGCGAAGGGACAGGATCTGTCCTTCGAGCCTTTTGAACATATGGTAGTGATCCATGGGGACAGAGACCGTGTTGGTCAGGTAGTCAATAATATCGTGACCAATGCCATCAAATACAGCCTGGAGCAGGCTACCATCCGTATCTATATCACAGAGGATGAACAGTATTACAAGATCCATGTGAAGGATACGGGCATGGGCATTTCCCGAGAGGATCTGCCTCGTATTTTTGAACGTTTCTATCGTGTGGATAAAGCCCGCAGCCGCGCTATGGGCGGCACCGGCCTTGGCCTTGCCATTGCCAAGGAGATCATGGAAAGCCATGGCGGCAGACTGACGGCAGAAAGTGAATATGGCAAGGGAACGACCATGACCATGTGGTTCCCGAAGGAACGTCCCATCCTCGATTATGAGCGGGAAGAGAGCAGCACATAAAACAGTCGGAAAACCTTGATCTTATGGGGATCTTTACCGCTGGTCCTCGTTGGAGAATATTGTTAGAGAACTGTAAGGGTGTTGTAACATAATTGTAACCTTCATGCGTTATACTCGTAATAGGTGGAGAAAACTTGCTGCGGGGCTGCATTTCGACTGCTTGTAGGCGGAAATGCAGAAGAACAGCAAAAGTTTGCGGAGCAAATGGATTGATGAAGCAGAAGGCTTCAGCAATGCTTCGCCGAAGCATGGCCAAATGACAGCAACAAGGAGGTGACAGGTTATGAAAGCATATAAAAAGAAACTGGTCGGCTTGATTTTGGCGGCGGTATTCTGTTTTTCTCCTGTCAGCGTCTTGGCTGCGGAAGCCCCTGTAACGATTACCAGTGGGCTGGATGTGGAAAGTGAGGAGATCGAATGCACCTTTGATGAAAGCCGTATCCTTTATGGCGAAGCACAGCCTGGTGCGAAGATCACCTTTACCATCTCCAAATTGGATCGCTTCGGTAAAATGGCAGAATGTTATACTCATACCATCACCGTAGGCTCTTTGGGGCTGTTTAGTACGACTCTTCCTCTGGAAAGAGGAAATAATTATATCGCAATGACTGTGGAGGGGAAAGACGGCATCACAGAAGTGGTGGTAAAGCGCATCCCCCAGGCAGTGAAAAGCCAACTGCAGCGGATGATTGCCCTGCCCGGTCTGAATGCGACTTTAAGATGAGAAACCAAAAATCAAATTGAATAGAAAAAGCGGTGGGATCAAATGAAATTATACAAAATTATGAATTTTGTCATTGTTGCTTTGGTCATAACTGCGATTTGTCAGACAGGAGAGTTATGGCTGGAAGGAACAAACGGCCATAACTTTTTTTATGCCCTGACAAACTATTTTACTTCCGATAAACAGGGAGCCGACGGGGACGTCCTCCTTGCCACTCGATATGCCGTTGGGGAGGGCGAAGGTACGTTTTCCGTCTATTATCCTGACGAAGTGGGGAATAGTGCCATGCTGGATATGGCAAACAGGGCTTTAGGGGAGATTTTATCCCAAAAAGAAACAGTACCTCAAAAAAGTACAGCAGATTGGAAGGAGATCCTTGCCAATCGCTGTATTGTCATGCAGTATGACTTTATGATCGCTTCGGAGGAATATCTGGTGAATTATAAAGAATTGAAGACCAATCAGAAACTGGAACAGTTCGATTATATCACCATTGTACCAGCAAAAAGAAGCGGAGAAGAAAGTCAGGCGTATTTTGTCAATTCCGAAACTAATGAATGTGTTTTGTTTCGTGGGGATGGCAGTGGGGCTTCCACTGCCCTGTATGAAGCACTGACCACGGAAGACAGCGACATGCTCTATGTTTCCACAGGGCAGAGGACCAGTGCCTCTGTTTTGTGGCGCAATATGTTCCTTCCCCAGTGGGCACGTCTGCCCTATCAATATGCGGCACTGGAAAGAGAATTTGTTTTTGAAAAGGACGGCGAACCCAGCCGTGCAACGCTGGAAAATACCGTGAAAAACTTCTTCCGTAATTTTTCCGTGGACTGGAGCGAACGAAATGAAGATGGTATCTATACCTTCAGTGACAGCGAAACGGTAGTCAAATATTACCCGGAAGAAAAGGTTTTAGAATATTATAGCTATGAAAATTATGCCGGGGATGAGCGGACAGGGCTTTTGGAAGGCTACCAGATCTGCTGTAATTTCCTGAAAAATGATAATTCTCTGCAAACGGATATTTATCTGGCGAATATCGAACGTACCATCAATAACGAGGTCATCTATTACTTTGATTATGTGGTGGACGATCTGCCGGTGAATCTATCCCAGTCTCTCAGGGATCGTATCGGTTCACCTCATGCCATCGAGGTGACCCTGCGGAATCAGGCGGTCAAGGAATATCGCCGCTATGCGGTGAATTTCAGCCAGATGGTAGAAAAGGATGAGCGGATCAATGTGCAGTTTATCGATGCGTTGGATGATGCAAACAAGACCTATAAAGCCATTGTGGAAGAAAAGGATATTACCGATGTGAAAAATATCTCTCTGGGCTACCATGTAGACCTGACAGGCAGTATGCGCCTGAAATGGTTTGTAACGCTGTATGATTATACCTTTGTGGTAGATACGGATCAGGAAAAGGAGCTGACCGGTGTGGCTGCGGGGGAATGATTTGAGAAAGGAGGATGTGCATGGAATGGGGGAATGCGAAGAAGTTCGTCATTATCCTGCTGGTGCTGATCAATGCGGTGCTGGCGGGGCTAAATTATCAGCAAAGGCAGGAAAATACCATGACTGCGGCCCAGGAACGTGCCATCTTTGAGGTTCTCTCTCAAAACGGCATCACCATGTATACAGACTTGCTGACGGAACATTCGCCTATGTCCCGACTGGCGGTGGAGATCCCTTCTTATAACAAGGAGACCTTGGAGCGTTTGTTCTTTGGTAGTGAAAAAACAACCGTTACAGCCAAAGGCGACCAGACCATCTATCGGGGGCAGGATGCCATGTTGGTGCTGAAAGGTGCCTATGGTCACTGGGAAAAAGGAACCATAGCTATGGGAAAAGAAGGCCTGACCCGGGGGGAGGCCCAGCGTATCGCAGAAAAATTTATGGATGGGACCGAGCATTTCTTCGGTACCTATGGAGAGCCTATCGTGATAGAAGAAGCAGAGGGCTTCCGTGTGAATTTCTATGGTGTGTATAAACGGGAAAATGTGTTTTCCAATTATTTCTCTCTGTTGGTGACCCAGGATGGGATCCGAAAGATCGCATTTAACTATTGTCCTGTAAGGGGTTACAATGGCGAAAAACAGGATATCAGCTATTCCGATGAAGCATTGCTGACCTTTATGCGGGAATGGAAAAAGAATGAAACAAAAAAAGGGGAAGCTACCATCTATCGGATCGAACTGGGTTATGACCAGATGGAAAGCGGTTCGGCGGATATGGCTGTCATTTCTCTGGAGCCCTGCTACCGCATTTATCTGATGGACGAGACAGAGCCTTATATCATCAATGCCTATACCTGCCAGATCGTAAATAAATAAAAAAGAAAGGAGTCCGAAAGGACTCTTTTTTGCATGAAAAAAGCCCCTTGCTTTGCGAAGGGGCAAAAGCGGATGACGGGAGTCGAACCCGCCTCTAAAGCTTGGGAAGCTTTCATTCTACCGATAAACTACATCCGCAGGGTATAAAAAATATATTTCATATCTTATTTGGGGAGCAAACGACGGAGAGTATTCAGGACTCGAGGTCTTTTCTCCAGTGCTATTATTATACTATCATCCTTTCTTTCTGTAAAGCCTGTTTTTTATTAAAATTTTTCCTCTATTTGACAATTTTTCGTTCACTTTCTTATTTCTTGCGGGACTTACTTTTCTTTCTGCGGGCATACTACTTTCAGCAAATTCTTTAAGGATGCGAGGGATGCGGGATGGAAAAATTTATTGTTGAAGGATCAGGCGAAGGTCTGCGGGGAAAAGTGAAGATCAGTGGGTCAAAAAATGCCGTTTTGCCCATATTGGCGGCTTGTTTATTGACCAAGGAGGTTTGTGAGATTCGAAATGTGCCGCCCCTTTCCGATGTGCAGTATATGGCGAAGCTGCTGCAGGAGTTGGGGGCACGGGTGTTTTTTGATGAGGAAAAGGAGATCATGCGGGTGCAGGCAGAAGAGATCTCCAATGTGGAAGGATTATACGAAATGGCACGGAAGATGCGGGCTTCTTTTTTGGTGGCAGGGGCGTTGCTGGGACGGTGCGGCTGCGCCCGTCTGCCTCTGCCCGGCGGCTGTCAGATCGGAAGCAGACCCATCGACCTCCATTTGAAGGGTTTTCAGGTTATGGGGGCGAAAAATAAACAGGAGCATGGTGTGGTTGAACTGCAGGTGAAAAACCTCAGGGGCGGCGAGATCTATCTGGATTTTCCCAGTGTGGGAGCCACGGAAAACATTCTGTTGGCAGCGGCATTGGCGAAGGGAAAAACGGTGATCGAAAATGCGGCGGCAGAACCGGAAATCTGCGATCTGGCGGATTTCCTGCGGGAGATGGGAGCCGATGTGGAAGGAGACGGCACCGATACCATTACCATCAATGGTGTCAAAGAACTCCATGGTGCCACCCATACTGTCATTCCAGACCGTATCGAAGCAGGCACCTTTATGACAGCGGCAGCCATTACCGGCGGAGATATCCTTTTGGAAAACGTGCAGGAGGAACACCTGAAGCCTGTCATCGCAAAGCTGGCAGAGTGCAATGTGAAAATAGAAATGACGGAGGAGGGCCTGCGGGTCTATCGCAAAGGAAAGCTCCATCCCGTGCAGGTCAAAACCATGCCCTTTCCCGGTTTCCCCACGGATATGCAGGCACCCTTTATGAGCCTGATGACGGTGGCAAAGGGCACCAGTGTTATTACGGAAACAGTTTTTGAAAATCGCTTTATCCATGCGGGGGAGCTGCAGCGGATGGGAGCGGATATCAAGATAGACAGCCGCAGTGCTGTGATTGAAGGGGTGGATACCCTGACAGGAACGAAGGTAAAGGCCACAGACCTGCGGGCGGGGGCAGCGCTGATCCTTTCTGCTTTGGCGGCAAAGGGCGAGACAGAGATCAGCGATATATACCATATCGAACGGGGCTATCATAAGATCGATGAAAAGCTGCGGGCCATGGGTGCCCATATCCGCAAGGAAGAGGACTAAAGGGGAGAAATGTCTGAAAGCTTTTGTTTTTTTGAGCAGGGTCGATTCAAAAGATGTTTTATAATCTTTCATTTTTCTCTCTTTCTTCCCCGTATTTACAAAACGTTTACAATTCGTTTCAAATTTGCATATATCTCCATGTTAAACTGTAAACTGTCGAAGGGGACTTCCTCTTCACGACAGAATACAATAAAAGTGTAATAGGAAACAAGAAAGAGAGTTGGATTGATTATGGATATGAAAAATCAAAGGAGGCCATTGATGTATTATTGGCTCATCGTCCTTTTGGTGATGGGCTTTATCAATATGTTCTTCCTGCCCAATATTGCGAAAAACGCCGTAGAACAGGTCAATTATGACGTGTTCCTGACAGAGATGAAGGAAAAGAACATCTCTCAGGCGGAAATCAACGAAGATGTTATTTATTTCTTCCTGAAGGATGAGCCCAAGGAAGAGGAACAGACACAGATCTTTGCCCAGCAGACGCCGAAGGTCTATTCCACTGTTCGTATGGATGACCCTCAGCTGGTAGAACGGCTGTATGCGGCAGGGGCATCCTTTGGAGAAGTCAAGCCCAAGGAAGTATCGCCATGGGTCAGCAGTCTCATCATGTTTGTGGCTTTCTTCCTGCTGTGGCAGTTTGTCATGAAAAAAGCCATGAGCAAGATGGGCGGTATGGGCGGCAATGCCATGTCCTTCGGGAAAGCCAATGCAAAGATATACGTCAAAGCTCAGACAGGAAAGACCTTTAAGGACGTTGCAGGGCAGGATGAAGCCAAGGAAGCCCTGAACGAAATCGTGGATTTCCTGCATAACCCTCAGAAATATACAGAAGTGGGAGCGAAGATGCCCAAGGGCGCCCTTTTGGTGGGTCCTCCCGGTACAGGGAAAACCCTGCTGGCTCAGGCGGTTGCCGGCGAAGCAAATGTGCCCTTTTTCTCCATTTCCGGTTCTGAATTTGTAGAAATGTTTGTTGGTATGGGTGCGGCAAAAGTCCGTGACCTATTCAAGCAGGCCAACGAAAAAGCCCCTTGTATTGTATTCATCGATGAAATTGATACCATCGGTAAAAAACGTGACGGCAACGGCATGGGCGGAAATGATGAACGGGAACAGACCCTGAACCAGCTGCTGACAGAAATGGACGGTTTCGATGGGAAGAAAGGGGTTGTCATTCTGGCAGCCACCAACAGACCGGAAACTCTGGATAAAGCCTTGCTGCGCCCCGGTCGTTTTGACAGAAGGATTCCCGTGGAACTGCCCGATCTCAAGGGCAGAGAAGCCATCCTGAAAGTCCATGCGGAAAAGATCAAGATGGAAAACAATATCGATTTCGATGCCATTGCCAGAGCAACCTCTGGTGCATCCGGGGCAGAACTGGCGAATATCGTGAACGAAGCAGCCCTGCGGGCGGTGCGTATGGGCCGTTCAAAAGTAAATCAGAACGACCTGATGGAAAGTGTAGAAGTTATCCTGGCGGGATATCAGCGGAAAGGCGCAGTGATCTCTCCCGAAGAGAAGCAGATTATTGCTTACCACGAAGTGGGGCACGCTTTAGTAGCAGCAAAGCAGAAAAATTCTGCTCCTGTGCAGAAGATTACTATTATTCCCAGAACCAGCGGTGCTTTGGGCTATACCCTGCAGGTGGATGAAGGGGAAAAATTCCTGATGAACAAAGAAGAGATTTTCAATAAGATCGCCACATTTACTGGGGGACGTGTGGCGGAAGAACTGAAATTCGACTCTATTACAACAGGTGCCTCTAACGATATCGAGCAGGCTACCCGCCTTGCCAGAGGTATGATCACTCGTTTTGGTATGAGCGACGAATTTGGTATGGTAGCGCTGGAAACCGTCACCAATCAGTATCTGGGCGGGGATACTTCCCTGGCTTGCTCCAATGAGACCGCAGCAAAGATCGACGCTGCCGTCATCGAAGTGGTGAAACAGGCTCACGATAAAGCGGTAGAGATTCTCCGAGAAAATATGGGGAAACTGGATGAGATCGCTGGATATCTGCTGGAAAAAGAGACCATCACTGGGGAAGAGTTTATGGAAATTTTGAATCGAGAAGAAACAGAATAAGGAGAATTGCGAAAAAAGCGGAGCCTGCATGGCTTCGCTTTTTGTCGAGAAACGGGACTGGACAATTCTAAGCCGAAACTGTAAAATATATAAAAC
This sequence comes from uncultured Clostridia bacterium, assembly GCA_937901125.1. GTDB lineage: Bacteria > Bacillota > Clostridia > Lachnospirales > Anaerotignaceae > Anaerotignum_A. The sequence continues at coordinate 4,711 of CALCGT010000014.1, read as the reverse complement.
GTATTTTATGGCAAGAAAGAAGGGTTTTCATGTCCGTTCATAATATCCAGTATGAAGGCATTGAAATTGAATATGAACTGACCCGCAAAAATGTGAAGTATATCAATCTTCGGGTAAATAAGTATGGCAAGGTCGTTGTTTCCGCAGGGAAAAACGTCCCTTTTGAGGTCATTGATGAGTTTGTCCAGTCCAAGGCATTTTGGATCATCACCCACTTGGCGGAGATTGAAAAGATCAAAAATGGACTGCCCGATGGCAGTCTGTATGATGGGAAAACCGTCTATTATCTGGGGAAACCCTATCACCTGGTGCTGGAAAGGGGAGAAAGCCGCATTTTTATAGATGGGAATACCATCTGCTTGTATGCTCCCAAGATGATCGACGATGTGCTGAGGGAAGAATATCTTTCTTGGCTGAAAATGCGTGCAGAAGAGAAGTTTGAAGAAATTATGGATAGAATATATCCAATGGTGAAAGAATATCATATAACAAGACCGGAAATCAAAATCCGCAATATGAAAAGCATTTGGGGCAGTTGTACCACTACAGGCAAAACTATCCGCCTGAACCTACAGCTGATGAAGACGGAGGAGGCATGCATCGAGCAGGTCATCCTCCATGAATTGCTCCATTTCCGCTATCCGAATCACGGCAAGTCCTTCTACGATCTGATGGACCAGCTGATGCCGGACTGGAAGGAACGGAAGGAAAAACTGGAAACAAAATTTAAAGATGGCATCTGATATAAGCAAAATGAATAGGCAGAGGAAGGATTTGTGTTTGACAAATAGCTTTCTCTGCGCTATAATTATATATAATGATAAGAGAAATTTATATTGACGCGGAGTAGAGCAGTCCGGTAGCTCGTCGGGCTCATAACCCGGAGGTCGTCGGTTCAAATCCGGCCTCCGCAAGCTGAAAATCCTTGAAATCTCAGGCTTTCAAGGATTTTCTTTTTTTGCAGAAATACGGCAAATCCCTCTTTTCTAATACTTTTCTAAGAAAATAGGGGTTTACGCAGATGTTTTCGGCAGCAGCGTATCCATTTTTTCTGCCATTACCCGTTTCATCCTGTCATCCGGATGAACGTATGTATCGGCTGTGAATTGATAGTTGGAATGACCCATCCAGTTCTGAATGTCTTTCAAATCGAAATGCTTATACAAATAGGTCGCACAGCTATGGCGAAGGTCATGAAAACGAACGACCCTCAAATCACTCTTTTCCAATACTCTGCGGAAATGGTGCGTTACAAAATCCGGTTTGAGCAATACGCCCTTTTCATCCAGAAATACAAAGTCGGCATCCTTTTCAGAATATGCACTGCCGAAGAATTTCTGGTATTCCTCCTGCCGTTCTTTCAATTCCCGGAACAAAGCGATTTCTTCCTTTGTCAGTTCATATTCACGGCGGCTGGATTCGGTTTTTGTTTTTTGACGAATGAGAAGAGAGGTCCTTCCGCACTCCGAATACCGTGCGACTGTCGTATCAATCTGCATACGTCCTTTTTTCAAATCGATACGGTCCCAGCGCAAGCCCAGAATCTCCGAACGGCGCAAACCAAAGATAACGGCAATCGCAACGACATAGTAAAGAATATCTTCCCGAAAAATACCAAGAAGCTTCACCAGCTCTGCTTCGTTATAGGCAGGAGGAAGCTTTGCTTTCTCTTTTTTCGGAGAATCAGCCAGGTCAGAAACATTTCTCATAATATATTCCAGTTTCATTGCCATTTTTAAAACAGAATGAATCAATAAATGGTGTTTTAAAACGGTATTCGGAGAAAGTCCTTCTTTCAGCTTTTGTGCATAATAGGCTTCTAAATCCCCTGCCGTCAGGTCAGTCAAAAGCATTTTTTTCTTCTCAAAATACGGAGCGATATGCAGACGCACCATATCGTTATACCCTCTGTAGGTCGTCAGCGAGACGGTATCCTTTTTCTTTTCCACTGCCAGAAACATTCATTTGGCAAAGGACATATCTTTTGGTGTCTTTAAGCTTTCTGCTTCATATTTAACAATACGCTCACGCAAAAGCTTTTCGGCCTTCCTTTTGTTGCCCTTTACCGGGAGGTGTGTAGATTCCCATTTTTGACCATGTTTTCCGTTGCTATCCTTTATGTTCAATACAGTATAGTAGATACCATTTTTCTTTTGCAGGCTTCCGGTCATAATTATTTCTCCTTTCTGGAATAGGAATACCTGCCTTGTTTCACTATATTTTAATCGCTCCGGAGCAAATTTTCAATGAAGGTGCTTCATCTTATGAAAATATTAAGGATTGCTGCCATACACTCCCGTCAACAGGCGGGAATGTATGACCGTCTCTTTTTCAAAGGAAACGCAGAGAGCAAATGCGAAAAAGGCAGAATTCCTATTCTATATCAATCAATTTTCATGGTAACGAATAAATTGGTACAGCTCATCAGAGGGGATACGGGTCTCTCTATGGATGCGTTTTCCTCTTACTTCGTTGCTACGAAGCAGACGGCGAGAAAAAGAATCGCCAAGCTGCAAAATATGCTGTAATTCCTGAATCGTGTAATACTGTACGGAATCACAGAAATATGCTTGTACTGCGTCCATTTTCTCCTGTGCCGCTTCCGGGGAAAGGGAATCCATATATTCCTGCAATGCCCAAGGCGTGATACGTACAAGACGATGGATACGGACACATTTGAGTTCCCCATTGTTGACCAGCTTATATGCAAAGCTGCGGCTGATTTTCAGAATATTTTGCAGGTCCGCAACAGTATAAAGTTTGAAATTGGAAGTTAAATATTTATCATACATAATGATTCCTCCAAATTGGATAAAAAGGGGAAGCAGCCCTTCCCCAAGGCCATCCACGAAATGGATGCGACAAAAGAAAGTTATTTGCTGAGATAATGTGTAACGGTGACATTACTGCGAAAGTGATTTGTCACCGTACAGGAAACGAACATGACAGCAACACGGTCATAAGTGGCATCCTTGTCCATTTCCAAGAGCTTCTGCCGATTCTGTCCACGGCAGCGATAAGGGATATCCAAATCTTCGGTGAGTCTTTTTCCATTTCTATCGAAAATCCTCCGGATTGTATCCTTATAGTAATCACGGCGTTCCGGATGGGCTTTCATATCGGCACAAACGTATGTATAAACATCCTTTGCCCGCTGTGCCCGTGCGGAATGCAGGTCGGCATCGTTCTGCAGTTCCTCTTTTGTCAGAAGATAGGTCTGTCCCTTGGCGGCAGCTTCATCGACGTATGCCTTCAACTTGGCTACGTCCGCAACGGTAAAAAGCAGATTGGTGTTGTGCTTGCCGCCCTTACCAACGGTATAGACCTCTGCCCAATCCGGAGCAAGAAAGGAAATATCACTCAGCTTGATTTTTCCTAATTCCTGTCGGCGAACACCGATCAGACGATTCACGGAAAGTGCCTTTTCGGCTCTTTTTTCGTTATACGCATCGTTTTTGGCAGTTTGGGTGCCACGGGTCGTATCTGCTGCATGGCGGATAGGCTTTTCATAATCGCAAAGCTTCAGACGCATTGCCTTACAAACGGCGCTCAACCGTAAATGGATGGTTTGTGCCGTATATCCCTTTGCGCTGCACCAGTCCGCAAATTCCTGCACGTGCAGGGCAGCTTCAAGCATGGAGATTCGTTTTGTACCCAGCTGCTCCTTGCAGAACTGCTCAAAGACCTGTACGGACTTCTGATAGCTTTGCAGGGTGCTTTCCGAGAAGATTTTCTCCCGGTAGGTACAAATATCTTGGGAGAGCCTATGAGCTTCCTGCTTGCTGCAGCCCTGCTCAATCAGTTCTTTTTTATAGGCAGCCCCCTGGCGATTGGTTTCGTCGATGTATGCCTTTTTGCTTTCGCCGGGGCAATACATGGCACGAAGCTCCTTTTTCAGCTGGTAGCCAATATTTGAATGGCGTTGTTTTGCCATAAGCATTCCTCCTTATCAGAAAAAGAAAGCAAGAAATGAGGGGTGACGGATAACGTTCCGTCGGACGCCATAGGTTAAGTTCTGGTGGGTCTAAATTGCCTCTTTTTTGATGAGGAGAGTACCTCAAGACCCGGGAAGGTGCAGCGGCTCATTGAATAGAGCCAAAAAAACGAAAGTGGGAAGTGTTCCAAAAAGTTCTTGTATGGATGTTGTTCAAGTGTCGGTCCCTGTTTGCCCTTTGCACCAAGGAAGGGCAAACAGGTTACCCCAGAGGTGTAACCGTTTGCGGGAGGGGAGTGACCGGTATTTCAAAAAATTTTGGCAAATCCGAAATGCCTGGCGTACTGCCGTCGAGTGTGTGTGAAAAATGAAAATAGAAATATAAAAGTGGAATTGCATGAAATTCTTTAAAAATAGAATTTTGGAAAAATCTTAAAATATTTGGATGAAAAAATCCGTCGAAGAATTTGCAAATTTGAAAAAGTCAAATGGAATCCCCAAGAGGGATGTTCTTAAAATTGGAATCGCCGAAGCGATGTTAGATGCTTGAAAATAAAAAAACACCGAGGTTTCATTTTTTGAAATCTCGGTGTGATAAACTTAGTAAATAGATATAGATAAGGAATTTTTATTATGGAAAAATCATATCACATTTTTGTATATTTGTCAATCGCACATATTTAAAATTTATTCGAATCCGAATAGCGGATAAATTTTTTGGATTATTACTTCAGTGCTGAAGACCGCGAAGCGGGCTTTAACAACCGCCCGCTCTGC
>CALCGT010000013.1 GCA_937901125.1 uncultured Clostridia bacterium | reverse complement strand
AGGGCAGGATTTTGAACCGCTCATACTCCGCCACAGCCGCCTTGCCGATCATGTCGATAAATTCCTTATTCGTCATTTTTCACACTCTCCTTTCCCTTCTGGTACTGGGTCCCGAAATAAAAAGCAACCACCACGGAGAAGATCGTCAAAAACTGTTCTCCGCTGATACGCCCTACCACAGCCAGATAAGAAAAAATGACCGTCAGGATGATGGTCACGATGCTCTTCACTGTCAGCAGGTTTTGAATTGTGATTTTTGTTGTTTCATTCATTTGAATCTCCCCTTTCCAATTTTAACCGTTCTTCCTCTCTGGTCTCAAAGAAGGACTTTGCCAGATACCCAAGAATCGTCCCAATGACTACATTGCAAATATCACCGGACAATGTCTCTGCGATCTGCTCCCTTCCCAGAAAGGCCAGAAGATAGGTCAGCTGCAAATCAAAAAGAGCGATAAACAGGATTGCCCGCACCGCTCTTTTCGTAAATGTTCTTTTGTCAAATCGTGTTCTTGCCATACTATTTCCCCCAATCATGGGCGGACTGGTTCAAATGCTTTTCCAGCTTATTGTATGCCTTGGTAACATCTCCGTTTGCACCAACCTGTTTAAGACCATCCAAAACAGCAAGGATGGCATAGCACATCACGCACTGTTCTTCCTTGATGCTTTTGATTTCCTTATCCTGTTCCCTCTGCCGTTCCAGAAATTGAAATCCTTTATACAGCATGATTAAAATTGTACCTAATGCGCCAATGACGGTAGCAAATTTAATGATCGTATTCGTATCTACATACATTTCCTCACTCCTCTCAAATCGTCCTCTCAGCCGTGATATAAGACATTTCCTCTGCGGAAATCTTCCCATCCGCCTGCATCTGCTCCAATTTTTCCTTTGTCACTTTTCCATTTAAAAAAAGCCTTCTCAGGCTTTCGACAAGTGTACTCATAAAAGACCTCCTTCCATGAGTTCCAGTGTGTAGTTGTCTATGGCGGCTTGGGAGATCTCATCATTTCTGGCAGTCACCGCCGCTTCGATGCGGTCAAGCTGGGTTGGCTGTGGTTCTGGGGTCGGTTCCGGTTCAGGAATAATTTCATCCTCCCAAGTTTCGCCGTTCCATATTTTTCCCAAAACATCCACGCTTTCAACTTCAATAATTGTATCACAAACAGGCAGTTTATCGTTAGTTACATGAAAGCATCTACCGTTTTCATCAATTTCAGCATAATACATATTTGCACCTCCTTAGTAGAATTCGATAATCTGATATGTCACTTCACCATATTGATACTGCGTATTATTGTAAACAGTCTCGTACCGATAATACAATGGAGATAATGTAATTGATGTACTGGTCAAACTTATAAGCCTTGAACCATAATTGTTGCAATCGCCATCTGAATACAGGCTATCATTCAATATAACAATGGAGTTATCTGGGTTTATCGGACTAATTGTAATCGTTGCATTTGATGTACTGGAAAACATAACAGACCCTCTGATAATCTTTTTTACTCCAATTCTGTTTATAATAGGATTCATCATACCGCCCCCCTTATTTTGCTTTGAATACTGTGGTTGTTACACCATGCTCATCGTAATTAGAACTAGTTGAACTCGGTTTGCAAGATAGACCACCCAAAAATACATACTCTACATTCGACCAACCTTTTGAAGCCGATTTAACCTCACTGTTATTTGCCAAACTTGTAACAACTGTAGGATACGACATATTGCCGCCTTCGTTATAAATTCGAGAAACAAGTACAATAGATTTATCCGCTTGTTGTACATTAGTTCCCCACTGTACATTACCATTGATGTAGTAAGTGGAGTCTGTTGAACTATGCTGTACGTTTGCTTCTACCTGTATAAAAAAGTTACTTACTTCGCACGTGTTCAGGATATTGCTGTAGTTCGAATGTACATAAGGACTATTCATGAATGCTGTCCTACCTTTAACACTGTTTGTAATTGCGAATAAAGCATGCTCAGATTTCGATACTTCATTCATGAGAAAGGAACTACTTGTTATTTTGTTCATCAAAACATCATTATTTACTATCATCCGCATTGCAAAATCACTATTAAGTACCACTTCTCTGGCAACATCGTTTTCAAATATTGCTGTAGTAGCATCATTGTTATCAAATACTGCTCCTACTGTCTTTAATTCTCTCAACAAGTCTCTAGATTCATCGTTCAATCCATGCGCATAGGATAAAAACACGCCACCCAACTCAAATGCGCAATATTCAAATACTTCAACAGCAATCCACCTGTCATTAACACAAATAGCCATGTCTTGATACAGTTCATATAATTTTCTTTTGTCTCTGAAAACATAGCTATCTTCGCCAAATGTTTTATAGTCCATTAGCCACAGAAGATGATTGATAGGGCTTTCAACTTCTGTATTTATAGCTTTTTTCACTTCCGCCCAACTCATACGACCACCTCCTCGATGCTCCCATCTGATTTAAACACTGTTTTCAACGAAATGGACAGCCCGTCCGCATTTGTAAACGTCTGCGTAATACTGCCGTCTGCGTGAAACACTGTCTTCAATTCTTCGTTGTTTGCATTGTATTCCGAAATGCTCCCATCCGTATTGAATACGGTTCTTTTCTCCTGAAATCCCTGCAGAGCCATGAATGCTTCTCTGTTCAATGGCGTTCCCTCTCTGGTGGGCGCATCTGCCATCTCCACCGTCACAAATTCCTCTCGCCCATCCCCATAGATCAGCTTTCGCCGTCCTGCCTTTGTGGGCTGCCTGTCCAAAAAATCCTTCATAACAGCCGATCACCTCCGCTTTTCTCGACACCGCAGTATCGGTATTCCTGTTCCATGTTTTCAAACATCCTTTTGCCAACTGCGGCAATCCGTTCCCAATCATTGGCCTCCCGCCAGTCCAGATAGTTGCTCTCTGCCAAAATCGGCAAGCCAAGGCCAACCAAAAACAACCGCACCAGAGCGTTATAATTCCCTCGAATACGGTTGATCTCCGAAAGCCAAGGCAGATTGTGTTCCTGCCAGTTGGTGTATATTTTTTTGATTGGCTTTGTTTCAGTATGTATCGTTATTTCGCCGTATGGTTTCTCTGGAGGCGTGAAGTCCGCCGTCCAACGAGCAACATTAGAAACACGTAATTCGTCCAAATATCCCTTATATTTCGTCCCAGATGCCGCGGAAGAAAGATGCCCCAGAACAAGCTTATCATTGGTTGTCAAAGAATTCGCCAGAG
>CALCGT010000012.1 GCA_937901125.1 uncultured Clostridia bacterium | reverse complement strand
ACCCCTTATGAAGTTTATTTTTCTGTATCGTTGCACTTGACTTGACAATTCAAGTGCTAAAGAAGTGAAAGGACTTATAATAAACGAAAGAAAAAATGATATGATTTATTTAGAAAAATATGTAACGAAAACAGTTTGAATCGGATATATAAACAAATCCATAAGAGAGTAGGAGAGAGAATGTTTCAGCCCGAAAAAGATTTTGAGGAACATGGGAAGTTTGTATTCAAGTATTTGATAAGCCTTTGCGGCGATGGGGATTTGGCGGAAGAACTGACCCAAGAAACCTTTTATCGGGCGATCCGTTCTTCGGGGCGATTCGATGGAAGCTGCAAGGTTTCCACATGGCTTTGCCAAATCGCAAAGCATATCTGGTATCAGGAATTGGACAGACGCAGGCGAAGGAAAGAAGAACCTTTGCAGGAAAACGGGGCAAGGGATGGTTTGGAAAATGCCTACTGCAGGAAGGAACAGACCATGGAAGTGATGAAAGCAGTACATATCTTGGAGGAAAATGCAAAAGAGGTTTTCCTCCTGCGCATCACCGGTGGATTCTCCTTTAAGGAGATCGGTGAGATTTGCGGGAGAAATGAAAATTGGGCACGGGTAACTTTTTACCGGGCAAAACAGAAGATCATGGAGGAGGTTGGGAGAGATGAAATGTGAAATTATCAGAGATTTGCTGCCCGTGTATTTGGACGGACTGACCAGCAAGGAGAGCAATATGGAAATCGAAACCCACATGGAAGACTGCGAGCTTTGCAGCCAAGTGCTGCAGCAGATGCAGAAGGAAATGGAGATAAAAGAAGAGCCGGAAAAACGAAAGATCAATCCTTTTCGGAAATTCAACCGTAGGATGAAGGGGGCTGTGGCAGCAGCGGTAGTGATTTGCATCTGCCTTGGGGGTGCGGGATGGAAAGCATTCGCGCAAGGGTTTGCGGTAGAACCCGATGATATTACCATGGATGTCCGTGTTGTGGAAGACAGCCTTTATCTGGATTTTGAACTGCGGGAGGATGCTGTTTTGCAGGCTGCGGTAATGTACGATCAGGCAACTGCAGAAATCAGCCTGCGGAGAGCATGTCAAATACCTTTTGATGACCGCGGCAAATATCCCAATCGTTTCAGCTGGGGGATGGAGCTGAATATTTTGACAGTGGGTACCGGCGAAAAAGTGGAGGTCGTCATGGTAGATCGCAGCCTGGAAAGGGCTGAAAAAGTAACCGCTGAAACGCCTGCTACGACCATCCAGAATGGTGATCAGGGACCAGTGTCTATCATGATGTTCCAGGAAGATGATGAAGCAACCAGCATCACCATCGGCGAAACAGGTGAGACGGTATTGCAGGAATATACCGTTAGCATCGATTATGGAAACGAAACAGAAAGTTATACGTTGATGGAGCTTTTGGAGATGGCAAAATAAACAGAAAAGAGAAATTGAAAAATGTTTGTGCACACAGACAGAAAACCCCTAAAAGGGAATAAAACAGAAAAGACCTCGAAAGAGGTCTTTATCTTTGTTCAAATGTTGTTTTCATCCGCTCGATATCATATTCCAGCAGCCAATTCTGACAATCCTTGTAAAGGAAGCGAATATTGTCCGTTTTTTCTGCTACCACATCTGCGCCCCTGTCATCGTAAGGGTGGAACAGCAGATGACGGGTGGTATCGAAAAAGAACACAGCGGAGGACAATTCCCGAAAGCCCAATCCTTTGAAGTCGCAGGACATAATGGCTTCTAACAAGGGTGCTACACGAGGCGGTGTCTGCTCCATATCCCAGAAAAGTAGGATGCGGGTCATGGATTCTTCGCTTGCTGTCGTCACATCCTGCTGATAGACCTCCGCAGGAGAGGGCAGATGAGCCAAACGACAGAATTTTTCGATGATTTCATCAATATCCGTATCCAAGTCCGGGGTGCGATACAGCACCCACAGCAGCGTGTCGAAGGGGGCTGTTTTTTCATATAAGAAGGCAGCCCGCCATTGGGCGCTTTTCAGATAGCGGGGATTCAGGTGTTTTTCATCCAGAAAAATATCCAAGGTGGGGTCCCCTGTTTCGAACCGCAGGGATACGGGGCTTTCGTAGAAGATGGGCAGCTGCAGTCGTTCGTTGCCGATCTTTTTTAAGGTTTCAAAAGTTCTTTCTAATAACATAATATCTCCTGTTTATGTCTGTGCATGGGGACGGTTATTGCGGATAAACATTGCCACAGCAGTGGATGTGATGATGAGATATCCCAGCCAGCTGAAGGCATCGGAAACCTGCCCGAAAACGAAATAGCCCAAGATGGCGGAAAAGATGATCTGGCTGTAATCGTAAACGGAAATTTCCCTTGCGGGGGCATAGGTGTATGCCGCAGTGATGGTGAACTGCCCGCCGGCGGCTGCCAGACCGGCCAAAAGCAGTGTGCCCAGCTGTGCCATTGTCATGGGGTGGTAGCAGAAGAGCAGGTAGGGCAAGGTCACTACGCAGGAAAAGGCGGAGAAAAAGAACACGATAAAGGGCCCTTTTACCCCGCGCATCCCCAATGCACGAACATAAGTGTATGCCACCCCGGCGCCAAGGCCACCCAACAGACCGACCAAAGCGGGGAAGCACGCCAGATTGGAAGGTGTGGGCTTGATGACGAAAAGAGTGCCTGTGAAAGCAGTTACCACGCAAAGCCCCTGGAAGAGATTGATCTTTTCCTTCAAAATCAGGATGCCGAAGAGAATGGCAAAAAAGGGGGACATTTTATTCAGCATGGAAGCGTCTGCCAGCACCAGATGGTCTACGGCATAGAAATTGCAGAGAATACCCAGCGTGCCGCAGACAGAGCGGAGCATCAGGAATTTTTTAGAGTCTCTGTCCAGTTTGATCTCGGGACGTTCTTTCAGCAGAATCATCAGGGCGAAAAGCATTGCCACAAAGTTGCGGAAGAAGCTTTTCTGAATAGAGGGCAGGTCGCCCGACAGGCGGACGAACATATTCATGAGTGCAAAGGAGAAAGAGGAAAGCAGGATGCAGCAGACCCCTTTATTTTTTTGTGACATAGTTCATACTTCCTTTCTTTTTTGAGGACTTTGCCCTCAAGCTCCCGCCAAGGGAAATTATTTCCCTTGCAGGGTTTGGGACAGAGTCCCAAGTTTTCGTTGTTCAGCTTCGGCTTTGGAATAGGGGCAGCCACAGTAATCCTGACGGTAGAGGTTGTACTCCACAGAAAGCTCGCAGGAGCGACGGTAGCCATTCTTTTTCTTAAAATCAGAAAAGAGATAAGAAACACCGTATTGGTCGCTGATTTCTTTTCCTAATTCGTTCAATACCTGAGCGTTTTTATGAGGGCTGATGGAAAGGGTGGTGGTGAAATATTCGAATCCGCCAGCTTTCGCTGCTTTTGCAGACTCTTCCAGCCGCAGCCGATAGCACTTGAAGCAGCGTTCGCCGCCTTCCGGCTCGGTTTCGTGACCTTTGGCCAAGGCAAAGAATCGTTCCGAATCACATTTCCCCAGAATGAATTTCACGCCTAGCCCCATCTCCCTGACGAGCCGTTCCTGTTCCTCTGCCCGAAAATAGAATTCTGCTTCGGGGGCGATATTGGGATTATAGTAGAAGATTGTAATATCAAAATACTGTGCCAGATATTCCATCACATAGGAAGAACAAGGCCCACAGCAGCTATGGAGCAGCAGGGAGGGGCGTTTGCCTTCCTTTTGCAGGTTCTGTATGGTTTTTTCCAGTACTAGTTGGTAATTCTGCTTCAAATGAGTCGCCTCTTTTCTAAAATTCATCCTACCCAGTTTAACAAGAAAAGAGGCAAAAGTAAAGGAAAGTAGGATTGTATTAAAAAAAGTACAAAAATAATTCACAAAGTTTCGATTTTTTAGAATAGAAAAATAAAAAATATTTGATGAAATTTTTAGGGGAAATACTATTCTTTTTGTCTATATTGAAATTTCGGCAAAAAATCAAGTGTCAAACATGACAGAAAAAGGAAAATGTCTATGGATATGGTGCCAAACTCGGAAGGGAAACAGGCTGTGGAAGAGGGGCTCTGCCGAGAGCTGAAAACCCTGGGATTTCGGGAAATGGGCACAAAAAAAGGCTTGACAGAACCTGCTTGCTATGGTAAAATGTATCCACATTAGCGAACACGCACATCAACCTATGGTGTTAACGAGTATAGCATAGGGGATTCCAAATTTCAACAGAAATTTTGGAAATTGGTACATTTTGCAGGCAAAATGCCTTGGAGATGGTCTGAAATAGTGCGGTTTTTGTTCAAACTATATAAGAGCAAGCAGCTTTTGTTGTGTGCTCAAGGCTTTTTGAAATAGAATTTTTTAAATGAACAGGCTTTTGTCATGACCTCTGATCAAAGGAGGTGCAGGCAAAGGTCTAGATTTGTTTGGAAAATTCTAAATTTTTGTCTGAAAGAGAGCTACGCAGTCGCTGGCACTTCATGCTTACACGGAAGAGCAGGCGAAGGCATTTTCTTTCAGAATGTGTAAGAAATAAAATGATTTTGCGATCCCGCAAACTCTTTTATCCGCTTAATGGCGGCTGTCGTGCGGGCTCAGCCCGTTTGTCGGTGCAGGTTAGATTACGAGAGGTGACAAGATGGAAAAAAACAGAATTCGTGCGCTCCAGCTTGGTGACACAACCAGAATCAGTTATTCCAAAATCAACGAAGTTCTGGAAATGCCCAACCTGATTGAAGTGCAGAAGAACAGCTATCAGTGGTTTTTGGACGAAGGTCTGAAGGAAGTATTTGAGGATATTTCCCCCATTACAGATTTCAGCGGCAATCTGATACTGGAATTTGTCGATTTTTCTTTGGATTCCGAACCCAAATACTCTATTGAAGAATGCAAGGAAAGAGACGCGACTTATGCCGCATCCCTGAAGGTGAAGGCAAGACTTTACAATAGAGAACTGGATGAACTGAAGGAACAGGAAATCTTTATGGGCGATTTCCCTCTGATGACAGAAACAGGTACATTCATCATCAATGGTGCGGAACGTGTTATTGTCAGCCAGCTGGTTCGTTCCCCCGGCATCTACTATGCATCTGATTTCGATAAAGTCGGCAAGAAGCTGCTTTCCTCCACAGTAATCCCCAACAGAGGTGCTTGGCTGGAATATGAAACAGATTCCAACGACGTATTTTATGTAAGAGTTGACCGTACCAGAAAGGTTCCCGTATCTGTTCTGATCAGAGCTATGGGTGTTGGCACCGATGCGGAGATTATCGATCTGTTCGGTGAAGAACCCAAGATTCTGGCAACCCTGGAAAAAGACGCAGCAAAATCCAATGAAGAAGGTCTAATCGAGATCTACAAGAAACTGCGTCCCGGCGAACCCCCTACAGTAGAAAGCTCCGCTTCCCTGTTGAACGGTATGTTCTTCGACCCTAAGAGATATGACCTGGCAAAAGTAGGCCGTTATAAATTCAACAAAAAACTGGCGCTGAGAAACCGTATCCGTGATGCGGCGCTGGCTGAAAACGTAGTGGATCCTATGACGGGTGAAGTCGTCGCAGAAGCAGGAGCTGTCCTGACAATGGAACTGTGCGACCAGATTCAGGATACAGGTGTTGGTAGCCTTTATATCGCAGTAGAGGATAAGAAAGTAAAAATTTTGAGCAACCAGACTGTTGCCATCGATTCTTATATCGAAGAATTTGGTCTGAGCGCAGAAGAACTGGGCATCAAGGAAAGAGTTTACTATCCTATGCTGGTAAAGCTGCTGGAAGAAAACGCAACAGCGGAAGAACTGAAAGTAGCCATCAAAGAAAACATCCACGAGCTGTTGCCCAAGCACATCACATTGGAAGATATCTTCGCTTCCATCAACTATGTGATCCATCTGGATTATGGTTATGGCAATGTAGACGATATCGACCATCTGGGCAACAGACGTATCCGTTCCGTTGGCGAATTGCTGCAGAACCAGTTCCGTATCGGTCTGTCCAGAATGGAAAGAGTCGTTCGTGAAAGAATGACCACACAGGATCTGGCAGTGGTAACGCCTCAGGCGCTGATCAACGTGCGTCCTGTCACAGCTGCCATCAAAGAATTCTTCGGCAGCTCTCAGTTGTCTCAGTTCATGGATCAGAACAACCCTCTGTCCGAACTGACTCATAAGAGAAGACTGTCTGCACTGGGTCCCGGCGGTCTGTCCAGAGAAAGAGCTGGCTTCGAAGTGCGAGACGTTCACCATTCTCACTACGGCAGAATGTGTCCTATCGAAACACCAGAAGGTCCTAACATCGGTCTGATCAATACACTGGCAACCTTTGCCCGCATCAATGAATATGGCTTCATCGAAGCACCCTACAGAGTGGTTGACCACAGCGGCGATGAACCCCGTGTAACAGATGAATTCATCTATGTAACAGCAGATGAAGAAGAAAATTACAACGTAGCACAGGCGAATGAACCTCTGGATGCAGAAGGTCACTTCGTGCATAAGAAAGTATCCGGTCGTCACAAAGAAGACATCATCGAAGTGGACAGAAGTCAGGTTCAGCTGATGGACGTATCTCCTAAGCAGATGGTTTCTGTTGCTACAGCGTTGATCCCCTTCCTGGAAAACGACGATGCGAACCGTGCGCTGATGGGTTCTAACATGCAGCGTCAGGCCGTTCCTCTGCTGGTGACAGATTCTCCTATCGTCGGCACAGGTATGGAATATAAAACAGCGAAAGACTCTGGTATCTGCGCCATCGCGAAAAATAGCGGTATCGTTGAAAGAGTTTCCGCCGATGAAATCGTTGTCAGAAACGATAACTCTCAGAGAGATGTATATAAACTGGTAAAATACCAGAGAAGTAACCAGAGCACATGCCTGAACCAGAAGCCTATCGTAGACCTGGGCCAGAGAGTTGAAGCTGGTCAGATCATCGCCGATGGCGCTTCCACCTGCAAGGGGGAACTGGCACTGGGCAAAAACCCTCTGATCGGTTTCATGACATGGGAAGGTTACAACTACGAAGACGCCGTTCTGCTGAGCGAAAAGCTGGTACAGGAAGACGTTTACACATCCGTTCATATCAGTGAATTTGAAGCAGATGCCAGAGATACCAAACTGGGACCTGAAGAAATCACAAGAGATATCCCCAACGTGGGTGAGGATGCCCTGAAAGACCTGGATGAAAGAGGTATTATCCGCATCGGTGCGGAAGTTCGCCCCAACGATATTCTGGTGGGTAAGGTAACACCTAAGGGTGAAACAGAACTGACAGCGGAAGAAAGACTACTGCGCGCCATCTTCGGCGAAAAGGCAAGAGAAGTCAGAGATACTTCCCTGCGTGTGCCTCACGGTGAAACAGGTATCATCGTGGATGTAAAAGTATTCACAAGAGAAAACGGCGATGATGTAGGCCCCGGCGTAAACCAGCTGGTTCGTGTTTATATCGCTCAGAAACGTAAAATCTCTGTTGGTGACAAAATGGCTGGTCGTCACGGTAACAAGGGTGTAGTTTCCCGTGTACTGCCTGTAGAAGATATGCCTTTCCTGCCTAACGGTCGTCCTTTGGATATCGTGCTGAACCCTCTTGGTATTCCTTCCCGTATGAATATCGGGCAGGTATTGGAAACCCACCTGTCCTTGGCTGCAAAAGCACTGGGCTGGAAGATCAGCACACCAGTATTCGATGGTGCTAACGAAATCGACATCATGGATACACTGGAAATGGCAAATGACTATGTCAACACAAGTTGGGAGGAATTCTCCGAAAAATGGAAACCCCTGCTGAATGGCGACATTTATGATGAACTGTATGCAAACAGAGACCACAGAGAAGAATGGAAGGGCGTTGCCTTGGGCAGAGATGGTAAGGTTCAGTTGAGAGACGGTCGCAGCGGCGAACCCTTTGACAACCGTGTAACCATCGGCTTCATGCACTACCTGAAACTGCACCATCTGGTAGACGAAAAGATCCACGCTCGTTCCACAGGTCCTTACTCTTTGGTTACACAGCAGCCTCTGGGTGGGAAAGCCCAGTTCGGTGGTCAGCGTTTCGGTGAAATGGAAGTTTGGGCGCTGGAAGCATACGGCGCAGCTTACACTCTGCAGGAAATCCTGACAGTGAAATCCGACGATATCGTTGGTCGTGTAAAAACTTACGAAGCCATCGTAAAGGGTGAAAACATCCCCGAACCCGGCGTTCCCGAATCCTTCAAGGTTTTGCTGAAAGAACTGCAGTCCCTGGCTCTGGATATCCGCGTGCTGCGTGAAGACCAGACAGAAGTTGAGATCAAGGAATGCATCGAAGATGTGGATGATCTGAATGTAAATATCGACGGTTATGAAGATGATGAATTCCATCGTCCTCGCCCCATGACAGCAGAAGAAGAACTGAGAGACTTCCTCTTCGATGATGAAGAAGGCGTAGTGGCTGACAACAGCGATCTGCTTTCCGATGACTATGCCGGCGATGATGATTACGACGACTATGAGGATGAAGAATAAGAAAGGAGAACAAACCCATGAGCACAAAGAATACAGATCAGGGAATCGTATTTGATTCCATCAAGATTGGTTTGGCATCTCCCGAAAAAATCCATGAATGGTCCAGAGGTGAAGTAAAAAAACCTGAAACCATCAACTATAGAACACTGAAACCTGAAAAGGACGGTCTGTTCTGCGAAAGAATTTTCGGGCCTACAAAAGACTGGGAATGTCATTGTGGTAAATATAAAAGAATCCGTTACAAAGGCGTTGTCTGCGACCGCTGCGGCGTTGAAGTAACAAAAGCAAAAGTTAGACGTGAGAGAATGGGCCATATCGAATTGGCTGCTCCCGTTTCCCATATCTGGTATTTTAAGGGCATCCCTTCCAGAATGGGTCTGATCCTTTCCATGAGCCCCAGAGCTCTGGAAAAGGTTCTGTACTTCGCTTCCTATATCGTACTGGATGCAGGCGATACAGAGTTGCAGTACAAACAGCTCTTGACAGAAAGAGAATACAGAGAAGCTTACGATAAATATGGCAATGCTTTCGAAGCAGCCATGGGTGCAGAAGCCATCAAAAAGCTACTGCAGGATATCGATCTGGAAAAAGAATCCGCAGAACTGAAAGCACAGCTGCAGGATACCACAGGCCAGAAACGTGTTCGTATCATCAAAAAGCTGGAAGTTATCGAAAGCTTCCGTCTTTCCGGCAACAAGCCCGAATGGATGATTTTGGATGCTATCCCGGTTATCCCTCCGGATATCCGTCCTATGGTACAGCTGGACGGCGGTCGTTTCGCAACCAGTGATCTGAACGACCTGTACAGAAGAGTGATCAACAGAAACAACCGTCTGAAAAGACTGCTGGATTTGGGCGCTCCCGATATCATCGTAAGAAACGAAAAGAGAATGCTGCAGGAAGCAGTTGACGCCCTGATCGATAACGGTCGCCGCGGTCGTCCTGTAACAGGACCCGGTAACCGTGCCCTGAAATCCCTGTCCGATATGCTGAAGGGGAAACAGGGGCGTTTCCGTCAGAACTTGCTGGGGAAACGTGTTGACTACTCCGGTCGTTCCGTTATCGTAGTTGGCCCCGAACTGAAGATCTATCAGTGCGGTCTGCCCAAAGAAATGGCCATTGAACTGTTCAAACCCTTCGTTATGAAGAAGCTGGTAGAAGATGGTCTGGCGCATAACATCAAATCCGCCAAAAGAATGGTAGAAAGACTGCAGACAGAAGTTTGGGACATCCTGGAAGATGTCATCAAAGAGCATCCTGTTATGTTGAACCGTGCGCCGACACTGCACAGACTGGGTATCCAGGCATTTGAACCCGTACTGGTAGAAGGCCGTGCTATCAAGCTGCACCCTCTGGTATGTACAGCGTATAACGCTGACTTCGACGGTGACCAGATGGCGGTTCATGTTCCCTTGAGTGTGGAAGCACAGGCAGAATGTCGTTTCCTTCTGTTGTCTCCCAACAACCTGCTGAAACCTTCCGATGGTGCTCCCGTAACTGTACCCTCTCAGGACATGATCCTGGGTATGTATTACCTGACACTGGAAAGAGAAGACCTGAACCAGAAATACGAAGCAGATATTGTTGATGCGGAAGGCAATGTCATCAAAAAAGCAGGCGATATCATCATTAAAGCATTTAAAGATGAAAAAGAAGCTATGCTGGCTTATGATAACCATGAAGTTTATCTGCAGGAAGTTATCATGGTAAGAAGAACTCTGGAATTTGACGGCGTGATGGAAACAAGGATGGTTAAGACAACGGTTGGACGTATCATCTTTAACGAAGCCATCCCTCAGAATTTGGGTTATGTTGACAGAACAAACGACGAAACAAAATTCGATTACGAAATCGGTTTTCTGGTTGACAAAAAAGGCATCGGTAAGATCATCAACAAATGTATCAACCGCTGCGGCGCAACAGAAACTGCATCCGTTCTGGATAAGATCAAATCTTTGGGCTACAAATTCTCTACAAGAGCTGCTATGACTGTATCCGTATCCGATATGGAAATTCCTAAGGAAAAAGCAGAATATCTGGCAGAAGCAGAAGAAAAAGTAGACCTGATCACAAGAAAATTCAGACGTGGTCTGATGACAGACGAAGAACGTCACCAGAAAGTCATCGAAGCATGGAATATTGCCGATGATAAGATCACAACAGCTCTGCTGGCTGGTCTGGGTAAATATAACAACATTTATATGATGGCAAACTCCGGTGCCCGTGGTTCCAACAGACAGATCAAACAGCTGGCTGGTATGCGTGGTCTGATGGCATCCCCTAACGGCGGTATTATCGAACTGCCCATCAAAGCGAACTTCCGTGAAGGTCTGTCCGTACTGGAATACTTCATTTCCGCCCACGGTGCTCGTAAAGGTCTGACCGATACAGCTTTGAAGACAGCCGACTCTGGTTACCTGACTCGTCGTCTGGTAGACGTTTCTCAGGATATCATCGTAAGAGAATGGGACTGCTGCGAAGGCAGAAACATCGAAACACCCTGCATGGAGATTTCCGCATTCATGGATGGCAACGAAGTCATCGAAGGTCTGCAGGATCGTATCCGCGGCAGATGGTCTGCTTACGATATCATCCACCCCGAAACAGGCGAGATCATCGTTCCCGCTGATACAATGATCACAGTAGATCAGGCAGAAGCAGTAGAAAAAGCAGGCGTGAAGAAGGTATGGATCAGAACTGTACTGACCTGCCGCAGCGAAGTGGGTATCTGTGCGAAGTGCTATGGCGCGAACATGGCTTCCGGCAGATATGTACGCATCGGTGAATCTGTAGGTATCATTGCGGCTCAGTCCATCGGTGAACCCGGTACACAGCTGACCATGCGTACCTTCCACACAGGCGGTATCGCTGGCGATGACATCACGCAGGGTCTTCCCCGTGTCGAAGAATTGTTTGAAGCAAGAAAACCCAAGGGTCTTGCCATCATCGCAGAATTCGGCGGTCGTGTCACACTGAATGATACAAAGAAAAAACGTGAAGTGATTATTACAAACCCTGAAACAGGCGAAACAAAGGATTATCTGATCCCTTACGGCTCCAGAATCAAGGTTTATGACGGCGACGTGATCGAAGCCGGTGACGAAATCACAGAAGGTAGCGTGAACCCTCACGATATCCTGAAGATCAAAGGCCTGAGAGGCGTTCAGGACTACATGATCCAGGAAGTTCAGCGCGTTTACCGCCTGCAGGGTGTAGAAATCAGTGACAAACATATCGAAGTTATCGTTCGTCAGATGCTGAAACGTGTGAAGATCGAAGAAAACGGCGATACAGATTTCCTGCCCGGCTCTCTGGTTGATTGGCTGACATTTGAAAATACAAATGCTGCCTTGGAAGCAGAAGGCAAAGAACCCGCCAAAGGTACAAGAGTACTTCTGGGTATCACAAAGGCATCCCTGGCAACAGATTCCTTCCTGTCTGCAGCTTCCTTCCAGGAAACAACCCGTGTTCTGACAGAAGCGGCGATCAAAGGTAAGGTTGATCCACTGATTGGTCTGAAAGAAAACGTTATCATCGGTAAGTTGATCCCCGCCGGTACAGGTATGACAAGATACAGAAATATCGAAATCCTTCCTGAAGGTGTGGGAGAAGAAACAACAGCAGAAGAAGTTGTGATCCCCGACGACGAAATGATCTAAGATTATATAAAAAGGATGGCATAAGTTATGCCATCCTTTTTTGTTTTAAAGAAATATAACATAATGATATTTGTTTTATGCACTAGTGTTTTGTATAGTATTGTGAGTATCTGTTTGTGAGGAGCATGTGAATTGGTATATTTGGATAAAAATATTGACGTCATGTTTTCTTTGCAGTACAATTTTAAAAGAAACTGGTAGACTTATAATTACAACATAGGAAAGAGGTGTTTTGTAATGAAGAAGAATCGGTTTATCGCAATTTTAACAACATGTTTAATGGTAATGACAACAACGGCTTTTGGTGCAGATGAGATTAGTCCGGAAGAAATGGATTCTCTCAAGGTGCAAAGTCAAGCAGAAACACTTTTGCGTAAGGCGAAAGCACAGGGAGACAAATTACCTCAAGGAGCTCGATTATTTAATGAGAGTGGTTTGGAATATGAAGTAGATGTATATGTGATTGATACATCCGATGTCACAACATATGCAGCGGAAAATGGTTTATCTTCGACAACGTACATTGCATCGACAGATGATATGAGATTGGTTTCTGGTGATACAAAAGGCGGCGTTTCTATGTACGGAGAATTCCCTGGTAATTATTGGGGGGGCTGGTAATAGCGTTAAGTTTACAGCTACTCTTTATTACGATACGGGAATTCATTCTGGTACTGGAAAAACAACTTATCTGTTAAAGAGTGTATCTGGGAAATATGATATGAGAGGAACAGATACATCTGTATCAAGACAGAAGATTTTATACGGTTGTGAATCTCCAGGTGAAGGTGTAATTCAGCATTTGACTACAGCTAAACAGCCTACAGGAACAAGCTTTACATACAATACTGGATATACAAAATATATTCAGAATTTGCCGGGGGCTGTGATGGGGATGTCTTGGTCTAGTCAGCTCATCAGTGGTACAGTTATTTGGGTGTTTGAAGGATCACATAATTTGTTTGATCCGGCATAAAATTTAATTTGTAAGAATGATTTGATAAAATATAAAAGAAGCTCTTCTATTAATTATTGAAGGAATTAAAATGGGAGAGCTTCATTTATTAATTTTGTACTTATATACTTATTGAAAATACTTAATAAGGCGGGATTATATATGTATAGACAGTGGATTTCACAAAAAGTATGGTTTGTATGGGGAATGATATTATTTTTGATAGCAAAAGGATTTTTTGGATTTGTAGTGGAAAAAGGGTATGCGGCGGCTGATTTTCGGACATATGCGATGTGGTTTTATATTTCTATGGCTTTTAGTAGTACATTTTATTACGTATTTGGTTTATGGATGGCGGGTTTTTTCCGAGAAAAAAAGGAAGCTGAAGAGGAGAGTAAAAAAGAGGAAATGCTTTTCAGAATCGTATTATGGGGGATTGCGTTGCTTCCAGTATTGTATTATATTGGTCTATTTTCTTTCCATTATTATTCCGATTGGTATGAAGCGTGGGCGCCAATTCTTTTGATCTGTGGGGGGGTGTCTAGTCGGATGTTATACCATATGTTTCGAGAGAAAAGGAAGTAGACGAAATGGCGGAAGAAGGAATGATATCTCGACTGAAAAGATAAAAATCCCTCTTTTCGGGATGAGTGTTTTTCTGGGAAAGACAAGCATAAAAAATGTGGAAAAATCCTTTAAAAACAAAGAAAAGTCCTTGACTTTTGAAAAAGTGGATGATAGAATTTTCTAGTGTCTGGTTTCAGGGTCTTTTCTAAGCGAGACACTGAGGCGGAACTGAAAAAGAAGAATTGCAATTTGCAGATGTATTATTTTTTATAAGGAGGTGCAGTTAATGCCTACATTTAACCAGTTAGTAAGAAAAGGCAGAAAAACTGTTGAGAAAAAATCTACAGCACCCGCTCTGCAGAAAGGCCTGAACTCCCTGCAGAAAAAAGCTACAGACGTATCTTCTCCCCAGAAGAGAGGCGTTTGTACAGCGGTAAAAACTTCCACACCTAAGAAGCCTAACTCTGCTCTGAGAAAAATTGCCAGAGTTCGTCTATCCAACGGTATCGAAGTTACAGCATATATCCCCGGTGAAGGCCACAACCTGCAGGAACACTCTGTTGTTTTGATTAGAGGCGGTAGAGTAAAAGACCTTCCTGGTGTGCGTTACCACATCGTAAGAGGTACTCTGGATACAGCCGGCGTTGCAAACAGAATGCAGGCTCGTTCCAAATACGGCGCAAAACGCCCTAAAGCATCTAAAAAATAATTCCGACTGAGGGAACAAATTTATAAAAAAGACAAATCTAATTAGTAGAAATGCCTTATACAGATCAATACAATCTGCGATTGCTTAGACGAGATATACGTTGACGAAGATAAGGCATGAAAACACGGACATTAAGGGCCGTGAAGTACCGAGAATAGCATTTATTCATCAAGGAGGGAAGAATCGTGCCTAGAAAAGGACATGTAGCAAAAAGAGAGGTCTTGGCCGATCCTATTTACAACAGCAAGCTGGTGACAAAGCTGATCAACAGCATTATGCTGGATGGTAAGAAGGGTGTAGCTGAAAAGATCGTTTATGGTGCATTCGAAAAAGTAGCAGAAAAAACAGGTAAAGATGCTCTGGAAGCTTTCGAAGAAGCTCTGGGCAATGTAATGCCTGTACTGGAAGTTAAAGCACGCCGTGTAGGTGGTGCTACTTACCAGGTACCCATGGAAATCAGACCTGAAAGAAGACAGACACTGGGCCTGAGATGGATCACACTGTACTCCAGAAAACGCGGCGAAAAGACAATGGTAGATCGTCTGGCTGGCGAAATCCTGGACGCTCTGAACAACGCCGGCGGCGCTTGCAAGAGAAAAGACGAAATGCACAAAATGGCAGAAGCAAACAAAGCTTTCTCCCATTTCAAATGGTAATTCTATAAGAAACGAATGGAAACCAGGTAATATGGAAAGGCTATTTCATAGTCTTTCCATAAACCTGATTATGACTACAAAAAGGAGGATTCCACAGTGGCAAACAGAGAATACCCTCTGGAAAGAACCAGAAACATTGGTATTATGGCGCACATTGATGCTGGTAAGACAACTCTGACAGAACGTATCCTGTTCTACACAGGCCGTAACTACAAAATCGGCGATACTCACGAAGGTACAGCAACAATGGACTGGATGGAGCAGGAACAGGAAAGAGGTATCACAATCACATCCGCTGCGACAACATGTCATTGGAACGACAACAGAATCAACATCATCGACACACCTGGTCACGTTGACTTCACAGTTGAAGTAGAACGTTCCCTGCGTGTACTGGATGGCGCTGTTTGCGTACTGGACGCAAAGGGCGGTGTTGAACCTCAGACAGAAACAGTTTGGAGACAGGCTGATAACTATCACGTACCCCGTATGATTTTCGTTAACAAAATGGACATTATGGGTGCAGACTTCTTCGGTTCCATGAAATCCATCGTAGACAGACTGGGCTGCCATCCCGTTGCAGTTACTCTGCCTATCGGTGCTGAAAGCGATTTCAAAGGCATCATCGACCTGATGAAGATGAAAGCTTACTTCTATGAAAACGCAACAGGTACAGAAGTAGACGAAGAAGAAATCCCTGCAGAATATGTAGACCAGGCTGAAGAATACAGAGCAATCATGGTTGAAACAATCTGCGAAACAGACGAAGAACTGATGGAAAAATTCTTCGCTGAAGAAGAAATCACAGAAGCAGAACTGAAAGCAGCTCTGCGCAAGGCATGTATCGCTTGCGAACTGATGCCCGTAATGTGTGGTTCCGCTTACAGAAACAAAGGCGTTCAGAAACTGCTGGACGGCGTTGTTGAATATATGCCCGCACCTACAGATATCCCTGCAATCAAGGGTATCGACCCTGCAACAGGCGAAGAAACAGTAAGACATTCTTCTGATGAAGAACCCTTCTCCGCCCTGGTATTCAAAGTAATGAATGACCCTTTCGTAGGGAAACTGGCATTCTTCCGTGTGTACTCTGGGACACTGGACTCCGGCACATACGTTTACAACTCCACAAAGGGTGGCAAAAAAGAACGTGTTGGCCGTATCCTGCAGATGCACGCAAACCACAGAGAAGAAATCGACAAGGTTTACTCTGGTGACATTGCTGCAGCAGTAGGTTTCAAAATTTCCACAACAGGTGATACAATCTGTGACGAAGATCACGAAGTAATCCTGGAATCCATGGTATTCCCGGAACCCGTTATCTCCGTTGCGATCGAACCTAAAACAAAAGCTGGTCGTGACAAAATGGGTATCGCTCTGGCAAAACTGGCAGAAGAAGATCCCACTTTCAAAACATACACAGATCAGGAAACTGGCGATACAATCATCTCCGGTATGGGCGAATTGCATCTGGAAATCATCGTTGACCGTCTGCTGAGAGAATTCAAAGTGGAAGCAAACGTTGGTGCTCCTCAGGTAGCTTACAAAGAAACATTCCGCAAAGCTGTTGACGTTGAAGGTAAATTCGTACGTCAGTCCGGTGGTCGTGGTCAGTATGGTCACTGTAAAGTACGTTTCTACCCCATCCCCACAGATGCGGAAAACAACTACGAATTCGTAAATGCGACAGTTGGTGGTTCTATTCCTAAAGAATATATCCCCGCTATCGATAAAGGTATCCAGCAGGCAATGCAGAGCGGTATCCTGGGCGGCTATCCCGTACTGGGCGTTAAGGCTGAAGTTTACGACGGTTCCTACCATGACGTTGACTCTTCCGAATCTGCTTACCAGATCGCTGGTTCCATGGCTTTCAAAGAAGCTATGAGAAAGGGCGACGCTGTACTGCTTGAACCCATCATGAAAGTAACAGTAACAGTACCCGAAGATTACATGGGCGACGTTATCGGTGACATCAACTCCAGACGTGGTCGTATCGAAGGTATGGAAGCTAGAAGCAACGCACAGGTAATCCACTCCTTCGTTCCTCTGGCAGAAATGTTCGGTTACTCCACAGACCTGCGTTCCAGAACACAGGGCCGTGGTAACTACGTAATGGAAGTTGACCACTACGAACCCTGCCCTAAATCCGTTCAGGAAAAAGTACTGGAAGGCAGAAAGTAATTTAGCTCTCCGATTTACAATAACGGAAAGAAAATGCCAAAAAATACCGTGCAGAATCATTTTTTGGTATTGCAAAAAGACAAGAAGTCTAATATAATTAGAATTGATGGGTGCATCATGTTTAGGGTGTATCAAACTCATAAATTAAGATTCCACAAATTTACAAGGAGGATATTTTAAAATGGCAAAGGCAAAATTTGAAAGAACCAAACCTCATATGAATATCGGTACTATCGGTCACGTTGACCATGGTAAAACAACTCTGACAGCAGCGATCACAAAGACACTGCATGAAAGATACCAGATCGGTGAAGCTGTAGCTTTTGAAAACATCGACAAAGCTCCCGAAGAAAGAGAACGTGGTATCACAATCTCCACAGCACACGTTGAATATGAAACACCCGCTAGACACTATGCACACGTTGACTGCCCTGGCCACGCTGACTATGTTAAAAACATGATCACAGGCGCTGCTCAGATGGACGGTGCTATCCTGGTAGTAGCTGCAACAGACGGCCCTATGGCTCAGACAAGAGAACACATCCTGCTGTCCAGACAGGTAGGCGTTCCTTACATCGTTGTATTCATGAACAAATGTGACATGGTTGAAGACGATGAACTGCTGGATCTGGTTGAAATGGAAATCAGAGAACTGCTGAACGAATATGAATTCCCCGGTGATGATATTCCCATCATCAGAGGTTCCGCTTTCCAGGCTCTGCAGGATCCCGCTGGTTCTTGGGGCGACAAGATTCTGGAACTGTTCGAAGAAATCGAAAACTACATTCCTACACCCGAACGTGCAACAGACAAACCTTTCCTGATGCCCGTCGAAGACGTATTCTCCATCACAGGTCGTGGTACAGTAGCAACAGGTAGAGTAGAATCTGGTGTTGTTAAAGTACAGGACGAAGTTGAAATCGTTGGTCTGACAGACGAAATCAGAAAAGTAGTTGTAACAGGCGTAGAAATGTTCAGAAAACTGCTGGATCAGGCTGAAGCTGGTGACAACATCGGTGTTCTGCTGAGAGGTGTTCAGAGAAACGAAATTGAAAGAGGTCAGGTTCTGGCTAAACCCGGTTCCATCACACCCCACACAAAATTCAAAGCTCAGGTTTACGTTCTGTCCAAAGAAGAAGGTGGCCGTCATACACCTTTCTTCAACAACTACAGACCTCAGTTCTACTTTAGAACAACAGACGTAACAGGCGTTATCTCTCTGCCCGAAGGTACAGAAATGTGCATGCCTGGCGACAACGTTGAAATGACAATCGAACTGATCACACCCGTAGCTATGGGTCAGGGTCTGAGATTCGCTATCCGTGAAGGTGGTAGAACAGTAGGCGCTGGTTCCGTAGTAGAAGTTATCGAATAATTTTTGATAATCTAATATGTGACTCATCAAAGGGAGTACCCAATAGGGTACTCCTTTTTTTGTAGAAAAAGAGGACAGCAGAGGGTTATGAGAAAGGAAATCCGTAAGGAAGGGGATGAAAATGATGTATGAATTTCAGGAAATAAGAGATGAATTTTCTGAAATATTTGATGTCTATTGTATAATATGACGGTTAGTTGTCAGACAAATAAGGGGGGGGGTAAAAATAGCTTCTGTGCGAAATATATTGACAGAGAAATGACAATAGTGTAAAGTGAAGAAAGGCAAAAAAATAGAGAAACACACACAAAGATGGGCAGTGTGCTTTTTTTTCGGCAGCATGATTCGCATGCGAAATAATGGGAACTGCCGCCGGGAAGGGCGCCAAAAGGTGCTGATCCCGAAGAAAAGGATAAAGACCAAAATGTGTGAAAAAATTCCCACAGGAACAGTGTGCCTATGGGGGTTTGCAGACTGTTTTTTTGTAGGTTTTTTTTCATTTGCCGGCAGTGGAAAATATGTCGGTATTACCAACAAATGCAGCCGTTTTTTATGTAATATTTATCGACAAAGATGTTGACAAATTTTAAACAAAAATGGTATATTCATTGTGGAGGCATTATGGCTTCTTATTGATATGCGTTGATATGCGCAGGCAAAAGATAAGAAGCTGATAAACTGCATCCATACGGCAGCGTCGTAAGGAAGTAGGTTGTTTTTTAATGAGACACCCCGATGTGGCCTCATCGCGGATGTTTCAAAATTTTTAAAAAATAGGAGGAATATTAGAATGGATTTCAAATTAACAAAAACTCAGATGCTTCAGCAAGAGTTGTTCAGAAAATTTGCTGAAACAGAAATTAAACCAATCGCTAAAGACATGGACGAAGCAGAAGATTATGATAGAGAACTGCTTCAGAAACTGCAGAAAATCGGTGCTTTTGGTATTCCTTACAGCAGAGAATACGGCGGCCAGGGTGCAGACGTTCTGACATACACACTGTGCATGGAAGAAATGTCCAAAGTAGATGCTTCCACAGGTATCACACTGTCCGTACATACATCTCTTTGCTGCCCTTGCATCAATGAGTTCGGTACAGAAGAACAGAAACAGAAATATCTGAGACCCCTGGTTGACGGTTCCAAGATTGGCTGCTTTGGTCTGACAGAACCCGGTGCTGGTACAGATGCTGCTGGCGTTAAGACAACAGCTGACAAAACAGAAGACGGCAAATACTATGTTCTGAATGGTACAAAAATGTTTACAACAAACTCCGGCTTCGCTGATACATTCATCGTATTCGCACTGACAGACAAATCCAAAGGCCCTAAAGGTATGTCCGCTTTCATCGTTGAAAGAGAATTCGAAGGTCTGTCCGTTGGCCCCAACATCGAACGTATGGGTATCAGAGCTGCTTCCAACTGTGAAGTAATCTATGAAAACGTAAAAGTTCCCGCTGAAAACCTGCTGGGCAAAGAAGGCCAGGGCTACAAAATCGCTATGACAGCACTGGGTGGCGGTCGTATCGGTATCGGTGCTCAGTCCGTAGGTATCGCACAGGGTGCTATCGACGAAACACTGAAATATGTTAAAGAAAGAAAACAGGGCGGCAAACCCATCGGCAAATACCAGAACACACAGTTCAAACTGGCTGAAATGCAGACAAAGACAGACGCTGCTAGACTGATGGTATGGAGAGCTGCTACAGAAAAAGACCTGCATGGCAACTACGCTCCTTACGCTGCAATGTGCAAAATGTTTGCTTCCGAAGTTGCAAACGAAGTAACAAGAATGGCTGTTCAGCTGTTCGGTGGCTACGGTTACTGCCGTGAATACCCCGTAGAAAGAGCTATGCGTGACGCTAAGATCACAGAAATCTACGAAGGTACAAACGAAGCTATGAGAATGATCGTTGCTGGCTCCATGAAAGTTTGATCTTGAGAGTTTAGAGTTCATTTTGAAAAAAGCTTATTACTAAAAATTTGGAAGGAGAACAACTATAATGAAAATCGTTGTATGTATTAAACAGGTACCCGATACAGTAGAAGTTAAAATCGATCCTAAGACAGGCACACTGATCCGTGACGGTGTTCCCTCTATCATCAACCACGATGACAAAACAGGTATCGAAGCAGCTCTGCAGCTGAAAGAACAGCTGGGCGGCACAGTAACAGTAGTTTCCATGGGCCCCCCTCAGGCTGACGTTGCTCTGAGAGAAGCTCTGGCTATGGGTTGTGACGAAGCTTATCTGGTATCCGCTAGAGAATTCGGTGGTTCCGATACATATGCTACATCCGGCATTATCGCAGCAGCTCTGAAAAACATTGGCTATGATCTGATCATCACAGGTCGTCAGGCTATTGACGGTGACACAGCTCAGGTTGGTCCCCAGATCGCTGAAAAACTGCACCTGCCTCAGGTTTCTTATGTAGAAGAAGTAAAAGAAGCTACAGCTGACTACGTAGTAGTTAAGAGACAGTTTGAAGATGGTTACCACATCATCAAAATCAAAACACCTTGCCTGCTGACAGCAATTGCTGAACTGGCTACACCCAGATACATGTCCGTAAGAGGTATCGTTGAAGCTTACGAAAAAGAAATCAAAGTTCTGGGCTTCGAAGATCTGAAAGACGATCTGGAACTGGATATGATCGGTCTGAAGGGTTCCCCTACAAACGTATATCAGTCCTTCACTAAAGAAGTTAAAGGCGCTGGTACAATTCTGGAAGGTCTGTCTGCAGACGAAGCTGTTAAAGCTATCATGGACAAACTGGAAGCTAAATTCATCATCTAATTTAATTAGACGAGGAATCGGATACTAAAATTTGAAATATAAGGAGGAAACCCTACAATGAGTAAAGGTATTTTCGTAGTAATGGAACAGAGATACGGCAAGGTTCAGAACGTAGGTCTGGAACTTGTTG
>CALCGT010000011.1 GCA_937901125.1 uncultured Clostridia bacterium | reverse complement strand
TGGATAATTCCTTACTGGCTGTAAGGGATATTAACCATAAATATATTGTAGTAGAGAGGAGGAAGATAATATGGATGCTTTTCGCTATTTTATGCCTGCGGATACCTATTTTGGACGGGGTTGCATTCCTGCCAATAAGGATGCCATGAAGAAGCTGGGCAGCAAAGCCATGGTTGTGACAGGACGTACTTCTGCCAAAAAGAACGGTGCCCAGAAGGACATCACAGATGCGCTGGACAGTGTGGGAATCCAATGGATTTTATTTGATGAGATCGGAGAAAACCCTGATGTGGAGACAGTGGAACGGGCGGCAGCCATTGCCATCCGGGAAAAAGTAGAATTTTTCATCGGCATCGGCGGCGGTTCTCCCATGGATGCATCAAAAGCCATTGCCGTTATGGCGGCGCAGCCCGAAAAGGGGACGGATGCCCTTTGGGATGGCAGCAGCAAGGCTCTGCCCATCGTAGCTGTACCTACCACAGCGGGGACAGGCTCTGAAGTGACCCAGTATGCTATCGTTACACTTCACGCAAAACGCACCAAATCCAGCATTGCGGCACATATCTTTGCAACAGTGTCCTATCTGGACCCCCAATATATGGATACACTTCCCGCAAAAACAACAAATAACACGGCTGTAGATGCTCTGACCCACCTGATCGAAAGCTATCTTTCCGCTAAGGCGAATTATGTCAGCAGAAAGATCGTAGAAATGGGTCTGTCCATCTTCAAGGATTGTATTCCTGATTTGAAGGTCAGAAACTATCCTGCAGAAACAAGAGATAAGCTGATGCTGATGTCGGCTTTAGGCGGTGTGGCTATTGCCCAGACCATGACATCTCTGCCCCACGGCATGGGATATTTCCTGACTTATGAAAAGGGCCTGCCACATGGCATGGCAAACGGCGTGCTGACCCAGGCATATGTGGAGCAGTTCCCCGCAGGGGATGTGCACGTAGCAAAGCTGCTGGAATGCCTTGGTTTTAAGGATACGAAGGAACTGGGGGCATTTTTGGATGATGTCCTTGATCATGGAGCAACCTATACGGAAGAAGATATCAACTATTATACTGACCGTTTTATGGAACAGCCCGGAAAGATTGCCACTTTCCCTCATTCGCTGACAAGGGATGACGTTTATGATATGTACAAAAAATCTTTGATGAAATAAGCACATTTTTACTCCTTTTTCATACCATAGTGGAAAAGGAGTTTTTTTATGCCCAGAGTATATTTAAGTCCATCCTTACAGGAATATAATCCTTTTATCAACGGCGGTTCAGAGGAGCAGATTATGAACCTGATTGCTGATGCTATGGAGCTGTATCTGACTGCATCCGGCATTGAATTTCTGCGTAATGAACCTGAAATGACCCTTGGTGAAGCCATTGCCGATTCCAATGCGGGTAATGTAGATTTTCACCTTGCCATCCATTCCAATGCTGCGCCGGAATCCATTGCAGGCACTAGACAGGGGCCTGTGGTCTATTATTACAGCACTAGCCCCTATGGCAAGGAAATGGCAGAGCTGATCGCGGAACAGATGCGGCAGATCTACCCAGACCCCAGCAAGGTGCAGGTATTGCCTACGGTGACCCTGCGAGAGCTGAGGAGA
This sequence comes from uncultured Clostridia bacterium, assembly GCA_937901125.1. Lineage (GTDB taxonomy): Bacteria > Bacillota > Clostridia > Lachnospirales > Anaerotignaceae > Anaerotignum_A. The sequence goes on along the minus strand of CALCGT010000011.1, from coordinate 19,908 downwards.
ACCAATGCACCTTCTGCTCTGGTGGAAGTGGCCTATCACGACAATTATCAGGATGCAAACTGGATCAAAGACAATATCCAGCCTATCGCAAGGGCACTGAGCAAAGCCCTGGCGGAATATTTCGGGATTCCCTTTGTGGAACCGGAAACAGCATAAAGCAAGTACAGGCGCGAAGGTTTCGCGCCTTTTTTGTTGTTGGATGGATTGAAGAACTTAGTTTTATTTTATACAAAAATTGAATAGGAAAACGCAAATGTCTTTGGCAGAATTTCCTAAAGTAAAAATATTTGAAAAATTTTGCAGGGAATTTCGAATAATGGTCGAATAGAAATAAAAGTATAGATTGTATATTCTTAATATACTGTATACATAAAACAAGACCCTGACGGAATGGTTCCGTTAAATCATACTAGGGAGGGAAACAAACTATGAAAAATTATGCAGCAAACAGAGTAAGAAACGTAGTTCTTTTGGGCCACAGTGGTTCCGGTAAAACAACATATTCCGAAGCAGCACTGTATTATTCCGGTGCAACAAAACGTTTTGGTAAAGTTGAAGAAGGTAACACTGTATCCGACTATGAAGCAGAAGAAATCCGCCGCAAGGTGTCTATCAATACATCCGTGATCCCCGTTGAATGGCAGGATACAAAGATCAACTTTCTGGATACACCCGGTTATTTTGACTTCGCAGCTGAAGTAAAGCTGGCAATGAACGTGGCAGACACAGGTCTGATCATGGTTTCCGCAAAATCCGGCGTTGAAGTTGGTACAGAAAAAGCGTGGGAATACTGCGAAGAAACGCATCTGCCCAGAATCATCTTCATCAACCAGATGGACGATGAAAACGCTGACTTTGAAAAAACACTGGCTGAACTGCGTAAAAACTTCGGTAAGGCTGTAGCTCCTCTGCAGATCCCCTTTGATGATGAAAACGGCAATTTCGTTGGTTTCATCAACCTGATCAAGAGAGATGCAAGAAAGAAAGTAGACGGCAAGCTGCAGAAATGCGAAATGCCTGAAGATAAGAAAGACCAGGTGGAAGTTCTGCGTTCCATGCTGGTAGAAGTAGCAGCAGAAAGCAGCGAAGAGCTGATGGAAAAATTCTTCAACGATGAAGAACTGACAGAAGAAGAAATCTACGATGGTCTGCTGGCTGGTATTTCCAACCACAGCATCGCTCCCGTTATGTGCGGTTCCGCTACACTGGGCTATGGCGTAAAACTGCTGATGAATACCATCGTTCGTTTCACACCTCCCGCAATCGAAGCAAAAGCAAACTTCCATGCTTTCCACGATGGCAAAGACGTTGTATTCTGCTCCTCCGATGACGAAAGATTCTCCGCTTATGTATTCAAAACTATTGCTGACCCCTATATCGGTCGCCTGAACCTGTTCCGTGTTATGACAGGTAAGTTGGATACCACAATGAGCGTTTACAATGAAGAAAAGGATACAGTTGAAAAAGTAGGCCGTCTGTATGTGGTAAGAGGGAAAGAACAGATCGAAGTTGACGAACTGCATTCCGGTGATATCGGCGCTTTGGCAAAACTGTCCAATACATCCACACAGGATACTCTGTCCCTGAAAGATGCAAACATCATCATCCCTAAAATCACACTGCCCGGTTCCGTTCTGTGCATGGCAATCCAGCCTAAAGGCAAAGGCGATGAAGACAAGCTGTCCGCAGCTCTGGCAAAGATCAGAGAAGAAGATCCTACGATCAAGATGGAAGTAAATTCTGAAACAAAACAGACACTGGTTTACGGCGTTGGTGAACAGCAGCTGGATGTAATGGTTCAGAAACTGAAAAACAAATATAAGATTGAAGTGGAACTGAAGGATCCTATCATCCCTTACAGAGAAACAGTTAAAGGCAAGGCATCCGTTCGCGGCAGATATAAAAAACAGTCCGGCGGTCATGGTCAGTTCGGTGACGTTGTAATGGAATTCGAACCCAGCTACGATACAACAACACAGTATGTATTCGAAGAAAAGATTTTCGGTGGCTCCGTTCCCAAACAGTATTTCCCTGCTGTTGAAAAAGGTCTGCAGGAATGCGTACAGAGTGGTGTTCTGGCCGGCTACCCTGTAGTTGGTCTGAAAGCAACTTTGACAGATGGTTCCTACCATCCCGTTGACTCCTCCGAAATGGCGTTCAAGATGGCGACATCCGTTGCCTTCAAGGAAGGTATCCCTCAGGCAAAACCTGTGATTCTGGAGCCTATCGAACATGTTGAAGTTCTGATCCCTGAAAAATATATGGGCGATATCATGGGTGATATTACAAAACGCCGTGGTCGTATCATGAGCATGGATGCAGTTGGTATGAAGAAATGCATCGTTGCAGAAGTTCCTACAGCAGAAATGCACAAATATGCAACAGACCTTCGCTCCATGACACAGAGCCGCGGGGAATACAGACATCATTTCGAAAGATATGAAGAAGTTCCCGTGGATGTTCAGAAACGTATCATTGAAGCAAGAGCGGCAGATAAATAACAAAGCCTAATTGTTGTTTCGGCAACAGATATATTTGGCAAAATATGATATAATAACCGCAAGAGGTGTAAAATCGCTTCTTGCGGTTTTTTATATCGTTTTGGTCTGTAAAAGCGTATGCTTTTACAAATCAGGGTCCGGGGAAATAATTTCTCTGGCAGGGGTCAAAGGGGACAGAGTCCCCTTGAAAAAAAGGAGGTAAGGAATATGTTGGATGTTGCAATTATTGGCGGAGGCCCGGCAGCTCTGTCCGCCGCTGTGAACTGCCGTCAGCGGAATAAATCCGTTTGCGTTTTTGGCAGAAGCTTGGATAGTTCTCTGCTGTTTGCTGCGGAAAAAGTAGATAATTATTTGGGGTTGCCCAATATCAGCGGGGAAGATATGCTGAATCAGTTTTACACCCATGCAGTGAAGCAGGGGGTCGAGTTCAAAGAAACTCGCATCAAGCAGATCCTTTCCATGGGCGATTGGTATATGATCAACGCTGAAAATCAGTTCATTGAAGCAAAAGCTGTGATCTTAGCCATTGGCTTGAGTAAAAGCAAGGGGATCCCCGGGGAAATGGACTTTTTGGGTAAAGGTGTCAGCTATTGTGCAACCTGCGACGGTATGCTCTACAGAAATAAGAAGGTTGTTGTCGTTGGTGAAAACGAAGAAGGCGAGGCGGAAGCTAATTTCCTGGCGGATGTCTGCGAAAGTGTGACTTATATCCCTCTCTATCAGCCTGTTTTGAATCTGAAGGAAAACGTGCAGGTAAAAGAGGGCAGACCTAAGGCGGTATTGGGGGAAAACGGAAAAGTATTTTCCTTAGAAATGGATGGGGAAACATTGGAATGTGACGGCATCTTTTTCACAAAGAATAGCACACCTCCGGAAAGCATTCTTTTTGGTCTGCAGACCGATGGGAAAAATATTATCGTAGACCGCACTATGGCAACGAACCTGCCTGGGGTATTTGCAGCCGGGGACTGCACCGGCACACCTTATCAAATCGCAAAAGCCGTAGGGGAAGGATTGGTCGCAGCCCTTTCCGCTGCAAACTTCATCGATGGAAAAGCGAGGGAAAATAAATAACTGCATAGAAAGAAGAGTGGAAACTGCCAGTTAAAATAGTAAAATTGGCAGTTTCCTTTTGTTTGATATTGAAAGCTGCTCATAAGAAGGGAAAAAATAGAAATACGATTGTCTATTTTTCTTTCACGTATGAATTTTATGTGAATTTTTAAAAAGATACTTGAATATAACTGGATATGGTGTTAATATATGTAATGTGATTAGCACTCGAACGATAAGAGTGCTAACAAAACGAAAAACAAGGAGGTAAATTCAACATGAAACTTGCACCATTAGGAGATAAAGTCGTATTGAAACAGGTAGAAGCACAGGAAACAACAAAATCTGGTATCGTGCTGACCAGTCAGGCAAAGGAAAAACCTCAGGAAGCCATCGTAGTGGCTGTTGGCCCCGGCGGTATGGTTGGCGATACAAAGGTAGAAATGGTCGTAAAAGAAGGCGACCATGTGCTCTATTCCAAATACGGCGCAATGGAAGTAAAATTTGACGGCGAAGAATATCTTATTATGCGTCAGAGTGACATTCTGGCAATCATTACAGAATAATTTTAGGAGGCGTTTTTTATCATGGCGAAAGAAATCAAATACAGCACCGATGCCAGAAACGCAATGGCAGCCGGCGTAGACAAACTGGCAAATACAGTAAAGGTAACACTGGGTCCCAAGGGCAGAAACGTTGTTCTGGACAGAAAATTCACAACACCCCTGATTACAAATGACGGTGTGACAATCGCAAAGGATATCGAATTGGAAGATCCTTATGAAAACATGGGCGCACAGCTGGTAAAAGAAGTTGCTACACAGACAAACGATGTTGCCGGCGACGGTACCACAACAGCAACTGTTCTGGCACAGGCAATGATCCAGGAAGGTCTGAAAAATATCGCAGCAGGCGCAAACCCTATCATCCTGCGTCGCGGTATGCAGAAAGCAACTGAAGCAACAGTAGTGGAAGTGAAGGCGATGAGCCAGTCCGTAACCACAAGCAAACACATTGCCAATGTTGCAGCTATCTCTGCCGGTGATGAAGAAGTAGGCGCAATGATCGCAGAAGCAATGGAAAAAGTAACAAACGACGGCGTTATCACCATTGAAGAGTCCAAAACAATGAAAACAGAACTGGCACTGGTAGAAGGTATGCAGTTTGACAGAGGCTATCTGTCTGCTTATATGTCCACAGATATGGATAAGATGGTAGCAGTTCTGGAAGAACCCCTAATCTTGATTACAGATAAAAAGATTTCCAACATTCAGGAAATCCTGCCCATTCTGGAACAGGTAATGCAGACTGGCAGAAAGCTGCTGCTGATCTCAGAAGATGTGGAAAGCGAAGTTCTGGCAACTCTGGTAGTCAATAAACTGAGAAACGTATTCACATGCGTTGCAGTAAAAGCACCTGGTTATGGTGAAAGAAGAAAAGCACAGCTGGCAGATATCGCAGCTTTGACAGGCGCACAGGTGATCTCTGAAGAGATCGGCATTTCCCTGCAGGATGCAACACTGGATATGCTTGGTTCTGCAAAAACAGTTCGTGTAGAAAAAGAAAATACAATTATTGCTGATGGCGCAGGCAGAAAAGAAGATATCGAAGCTCGCATTGTCCAGATCAGAAAAGGCATGGCAGAAACAGATTCCGATTTCGATAGAGAAAAATATCAGGAAAGACTGGCAAAACTGAGCGGCGGTGTAGCAGTGATCAAAGTCGGCGCAGCAACAGAAACAGAAATGAAAGAAAAGAAACTGCGTATGGAAGATGCTCTGGCAGCTACAAAAGCAGCAGTAGAAGAAGGCATTGTAGCCGGCGGCGGTACCGCACTGGTGCATGCCATTGAGAAGGTAAAAGCAGCCTGTGCAGATCTGACAGGCGATGAAAAGACAGGTGCGGAAATCGTTATCAAAGCTCTGGAAGCACCTCTGCGTCAAATCGTAGCAAATGCTGGTTTGGAAGGTTCTGTTATTGTAAATAAGGTGAAAGAACTGGATGACAGAATGGGTTTCAATGCACTGACAGAAGAATACGTGGAAATGGTAGAAGTAGGCATCCTGGACCCCGCAAAGGTTACAAGAAGTGCCCTGCAGAATGCAACATCCGTTGCGTCTACATTCCTGACAACAGAAGCAGTTGTCGCAGAGCTGCCTGCAAAGAATGCTCCTGCAATGCCTGCTGACCCCGGCATGGGCGGATACATGTAACAAAGCGGAGAAAGCCTCGCAAAGTGAAAGCTCCATTTGTCCTATTTAGAGAGACGAATGGGGCTTTTGTTGTGTGAAAAGTTTATGGAGCAAACGCATTCTCTGACGATAAATTGCAATACCTGCTTGCGGAGTAAATGTATGAAGGGTTATGTCTGACAAGCGATATTGCTGTAGAACAAACATTCCTCGATAAAAGCGCATGATGGGTTTGTACATTTCTATGCAAAAAAAACAAACTTTTTTTCTAAAATAAAAGATTTTTCTATTAATTTCCAAAATTTTGTGTGAAACGACACATTTGTTTTTTCAGTGTGGACAACATTGGAGAAACCAAAAAAATGTCTCTCCTGAAGGAACTTTTTTTGGAATTTCTATTGACTTTGTTGAATTTTATCATATATAATTGTTGAAGTTGAGGTTTAATGTTGTTTTAATCATTGAAAATGGCATACAATCAACAAAAGAAGAAAAATAACGTAAGGAGGGATTTTGTGTTACAGGTATTTGATATTATCGGACCAATTATGATCGGTCCTTCCAGTTCACATACAGCAGGTGCTGTGCGTATCGGCAAATATGCCCGTTCTGTTCTGGGTACAACACCCGTAAAGGCTGTGATTCGTTTTAGCGGTTCTTTCGCAAAAACATACAAAGGTCACGGTACAGATAAAGCAGTCATCGCCGGTATTCTAGGTATGGATACAGACGATAGCCGTATCCGTAATAGCATGGAGATCGCAAAGGAAGAAGGTCTGGACTTCACATTTATCGAAGAGGACATCGACGGTGCGCATCCCAACACTGCTGAAATCACACTGACAGACGCAAATGACAAGTCTGCTCTGATCCAGGGGGCTTCCATCGGTGGCGGCAACATCGTAGTAAATAAGATCAATGATACAGAGGTTTCCATCACCGGTAAATCTGATACATTGGTCATTCCCCATGATGACATCCCTGGTATGATCGCTGTAGTAACAAACATCCTGGCGGATAAAGGAGTAAACGTTCATGGTTTCTCTCTAGGCAGAGACCATAAGGGCGGTATCGCTGTTATGACAATCGAAATCGACGGCAACTTCGATGAATCTATCAATGAAGCGATCTTGGCATGTCCCAATATTCATGCATCCACGATCTTGAAAGCAATCTAAGAAGGAGAGGTGGAAAAAGATGAAATACGACTCTTTGGCAGAATTGGTTGCAGCAGCAGAGGCGGAAAATATGACTTTGTCCGCTTACATTCTGAAAGATCAGGCAGCCATCGCTGAAAAGAATGAAGAAGAATTGTTCAAAAATATGGAACGGGCTCTGCAGGTTATGAAGGAATCTGTTGAGGATGGCCTGGATCCTGTAAAACGTTCTGCTAGCGGCCTGACAGGCGGCGACGCTTTCAAAATGAATGAAGCGGTGAAAAACGGCAGAAATATCTGTGGGCCTTTCTTTGGGAAAGCAATGGTGAAAGCCCTTGCGGTATCTCAGACAAATGCCTGCATGGGCAGAATTGTAGCATCCCCTACAGCGGGCAGCTGCGGTATCCTTCCTTCCGCTCTGCTGACTTTGGCGGAGGAAAGAAATATTCCTGATAAGGATTTGGTAATGGCACTGTTCACAGCTTCTGCAGTGGGTATCGTGATCGCAACAAATGCGAGCGTAGCCGGTGCGGCTGGTGGTTGTCAGGCTGAATGCGGCGCAGCGAGCGCAATGGCAGCAGCGGCAATGGTTGAACTGTGCGGTGGTACTCCTAAGCAGTGTGAACACGCTTGCGCGATCGCACTGAAAAATATTCTGGGGCTGGTGTGTGACCCCGTTGCAGGTCTGGTTGAGATCCCCTGCATCAAAAGAAATGCCGGCGGCGTAGGCAACGCCATGGTTGCAGCTGAACTGGCTCTGGCAGGTATTGAAAGTCATATCCCTGCAGATGAAGTCATTGTTGCCATGAAGAAAATTGGCGACACTATGTCTCCTACGCTGAAGGAAACAGCAGAAGGCGGTCTGGCTTGCACACCTACAGGCAAAAAGCTCTGCGAAAAAGTATTTGGTTGTTGCTAATCAATTTGCAAACCAGTAATACTTTTTATATTACTTTTTCGTACAACCGTAGAAACAGCAATCATAAGTAAAGTACAATTTAATAGGAGAAGGTAAAAATGAATATTATTCAGAAATGGAATAGCATTTCCTTAGTAAAAAGAATCATTTGCGGCCTGATCATTGGTGCAATCCTGGGTCTGGCTGTTCCTCAGGTAACTGTAATCGGTATCCTGGGTACACTGTTCGTAGGCGCTCTGAAAGCAATCGCTCCCATCTTGGTATTCTTCCTGGTAATGGCTGCTCTGGCTTGCGGTCAGGAAGGCGGTGGCAGAACAATGGGTCGTGTAGTTGTACTGTATCTGGTTGGTACATTTGCAGCTGCTGTAGTCGCAGTTCTGGCTTGCCACTTCATTCCCATTGTACTGCCTTTGGGTAGCGGTGCTTCCACAGAAGGCTACACAGCTGCAGGCTCCGTTGGTGAAGTGTTCTCCAACCTGCTGTCCAACATCGTAGCGAACCCCATCGGTTCCATGGTAAACGCTAACTACCTGGGTATTCTGTTCTGGGCAGTAATCTTTGGTCTGGCTCTGAAAAAAGCTGGCGAAACAACAAAGAAAGCACTGAACGATTTCTCTGAAGCTGTTACATTTGCAGTTAGATCTGTAATCTCCTGCGCTCCTTTCGGTATCCTGGGTCTGGTATTCTCCACAGTATCCGAAAACGGTCTGGGCATCTTCACAGAATATGGTAAAGTTCTGGCAGTTCTGGTTGGCTGCATGGCTTTCGTAGCTCTGATTCTGAACCCCATTATCGTATTCACACAGATCAAACAGAATCCTTACCCTCTGGTTGGTAAATGTCTGAAAGATTCCTTCATCACAGCATTCTTTACAAGATCCTCCGCTGCTAACATCCCCGTTAACATGACTCTGTGTAAAGAACTGGGCCTGGATGAAGACAACTACTCCATTTCCATCCCTCTGGGTGCTACAATCAACATGGCTGGTGCTGCTATCACAATCACAGTTATGACTCTGGCTTGTGTAAACACACTGGGTATGGAAGTTCCTCTGGCAATGAAGATCCTGCTGTCCTTCGTAGCAGCAATCTCCGCTTGCGGTGCTTCCGGTGTAGCTGGTGGTTCCCTGCTGCTGATTCCTCTGGCTTGCTCTCTGTTCGGTATCCCCAACGATGTAGCAATGCAGGTTGTAGGTATCGGTTTCATCATCGGTGTTATTCAGGACTCTTGCGAAACAGGTCTGAACTCTTCTACAGACGCTCTGTTCACAGCAGCTGCTGATTTCCACGATATGAAAGCTGCAGGCAAAGATATCATGGCTTGGAGAAAACACTAATTTCTTCACCATAGCTTTAGTAACAAAACAACATACATAAATTCATAAAATATTACGGTTGGTACGAAAGCCCCTGTCTTTTTGACAGGGGTTTCTTTTATGGTTGTATTTTCTTTCATCTTTCTTTATAATAAGAGCAGGTCTTACTAAGGAGGAAGATGTATGGTTGTATTGATAGCAAAAAATACATTGCAGGAAGGAAAACAGGAGGAATTTGTCCGGATTGCCGAAAAAATGGTAGAGGAAACCAGGAAAGAAGAGGGCTGCATTTCTTATGATCTGGTGAAAGATGAAACAGATGATGCGGTTTTCTTTTTTATTGAAAAATATAAGGACGAGGCAGCTTTGGACGCCCATAGAGCCAGTGCGTATTTTCAAACTTATGTTCCGATGCTGGGGGCGCTGCGCACAAAGCCTTCCGAATTATCCAAATGTGTAACCATTGATTTTTAAGGGGAAGAAAGAAAAGAGTGGTATCATGACACTACCGAAGCTTTACAGAAAGAGATTTATGCCCAATGAGATCGTGTATTTGAAAGACGATGTCATCACCCATCAGGAGGATACCGTGATGGTGACAAAATGGGATGTACTCCATCCTAAGGCAAAGTTCAGCCATGGTGTATCTTGCTATTACATGGATAAAGGCTGGAAAATTAGTAAATTCTTAAACAAAAATGACGAACTAGTTTATTATTATTGTGATATTATAGATACTGCATATGATGTAGCAGAAAACTCCTATATCTTTACAGACCTGCTGGCAGATGTCATCATTTATCCCGATGGCGCAGTTAAGGTGGTAGATTTGGCAGAGATCGCCGATGCGCTGGAAGAGGGTATTATCACAGAGGCAGAAGTGAAGCTGGCTTTACGCAGACTGGATGGGCTTCTGGAGGTGATTTATGGCGGCGGTTTGCCGAATTTGTTGCGCCATATTGAATCAGAGGGTGTAGAAGATGGGCAGTAACGTACATGATGGGCATAGGGATCGAATGAGGGAGCGCTTTTTGCAGGCAGGTCCCGATGGTTTTGCAGATCACGAGTTGCTGGAAATGCTGTTGTATGGGGTCATTCCCAGAGGGAATACAAATGAGATTGCCCATCGATTGCTGGATGAATTTGGGTCCTTTTCCAATCTGATTGAATCAGACCCCTATGAGATTCAAAAGACTGCGGGGGTAGGAGAAAAAAGCGCCATTTTTCTTTCTATGCTCCATGAGCTGTTCCGAAGATACGAAAAAGAGAAGCTGGAGCAGAAGCCTGCTTTGACCTCTATTCCCCGTGCTGCGGAGTATTGTACATCATTACTGGCATACTGTGTGACAGAGCGGTTTTATGTGATTTGTCTGGACAGCAGGAGAAAGATCATCCATACAGCCAAAATTGCAGAAGGCACAGTTGGGCAGGTATATGTGCAGCCAAGAGCTGTATTGGAAAAAGCATTGCGATACTATGCAACGGGGGTTGTACTTTGCCATAATCATCCCCGTGGCTCAGTGAAACCATCCAATGCGGATGTTCATCTGACAACACAATTGAAATTGATGCTGGAGCCACTTGATATTGAAGTCGTAGACCATATTATTGTTGGAGAAGGGGAATATTATAGTTTCTTCAAGGATGGTATGTTGAAAGATAAAACCTAAAAATAAGGAGGGATTTCTATGAATAAAAAGTTATATCGTTCTAAGAATAATGTGAAAATTTCCGGTGTATGTGCTGGCATTGCAGAATATTTTGGTATTGATGCGACGATCGTGCGTCTGATCTGGGTCTTGGGCACATTGTTGAATCTGTTCATCGGCATTGTGGCTTATGTAGCCTGCGTGTTTATCGTTCCGGAAGATCCCGGCTGCATCGATGTGGATTATGAAGAAAAAAACTAAACGAGAAGAGATAGAATGAAGGAGTGTTAAACATGGCGGAAGAACAGAAAAAACGTATTTTCAGCGGCATGCAGCCCTCTGGTGTCATCACACTGGGCAATTACCTGGGTGCGCTGAAAAACTGGACAAAGCTGCAGGATGAATATGACTGTCTGTATTGCATCGTAGATATGCACGCAATCACAGTGCGTCAGGACCCTGTTAAGCTGCGGAAACAGGCAAGAGACCTGCTGGTGCAGTATTTAGCGGTTGGTCTGGATCCTGAAAAGAATATCATGTACTATCAGTCTCACGTTCCTCAGCACGCAGAATTGGGCTGGATCCTGAACTGCTACACCTACATGGGCGAACTGAACAGAATGACACAGTTCAAGGATAAATGTGCGAAGCACGCAGATAACATCAATGCTGGTTTGTTCACCTATCCTACCCTGATGGCAGCAGATATCCTGCTGTATCAGACAGACCTGGTTCCCGTTGGGGAAGACCAGAGACAGCATTTGGAACTGACCAGAGATATCGCTAGCCGCTTCAACGGCGTATATGGTGATGTATTCAAGGTGCCTGAAGCATATATTGGTAAGGTCGGGGCCCGTGTAATGGCGCTGCAGGACCCCACAAAGAAAATGTCCAAATCTGATGAAAACCAGAACAACATCATCACACTGATGGATGACCCCAAAGTTATCATGAATAAGATGAAACGTGCCATGACAGACTCCGATAACGAGATCCGTTTTAGCGAAGAGAAACCCGGTATTTCCAATCTGCTGAGCATCTACTGCGCTGTAACAGGAAAGACCATCCCTGAAGCAGAAAAAGAATTTGCCGGTATGGGCTATGGCACATTTAAAACAGCCGTTGGGGAAGCTGTCGTTGCTGATCTGGAACCTGTGCAGAAACGGGTGAAGGAACTGGAAGCAAATAAAGACTATCTGAATGCTATCATTAAGAACGGTGCAGAAAAAGCAAGCCGTCTGGCAGACAGAACCCTGACAAAGGTGCAGAAAAAAGTGGGCTTTCCTCCCCGTGTGAGATAAGAAAGAATAAAATATGTATAAGGATTCGGCGCGGTACAGTGGCTTTCCGTTTTGGAAATCAACGCATTTTGAAAATGATGTTTTCTGAAACGGAGACTGCTATGTATCGCGTTTTTTAAGTTGGGAAATTTTGCAACATTGTATGCTTTTCCAAACAAAAATATAAACATGAAATGAACAAAAGTGCAGCGAATGAAAACTTTTTGTTAAGAAGTCTTAACATACATTGACTTGATTTTTACCAAATGCTAGAATAAAAGAAAAAACACATTAAAATTATGTGATTTTAAACGTGAAATTTCTAAATATGGACTAAAATAAAGAGATTTGGACAAATTTAGTCCAATTTATAAAAGGGGGAGAAAATTTGCTGCATAATTTAAAATTGAAAGAAAAAATAATTGAATCATTGGCATCTGTTCTTCCGCTGACAGCTATGGTGTTATTGCTCAGTGTAACGATGATGCCCCTTTCGTCCGGTGCGTTGGTATTGTTTTTGTTTGGTACGGTGATGTTGATTTTTGGGATGGGCTTTTTTACCTTGGGGGCGGATATGTCCATGATGTCTATGGGCGAGGGCATTGGCGTGGAAATGAGCCGCGCCAAAAACATCATCGGGCCTTTGGCGGTGTGTTTTATTCTGGGAATGCTTATTACCATTGCAGAGCCTGATTTACAGGTTTTGGCGGAGCAGGTACCTGCTATCCCCAATAGAGTTTTAATCCTGGCTGTGGCAGCTGGCGTAGGTTTTTTCCTGATGGTCGCTCAGATCCGCATTTTTTTTCATATCCCTTTGGCAAAGATGCTGGTATTCTTTTATGCTCTTATTTTTGGGCTGGCGATCCTCGCACCGGAATCCTTTGTGCCGGTTTCCTTTGACAGCGGCGGTGTTACGACAGGCCCGGTAACGGTTCCTTTTATCATGGCTTTGGGGATTGGTATGGCGACCTTGCGAAGCGATAAAAACTCTCGTGAGGATAGTTTTGGCCTGATTTCCCTTTGCAGTATTGGGCCGATTCTGGCAGTGCTGCTGCTGGGGGTTTTTTATGAACCCGATTCTGCATTGTATTCTTCAACAGAGATCCCTGTGGTGGAAACGACAAAGGACGCGGCAATTTTGTTTGCACATGCCTTTCCGGAATATTTGCGTGAAGTGGCAATGGCATTGGTTCCTATTATTCTGGTATTCATTACCTTCCAGTTGTTTTATAAACGATATAAGCACCATCAGCTAATGCGGATCGCCACAGGCTTTGTCTTTGTATATTTTGGACTGAGTTTATTCCTTTGTGGTGTGAATGTTGGTTTTATGCCTGTAGGTCAGATCATTGGTGCAGGCATTGCGGAAAGCAGTCATTCCTGGCTGCTGATCCCCATTGGTATGGTCATCGGCTATTTCATTGTTGCGGCAGAGCCTGCTGTATACGTTTTGACAAAGCAGGTAGAAGAGATCTCCAATGGGTTTGTGACTGCGAAAATGATGCAGAGCGCACTGTCCATTGGTGTCTGTGTTTCCGTTGGCATTGCTATGCTGCGTATCCTGATCGGAACCTCTATTTTATGGTTCCTGATCCCCGGATATGCTCTTGCGCTGTTCCTGACCCGTCATGTATCGCCTATCTTTACCGGCATCGCCTTCGACAGCGGCGGCGTGGCATCCGGCCCCATGACGGCGACCTTTTTGCTTCCTTTTGCCATGGGAGCTTGTGAAGCAATTGGCGGGAATATCATGACGGATGCCTTTGGCATCGTTGCTATGGTAGCTATGACGCCTTTGATTACGATTCAGCTGATGGGTCTGCTTGCGCAGATGAAGGAAAAAGCAAAACAGCGCTATATCGCAGTACAGCTTACCCAGTTGGAAGATGATGTTCTATATTTTGACTGAGATGAGGTGACGAGATGAAATCTTTACCAATGGAACCTATGAAGCTGATCGTTTCTATCGTGGAACGAGGGCAGGGCAGAAATATGATTGAGTTATTCAATGGACAAAAGGTCACCCATCATCTGCAGTGTGCGGGAAAGGGGACAGCGACCTCGGAGATCATGGATCTTCTTGGTTTGGATAGTTTGGAGAAGGACGTGGTATTCAGCATTGGCAAGGCTACACTTGTGAATCAGCTAATGCGGGATCTGAATTATGAATTGAGAGGCAGCGCTCGTTCCAAGGGCATCGTATTTGATATGAAGATTACAGCCATGTCCCATGTTTTGGCATTGTCGATCCTGATGCCCGTCAGGGAAGTGCAGGGAAGGGGGAATATTCTGATGGAAGAAGGAATGGAAAACAGCATGATTCTTGTGACAGTCAATCAGGGCTTCACAGAGGAAGTGATGCATACCGCCAGAAAAGCTGGAGCCCGCGGCGGCACCATCATCCATGCCCGTTGGGCAGGCAGTAAAAGCACAGAGGAATTCTATGGAATCACGGTACAGCAGGAAAAGGAGATCATCGCCATCGTATCTCCTTCCAGCAAGCGGAAGGACATTATGGAAGCGATCAACAGCCAACATGGCTTGAAAACAGAAGCAAGAGGGACAGTTTGTTCTCTGACAATTGAGGATATGGTGCGGCTGGGCTAAAGAAAATTGACAGAACCGCAGTTTCGGACTATGATGAAAGAAAACGAAAGGATGATTTGTATGATTTTAGTGAATACAGATTATGTTGCGGGGAAAGAATTGGAAATGTTGGGGTTGGTAAACGGTTCTACCATCCAGTCCAAAAATATAGGGCGTGATCTCGGTGCAGGCTTGAAGTCCATTGTCGGCGGGGAACTGAAGGCTTATACGGAAATGATGGAGGAAGCTAGAAAGATCGCCCTGCAGCGTTTGATCGAAAATGCGGAAAAGCTGGGAGCAGATGCTGTGGTGAATATCCACTATTCCACAAGCGCGATCATGGCAGGGGCGGCAGAAGTTATGATTTACGGCACAGCAGTGAGATTTAAATAAGATATCAGGCGGCGGGGGATCGCCGCTTTTCTTTATGGTGGATGAAAGAATGGAGAAGGTGCCATGTATTATATCATCAGGAACGGCGTCTGGCAAAAGAAATCTGAAGCATCAAGGCAGGAAGAAGGACTGCTGGGGATTTTTCCCTATGAGGAAATGCTTTCCTGCGGGAAAAAATGGGGGATCGCGCCGGAAGTACTGGAAGATGCCAGACGGTTTAGCTATGCCAGATATGATTCCTTTGAAAATTTTGACTGCGTGAGCCTGGAAATGTTGGATTTCCAGAATATCCTTTTGAGCCGGGGAAGCGTCATTCTGTATTTGGAGAAAGGAAAGGCTTTTTTCTTTACCTCCAAGATAGAAGAGGTTGTCTCCCTTTTGGAAGAGTGTATGGAAACCCTGGGCGAACGTGTGACTTTGAATCGTGTGATCTATTTATTCTTTGAAATGCAGACGAAGGAAGACGATATCGCCTTTGACGGGATTGAAAAAGAGATCATGGACTTGGAGCAGGCGCTGATCGCCGCAGGAAAGCGGGATTGCGTTTCGGAGATCATCAGTCTGCGAAAACGGCTCATGGTTTTGAAGAAATACTATGAACAGTTTTTGAATGTACTGGATATTCTGGTAGAAAATGAGAATGTCATTTTTGACGGAAAGACCCTCCGCTCCTTCAAAATGCTCTATAGAAGAACGGAACGCCGCTTCCAGAATGTGCTGAATCTGCGAGAATATGTGACCCAGGTTCGGGAAAGCTATGAAGCAGAGGTAGATATCAGTCTGAATACGACTATGAAAATTTTTACAGTGGTGACGACCATATTCCTGCCCCTGACCCTGATTGTAGGCTGGTATGGCATGAATTTTGATATGCCAGAATATGGCTGGAAGTATGGCTATCTCTTTGTCACACTGATTTCTTTGGTTTGCATTCTAGTAGTCATGGCTATTTTCAAAAAGAAAAAATGGTTCTGATGTATCCTCTCTGCGGACATATGTAAAATTATACAGAACAAATTTCCAAAAAACTGTTGACAGAATGTTACAAAATGGTATAATTAGCAATGTGTAAAACACAAGATATTGTTAATGCGTTGATGAGGACAGTAGTCCTTTCCTGATGCCACAGAGAGGGATACCTTGGAGCTTCGGTTTCATGGGTGGAAGTATCCTGCGAGGGAGAGTGTATGAAAACCACCTCTGAGCGGCTCCAATACAGCCCGGTGACTCCGTTATCGTCGAAAAATGAGTGGTTTTAATGACAATTAGGGTGGAACCGCGGGAGTAGGTGCTCTCGTCCCTTTTCGTAGAGGAAAGTGGATGATGGGCTTTTTCTTTTGCCCAAAATCAGCTTTCGAAAAAATGTTCTGATAAAAAGGAGAGAAAAACTATGAAAATCACACTGAAAGACGGCGTTGTAAAAGAATTTGACGGCGCTGTATCTGTACTGGAAATTGCAAAATCCATCAGCGAAGGTCTGGCAAGAAACGCTTGCGCTGGTATCGTTGACGGCGAAGTAAAAGATCTGCGTTTCGTTGTAGAAAAAGACGCAGAAGTTTCCATCTGTACATTCGAAGATGAAGCAGGTAAGCTGGCATTCCGCCACACAGCATCCCATATGCTGGCACAGGCAGTAAAACGCCTGTATCCCGAAGCAAAGATTGCGATCGGTCCTGCTATTGCTGATGGCTTCTACTATGACTTCGACAGAGAAAAAGCTTTCACACAGGAAGAACTGGAAGCTCTGGAAGCTGAAATGAAAAAGATCGCAAAAGAAGATATCGCTATCGAAAGATTTGAACTGCCCAGAGCAGAAGCGATCAAATACATGGAAGAAAGAGATGAACCCTACAAAGTTGAACTGATCCAGGATCTGCCCGAAGATGCGGTTATCTCCTTCTACAAACAGGGCGACTTCACAGATCTGTGTGCAGGCCCTCACCTGATGAGCACAAAGAACGTGAAAGCAATCAAGCTGACATCCGTTGCAGGTGCTTACTGGAGAGGCTCCGAAAAGAACAAAATGCTGTCCAGAATCTATGGTACAGCTTACCCTAAGGCATCCGAACTGGAAGCTTACCTGAACATGATGGAAGAAGCAAAGAAACGTGACCACAGAAAACTGGGCAAAGAACTGAAACTGTTCGCTCTGCTGGATGAGGGCCCTGGCTTCCCCTTCTTCCTGCCTAAAGGTATGGTGCTGAAAAATACACTGCTGGATTACTGGAGACAGATCCACAAAGAAGCAGGCTATGTTGAAATCTCTACACCCATCATCCTGAACAGAGAACTGTGGTACAGATCCGGTCACTGGGAACACTACAAAGATAACATGTATACAACAGTCATCGATGATGAGGACTACGCAGTAAAACCTATGAACTGCCCTGGCGGTATGCTGGTTTACAAACAGGATATGCATTCCTACAGAGACCTGCCTATGCGTGTGGCTGAAATCGGTCTGGTTCACAGACATGAAAAGAGCGGTGCGCTGCACGGTCTGATGCGTGTACGCTGCTTCAATCAGGATGACGCTCATATCTTCATGACAGAAGAACAGATCAAAGATGAGATCTCTGGTGTAATTAGCCTGATTGATGGTGTATACAAACTGTTCGGCTTCAAATATCATATCGAACTGTCCACAAGACCTGAAGACAGCATGGGCTCCGACGAAGCTTGGGAAATCGCTACAGCTGGTCTGCAGAATGCTTTGGATGAAAATGGTATTGATTATACAATCAATGAAGGTGACGGCGCATTCTACGGTCCTAAGATCGACTTCCATCTGGAAGACTCCATCGGCAGAACATGGCAGTGTGGTACAATCCAGCTGGATATGCAGATGCCCGAAAGATTTGAACTGGAATACACAGCAGCAGACGGCACAAAGAAACGTCCCGTTATGATTCACCGTGTATGCTTCGGTTCCATCGAGCGTTTCATCGGTATCCTGATCGAACACTTCGCAGGTCAGTTCCCTGTATGGCTGTCTCCTGTTCAGGTTAAGGTTCTGCCTATTTCCGAAAAATTCGCAGATTATGCGAAGAGTGTATCTGATGCACTGGACAAAGAAGGTATCCGTGTAGAAACAGACAACCGTGCAGAAAAGATTGGTTATAAGATCAGAGAAGCAAGAAACGAAAGAGTACCTTATATCATCGTTGTTGGTGAAAAGGATCAGGAAGCAAACATGGTTTCCCTGCGTTCCAGAAAGAACGGCGAAGAAGGTCAGGTTGCTCTGGCAGATTTCATTGCAAGAATCAAAGAAGAAATCGAAACAAAAGCTCTGGATTGATCTTCAAAAAGAGAAGAAATGCAACAGGTGAGGGGAATTCCTCTCGCCTGTATTTTCTGAAAAAAGTTCAAAAAAATGTGAAAAAAGGTTTGACATAAGGGAGTAGGGATGGTATACTGCTACGGTAAACAAAGAAGAAGTTCCGCTTCTCACCTTATGGCATGAGCAAATAGGGTTAATACAGTATTTGAAACAGGGGTAAGCTCTGTTTTTCTGTGTGCGGCGGATTCTTCCGGCGCTTTTTTATTGTAAAAGCGCATGTGGATACAGTCTATTTGGGAGGTGCTTGACAATTACTGAATTAATGATTAACGAACAAATTAGGGACAAAGAAATCAGACTGATCGACGAAAACGGCGAACAGCTTGGTATCGTTTCCTCCAGGGAAGCCCAGAAAATTGCTGACGAAAGAAAGCTGGATCTGGTAAAGATCGCACCAACAGCGAAACCCCCCGTATGCCGCATCATGGACTACGGAAAATACAAATTTGATCAGGCAAAGAAAGAAAAAGAAGCCAGAAAGAAACAGAAAACTGTTGATGTAAAGGAACTGCGTTTGTCCCCCAGCATCGATACACATGATGTTCAGGTAAAAGTCAAAAAAGCAAACGAATTTTTGAAGGACGGCGACAAGGTTAAAATCAGTATCCGTTTCAGAGGCCGTGAAATCGGTCATTCCAAAGTTGGCATGCAGATCATGGAAGATTTTGCGAAAGCAACAGAAGAATTTGGCGTAGTGGATAAACAGCCCAAAATGGAAGGCAAGAGCCTGGTTATGTTCCTTGCACCAAAGAACTGATCCGCAAAGCGGAAGGAAACTATCACAAAACATTTTTAGGAGGATAATACAATGCCTAAGTTGAAAACAAAAAAAGCAGCAGCAAAAAGATTTAAAATCACTGGCACAGGTAAACTGAAAAGAAACAAATCCAACACACAGCACATCCTTGGTAAAAAGTCCAGAAAGAGAAAAAGAAACCTGAGACACGCTACAACAGTTGACAGAACAGTTGAAAACAAAGTGAAAAAGACACTGCTGCCTTACGCATAATCAAGCAGTCTTGGGACAACTATTTTTCGAGTATATTTTATTAGGAGGACTTTACAATGGCAAGAGTAAAAGGAGCGCTGAACGCTAGAAAAAAACATAAAAAAGTACTGAAGCTGGCTAGAGGTTACCGTGGTGCTAGAAGCAAACAGTACAGAGTAGCAAAACAGTCTGTAATGAAAGCAATGGCATTTGCATTCGCTGGCAGAAAACAGACAAAGAGAGAATACAGAAGCCTGTGGATTGTAAGAATCAATGCAGCAGCTAGACTGAACAACATTTCTTACAGCAAACTGATTCATGGTCTGAAAGTAGCTGGCGTAAACATCAACAGAAAAATGCTGGCTGAACTGGCTGTATCCGATCCCGCTGCTTTCACAAAACTGGCTGAAACAGCAAAAGCGAACATCTAATTCATTTTATGAATGAAATTAAAAAGGCTTCCCTTCAAGGGAGTCTTTGAGACTGTTTCAAAGTTTGTGTAAAATGAAAAAACTGATATAAGATAATGAAATG
>CALCGT010000010.1 GCA_937901125.1 uncultured Clostridia bacterium | reverse complement strand
TCTATAACGATGGCAGTTTGCAGGATGCGGCGGCAGGCAGATGCCTGTTTGAAGCAACTACACAGATGCTTGCTTATCCAGGTCAGAATGTACATTGTGAAATTGTAGTATTCAAAGATAATGTGCAGATTCTTTCTACCATGCCTTTTGATATTTTCGTTGTTAAAAGCCTGATGGGGGAAAGTGCCATTGAGTCTTCCAACGAATACGGCGCATTGGTGGTGCTGTTCCAGAATCTATATGAAGCCCATGATTTAATGACAACCATGGTACAGAATATCGGCAACCCCAGCGATATTGCGGCGCAGTACAACCTAGCTACCATGTGGCAGGCGTGGGAGTTCCTGACGGATTACATGAAAACCGATTTGACGAATATGATTGAACAGGCACTTGCCAATGCTTCTGTTCAGGGTGTGTTGGATAAGATTGGGAATACTGCGGATACTGGAGGAAGTGATACGGCAGGAACGCTGATGGCGAAAGATAATGCTGGATTGAGTATGTTGAATCGAATTAAAACACTAACTGGTTTTTATGCAGCAGATTTCAAAAAAGAAAACATTATAAATTTTGATAATATCAATTTAACAGCAACAACACTTGCCCATGGTACTTCTAAAAAAATTGCAAGTTTTGTATGTAAAAAGTCGGGGAACATTCTGATTTCATGTTCTGGATATGTTACACGCTCATCAAGGACCACATACGCGGGCGGTGGCGAAAGCGGAATTTGCTATTGCATAAATGGCGTTGATTTGGCTGGTTTAGATGTGGGAACTGTTTATGCAAATGCAGTTCATAGTGACTTTAACCTTATAGGAGAAGGGGTGAGTGGCGGCAGTGAATCAGGTAAAACAGGTGTAACGGGAGGAGATGTGATTGTTCATGTAAATGCTGGTGAAATCTTGGATTTATTTATCAATGGCGCAACATCAAGTTATTCTACAACAGCAGAACACAAAAACCTTATTTGTACTATGTATGCTTTTGATTTTTGAATGGTGGTGGAAGATTTGTACTTATTACTAACAAAAGATATGAGAATTGTTGGCTATAATGAAAAACAGATACAAAACCCTCTAAATAAAATAGTGGTATTCTATGCTGGCGAATTTGATTTTTCTATGGGGGAAAATATAGAGGGTAAAAATAAAGAATTTTATTACATAGAAGATGAAATTCAAATCAAATATACAGACATAGAGCCTACAATACCTATATTGACAGAACAGGAACAGATTGCCATTGATAATGCACTGAATCTGGAATATCTGGTTTGTCTGATGGAAGCCAGTCTAACATAAGGAGGAATGACACATGATTTATACATTACTGAAAAACAAAATCACAAGAGGTACATACGACAAAGAAGAATTGAAAAACAAGATGGATGTGTACCTGCTGTGCAACCGCATCACAGAGGAACAGTATAACGAACTGACTGCACTGATGGGGTGATGGCATGATTACCATACATGAAAAAACCGCACAAACATTTAATACATTAGGGCTGGGGGCATTGCTTCCCAGCTCTTGTATTGTAACGGAAGAATTGAACGGTGCATATGAACTGGAAATGGAACATCCCTACGACGATGACGGCAAATGGAAACGCATTGAAGAAGGTCGTATCATTTACGCATCCACACCCAGAGGCAGACAGCCTTTCCGCATCTATCGCACACGGCCTGACATGAAGGGCATCACGGTCAATGCCCGCCACATCTTTTATGACCTGCTGGACAACCAGTGCCAGCCGATTTCCTATTCTGGTATGGCTTCTGGGGCGTTGTCGGCGTTACAGGGAGCCTTTGCCTATCCAATGCCATTTACATTCGCCACAGGTATTTCCCAGTCTGGTACGCTGACAACGGGCAGAATGAACCCCATACAGGCTCTTTTGTCAGATGATGACGATACAACTAGTTTTGTCAAAGGCTTCGGCGGGGAGATTCTACGAGATCATTTCAACGTATCCATGAAAACCAGCATGGGGCAGGACAGGGACGTTGCCATTCGCTACGGTAAAAACCTGATCGGGCTGGAAGTGACGCAGGATGAATCGGATGTAAAAACCCGCATCCAGTGCTACGGGAAGAACGGTTCTGCAACCGTGGACAGCCCCTATCTGGGGGCGTATCTATATCCAAAAATCCACACATTGGAGGATGAAAACAAAACCGTTGCTGAACTGCGAGAAGAAGCACAAGCCCTGCTGGATGGTGGCATTGATATCCCAATGGTAAACATTAAGGTGGATTTTATTCCCCTGTCCAAAACAGTAGAATACAAGAATTATGCCGTACTGGAAGATGTGCAGCTGGGGGATATCGTTACGGTCATCCATAACAAAATGAATTTCGCCAAGCGGGCAAGGGTTATTTCCTATGAATGGGATTGCATTCTGGAACAGTATAACGAGGTGGAATTGGGGGATTTCATGCCGACATTGGCATCCTCCGTAACAAGCGGCGTGAGAAGTGGTTCCATGGCTTCTGCGGCTGTGGTGAATGCTTCGGCAGTTATGGCGGCTTTGCAAGCACATTTGGGTAATTTCCAAAACCCACATAGGGTAACAGCGGCACAGACAGGCGGCAGTTCCGAAGGAACGACAGAAGAAGCGCAGGAAGTTTTATACGGAACGACAGCGCCGGATGATGCAGATGGGAAAGATGGTGATGTGTATGCAAAAATGAGAAAAGAAGCATCTGGCATCGATGAAAATACATCCTTCCTTCTGTCTGATGCCTTGGCGGATACAAGCGGGAATGGCATTGCAATTACGAATAATGGTGTGACAATTTCTGATGTGCAAAGTAAATTTGGCAGGAAATCGCTGTACTTTGACGGAAGTTCCTATCTGGAAGCTGATTTAGCGGTGGAAGGAGATACCACCATTGACTTCTGGATGTACTTCACAGAATATGGATCCAGTTATCCCACTCCGTTCCAGCTTGCG
>CALCGT010000009.1 GCA_937901125.1 uncultured Clostridia bacterium | reverse complement strand
CGGTTTGCATTGGAATAATTAGGCGGTAGTGTTACAAAAAGGCTTGACCACTACAAATGTGGCATAACATAAAGGATAGTCTAAATGAGCATATAGATGGTCTGCATTCTTGTGTTGGTAAACCTCCACATAATCTTTCAGACTCACTCTGTGTTATAAAAAAAGAGGAACCACCAAAAGAAGAAGCAAAGGAAACTCCATAAATTAAAAATCCCCCTTCCCGCTACCAACAGGAAAGAAGATTTATATAGCGGTCATACCATGGTATAACAGCCGTCGCAAGCAAATTATACCACATGACCGCCTTATTTGTATACACAAAAGGAGGTCTTTTTTTATGGCTGAAGCAAAGCAAAACAAAAATGGCACATGGACAATACTGGTCTATAGCCATACCATCACCAAAAACGGAAAACCAAAAAGAATCTATCAACGATTTACCGCAGAAAAGAAAAAGGATTGCGAACGGATGGCAAAGGAATTTGAAGTCAACCGCAAGAAGGACAAACTGCCAAACGATCTTACCGTTTCGGAAGCTGTGAAAAAATACATCAATCTGAAATCCAACATTCTCTCCCCTTCCACCATCCGAGGGTACCAGATGATCCAGAAAACCAAATACCCCATCATTGGGCATATCAAGCTGAATCGGCTGACAAACGAGCTGATCCAGTCGGAAATCAATCAGGAGGTAGCCAAGCACTCCCCGAAATACATCCAAAACATCTATGCCCTTCTGACGGCATCCATGGAAATGTTCGCACCCGAATTTCGGTACCATTTTTCCTACCCTGACTACCGCAAGAAGGATATAGACATCCCATCTGAAAGCGATATACGCCTGCTGTTGGATGTTTCTCCTTTAGCCGACCAATCCTTGCCGTAAAGCTTGCGGCGTTTCTGGGGCTACGTAGGGGCGAAATTTGCGGTATCCATGTAGATGATGTGGATATGAAAAGCCAAATCCTTCATGTGCGGAGATCTGTTGTCCTCTCCCCAGACGGGAAATGGGTGGAAAAGCCGCCTAAGACCAAAGCTGGACGGCGTGATATGGTAATTCCGCCGATTATTCTGGATGATGTCAATGCAGCCATGGAAGGAAGATCCAAAACGAATAAGCTGGTCGATCTGACACCGTCCCAAATCTCAGACTATTTTGATACCATGACTAGGCAGGCTGGCATAAACAAATGCACCTTCCATTCCCTTCGGCATTATTACGCATCCGTCATGCTGGCAAACAATGTGCCAAACAAATACGCCATGGAAATGATGGGCCATGAAACGGAAAATATGTTGCATAGAGTTTACCAGCACACCATGAATGATAAAAAGAAAGCTGTCGCAAGCCAGATAAATCAATACTTTTCGGATAATTTTATCAACTAAAAAAAGTTGCATCGCACTTAATTTCAGGTAAAATCTTTTGATTTCTCATGAATTTTATTCATACAGAAATAAAAAAAGAAATCCCCGCAACCATTGATTTTTCAATGATTACGGGGAAAACCCGAATATTCAACATTCCTGAATATTCGAAAAACTTATGCGGCTGGTGGGACTCGAACCCACACGCTGTCACCAGCGTCAGATTTTGAGTCTGATGCGTCTGCCAGTTCCGCCACAGCCGCAAAATTAACTGCTTAAACATATTATCACAAATCAGTCAGAAATGCAAGCAGTTTTTTTATTTTATAAATTCACCGGGCAAATTTTTTCAGTCCGAACAGGCACTGCATCTCGTAAATAAATGGGTGCCTGCCCGGTTGAAAAGCGGTTTTCTTCGCTTCGTTACATTTTTTCAGGTTCGGGATATTCTACGCCGAAAGTATCTACTGTTACTTTTACCATCACCTGATCTTCCAGGGGACGATCCTGACGGTTTGTTTTTGTTTCAGCAATTTTATTTACAACATCCAAACCTTCGATCACTTTGCCGAATGCTGCATACTGACCATCCAGATGAGGGCTTGTTTCATGCATGATGAAGAACTGAGAGCCTGCGCTGTGGGGGTGCATTGCACGAGCCATGGACAGAACACCTGCTGTATGTTTCAGGTCATTTTTGAAGCCAGCCATGCTGAATTCGCCTGCAATGTGGTAGCCAGGGCCACCCATGCCTGTGCCTTCGGGGCAGCCGCCCTGAATCATAAAACCACGAATGACTCTGTGGAAAATTTTGCCGTCATAGAAACCTTTCTTCACCAAAGAGATGAAGTTGTTTACCGTGTTGGGTGCGATTTCGGGATACAGTTCTGCTTTGATGATGCTGCCATCATTCATTTCAAATGTTACGATAGGATTCATCTGAATCTTCCTTTCTTTTTCATATTTGTGGAAATCTTCCGTATATTTTAATCAGTTTATCATAAATTCAAACATTCGTACAGTCTTTATTCCTATTCCATCCGCAATGTCAGCTCGATCAGCTCAGGACGATTGAAAATGCGGAAGGGGAAAGTGCTATTGCCCAAGCCACGGCTCACTACCATCACCGTGCCGTCCTTCTCATGCATCCCTTCTGTATATTTGGGAAAAAAGCCCTGATGGGGCGCAAAGATGCCCTGCTTCAGGAAAGGGATACGAATCTGTCCGCCGTGGGCATGACCTGTGAAAACAAGGTCTATCCCCTCTGCCACATAAGTTTGAAACAGCTCGGGTCTATGGGAAAGGAGGATATTGAAGTTGTCCCCCTGCCCTGCCATCAATGTATGCAGAATCTTATCATAATGCTGGTTGACTTTTTTATCCGCAAGCCCCAGCAATGTGATGATATCGCCCTTTCTCTGGATGATGGATTTACCGTTATTCAAAATCGTCACGCCTGCCTCCACCATTCCATCAGACAGTCTTTCCCACTCCCCGGACTGGTGCTCATGGTTGCCGGAAACAAAATACACAGGGGCGATATTCATGATTTCCCTAACAAACTCCATGGCAGTATCCACATTTGTTTTATTTCGATCCAGCAAATCCCCCGTCAAAACGATGATATCCGGTCCAGACTGCTCAATCTTTCGAAGGAGGGATTCCTGATTTTTACCAAAGACCTTATTCTGCAAATCTGCCACCTGTAAAATCTTATATCCGTCAAAGCCTTCGGGGATATCCCCATGGTATGTCATTTTTGTCAGCATCAGCCCATTATTCTGCCAATAGAGGAAGGCTCCCAAAAGAAGTCCTCCGCAGATACAGCCGATGGTTCTTTTATATTTCATGGTCTCACCTGCTTTTCTTTTTTCTACATTATAAAGGGAAACTCACATTCTTTCAACGGACAGCAGGTTAGAAATTTCCTTTCTTCCGTTGCAAGATGACAAATAACGTGATACCATATAAGAAAATATGTTCGTTTTTTAAGAAGGGAGGTGCTTCCATGGGCAGAGTCATTTTTCATATCGATGTCAACAGTGCTTTTTTGAGCTGGACTGCCGCAGCGCGGCTGAAAAACGGCGAGGAATTGGATCTGCGTACCATCCCTTCTGCCATCGGCGGCAGCAGGGAAAACCGCCACGGCATCATCCTTGCCAAATCCACCCCTGCCAAAAAATATGGCGTCACCACCGGTGAACCCATCCATATTTCCTTGCAGAAATGTCCGAAGCTGGTGGTGGTTCCGCCGGATTTTTCCCTTTATTCCCATTGCTCCCACGCCATGTTTGATATCCTTTCCGAATATTCCGACCGCATCGAGCAATTCAGTATCGATGAAGGTTTTCTGGATTACACAGGCATGGAACGTCTCCTGGGGCCTCCTTTGGAAACAGCAGAAAAGATTCGCACCCGTATCCGGGAAGAACTGGGCTTCACTGTAAATATCGGCGTCAGCTCCAACAAGCTTTTGGCGAAAATGGCAGGGGAACTGGAAAAGCCCGATAAGCTCATCACCCTCTTTCCCGAAGAAATGTCGGAAAAATTCTGGACCCTTCCCGTAGAAGATCTTTTCATGGTGGGCAGGCGGACGGCTCCCCGTCTGCGAAAAATAGGTATCAGCACCATTGGGCAGTTGGCAAAATATCCCCAGCCTTTGCTGGAAAAGGAATTTAAAAGCTTTGGGCGAATGCTCCACGCCTATGCCAACGGCATCGACGACACCCCCGTAGCCCCCGCCGCAGAAACTTACGAAACAAAAAGCATTGGCAACAGCACTACCACGCCCCATGATGTGACTGACAAAGAAACGGCTCATAAAATCCTGCTGGCTTTGGCAGAAACCGTCTCTATGCGCTTGCGCTGCAGCAAGCTTTGCGCCCAGGAGATTGCCGTTACCCTGAAATCCTCTGATTTCAAGGTCTATTCCCACCAGAAACAGCTCCTCAATGCCATCGACTGCACCAACGCTGTTTATGAAACTGCGAAGGAAATCTTTGATGAGGTCTGGAAACGGGAGCCTCTGCGTCTTTTGGGCATTCGCGCCGGAAAGCTCTGCGAAGAAGATTGTGTCCAGCTTTCCATTCTGGACGAAGACTGGAGCAAACAGAAAAAAGCCGATGCCGCTATGGATGCCCTTCGCCTGAAATACGGGAAAAATACTGTTCGCCGCTCCACCTTTGCCGACGGAGACGGAAGAGCCTATGAAGGCGGAAAGATGAAAATAAACAACCATATCTTAAAATAAGAAAAGCATGAGACCTTTTTTCAGAGGTTCCATGCTTTTTTTCGATTATCTTACGAAGCTTTCTCCGCTATATTTCACGATCAGCAATTCTACTGCTGTTTCCTCTGCCGCTTTGCCCGATTTGATATCCAAATCTACCTGCAAACAGTCCCGCACCGCATGTTTCCAGCTTTCCGCGGAAAAACGTTTGGATTGCCGCAGATATTCCTTCACAGCAAAATCTCGGATCTCCAGCCTTGCCCCAATGGCATCGTTGGTCATACCACTCTGGGACAGAAGCATGGCCTCTAAAATCAGACGAAATTGTCTGGTGATGAGGGAAAGCACCATATATGGAGATTCCTTCATGGAAAGCAGGGTGCGATAGATCTGCACCGCTTTTTCAGGGCGTTTTTCCGCCACCGCCCGCACTAGGTCGAACACACGAGCCTCTAAGGAAACGGTACACACCGCCCGGATATCCTCCGCCTTAATCTCCTTTTCTTCCCCTTTATATGCCATCAGCTTCTGCAATTCCCCATCAATATTTTCCATATCGTGGTCAACGGTCTGCAAAAAGAGGTTTAATACACCCTCGCTCATTTCCATGATGTTCTCTTTGCAGCGTTTCCTGATCCATATGCCCAGGTCTTTTTCCGTTGGCTTTTTGAATTCCACTGCTTGGCCGTATTTTGCAACGGCTTTATAGAGGCCATTGGTCTTTTCCGCTTTTTCCTCGATAAACAGCAGACATACGGTCTCCGGCAGGTCAGCCAGAAACGCTTTCAGCTTTTCGCCCTCTTCTTTTCGCCCACCCTTCTGGAAAAATTCACTGTTTCGCACGGTCACCAGTCGTTTTTCATTCAAAAAGGGCAGCGTCTCTGCCGCATCCATGATAGCAGCTGCCGTGGCACGCTTTTCCTCAAAAATATCATGGTTCATCATCTCTGCCCCCTCCGGCAGGATCGCCTTCGTCAGGGCAGCTTCATACTCCCGAATCAGATAGGTTTCATCACCATAAAACAGATAGCAGTGGCTAAATTCATGGTTTTTCCAATTTTTCTTTAACGTTTTCATAAAACGGTTTCCTTTCCGTCGTGGTTTCTATTACAAATGTGCCATCCTGCTTCAGTTTCACCAGGACAGCCCCTTCGGTATCTGTACGATAAATTTCTGCTTCGGCAGTCTGCAGCCGTTCCAAGGTTTCCCCGTGGGGATGTCCATACAGATTGCCTGCGCCGCAGGAAATCACTGCTGCACGAGGTGAGACTGTTTCCAAAAAATCTGCATCGGAGCTATATTTCGAGCCATGATGGGCCACCTTCAGAATATCCGCCGAAACATCCGCTTCCTGCTCCAACAGGAACCGTTCATCCGCCGCGGAAATATCTCCCGTAAAAAGAAGCTCCGTCCCACCATAAACATATTGCAGCACCATGGAGCCGTGGTTGTCATTTCCATCCCGAAAGGTCACACCCTCAAAGGGATACAGACAACGGAACCCATCAGACTCATCGCCTGCCTTTACAGTATACAGTGGAACGTGGTTTTTTTCCACTGTTTCTTTCAAAAGTAAGGTATCCTCCGTTTCCGAAAAAGGGTAATGGGAAAGATAGAGTCCTTTTGTGGGAATCTCCTCCAAAACTTCCAATATTCCCGTCATGTGATCGCTGTCCGGATGGGAAAGGAATACACCCTCTAGCCGGGAAACCCCCAGAGATTCCAGATACGGCAGCACAACATTCCTGCCAACATTTTCGCCTATTTCCTTTCCATAAACACCACCGCCATCGATGAGATAAGTTTTCCCATCGTATGTAGAAATGACTGCCGCATCCCCCTGCCCTACATCCAGAAAGGCCACGGTCGTTTCCCTGCGGAACAGTGCATTTTCAAAAACAGCACAGAACATGGCACCGCAGAGAACCACGCCCGCCTTCCAGCTACCTTTTTTCCCGCCCAATTCCATAAACCAGAGCAAAATACCATAATACAGCAGAATAACCAAAGGAGAAGGACGCCCTGTTAAAGTATACGCAAAGGGTAGATGTATCAATGCGGAACACACTCCCTGAAATATCTGCAGAATGCTATACACACTGCCGGCCGCAAAGACCCCTGTCGGCAAAGAAAACAGCCCCAATACTCCACTAAGCATGCCAAAGCCCAAAAGGAACCCGCTCAATGGCACAATGATGAGATTTGCCAAAATGCCCACTGTGGAAACGGAATAAAAATGATAGGCTACTATAGGATAACTGAACAGAGAAGCATATAAGGAAACCAGAAAGCTTTCCCTCAGCCAATAGAAGCGTCCCCTGTCTTTCTTTTTCTCCTTTTCCAGTTTGCTAACGCCAAGGCAAATACCGATGACTGTGATAAAGGAAAGCTGAAAGCTCGCATGGAACAGATATAAGGGTTGTATGCTCAAAATCAGCATAGCCGCCAGAGCGATATTATTTATGGGGTCAGAAAGGCGGAAGCAGATCCTACCCGACATGACAATGCAGATCATTGCCGCCGCTCTTACAGAAGAAGGCGATGGTTCGATAAACAACAGAAAAGAAAAGATGGTCAGAATCGTGACTGCGGCAGAGACCCTTCTGCTCCGTCCCAATATCTTCTCCACAAAAAAGGAAAGATACATGGCAAGAATAGACATGTGCAGACCAGAAATGCAAAGCACATGGACAACCCCGGCCTCCGTATATAATTTGTAGCTGTCATCAGGAATATCGTCCTTTTCCCCCGTCAGGACGGCCTTCATGATGCCGCTTTCCTCCCCAGGCAGGATACTTCCCAAAACAGCACGAAAACGTGCCCTTCCTCTTGCCAAGGCAGACGAGAGGGAAGTATCCTCTTCCCGATGCTCTATTGCATCGGGATACATTTTATAATCGAAGCCTTTTGCCGCCAGAAACAGTTCTTCATCATATCCGCCGGGATAGGATGGCGTATAAAAAGGAACCAGTTCTCCGGAAAAGCTGATTCTTTGCCCTGCTTCAAACCGTTCTTCTCCCCTCCAGAGAGCATAAAGCTTCACATCCTGCAAAGCGGCTTCTGTTTCATCCTCCAAATCGCAGAGGATCGTCAGCTTCTGATTTTTGGAAGCAGTCAGTCCCGTTTCTTTTATGATGCCTTCCCCCTGCACCATGCCGATCGGTATGTTTTTGCCTGGGTTCTGTTCCCGATGGTATCCCGCAGAAAGAAAACCAAATATCACAAAGAACAGCAGGAGCAAATATTTCCCATTTTTCTCTTTTGTCACAAAATAGAACATAGAAACCCCAATAAAAAGAAAAGAGACCAGACACATCATTTCTGATCTGCCTAGTCTCATATAAATGCCACATATTGTGAAAATTGTTGCCCAAAGGGCCGGTCGCCTCATGTTACCTTACCCCTAATCATTGCATTTCTACTGCTTTTAAACCGCTGACTGCAGTCAATGGTGTTTTAAACTGCAGATTTCCCTTAAATTCATCCAATTTCTTCCCTTCAATAAGGAACTGTACCCGATCGATATGATCCAGCTCACAAAGGGAATTAACAACGGAATAAACCGTCAGCAATTCTTCCTTTTTCCCGCCGCTATGCTTCACAATAAAGTCTTCGCTGAGATTTACATAGCAAATGCCATCGTTGGTCGTTGTCACATCTCTAATCTTTGTTTCCGCAGGAATCGTTCCCATACAATCCTTTTCTACGGGCCCGGCGATCAGCTGTTCCAAAATGGTTTTTTCCCGGGTCTGGTTGGAATTTACTTCCACCACCCGTTCTTCCACAGCCAAATCCGTTCCCTCCGCATTGGCAAAATACAGCGTCAGGATCGCATATTCTGTCATTTCTGCGGAGATCTCGCCGCCATGGATGACCATATTATTTCGATTCATGGGGCCAAGTTCTTCCCCTGTATCAGAAAGCAGCGGCGCACCTTCAACGGTGATCTTCACACCATCTACAGCGTCCAATGAAGTTAGTGTCCAGACGATGGAAGAACGGCAAATCACTTCATCTATATTCTTCATATTTCGATATTCATCGGAAACATCGATTAGGGCAATATTATTTACCAACCCCACAGAAAGGAAATCAACATCTTCGGGAACAGAGGGAGAGACCCCCTCCATCTTAGGCCCTTCCTTCAGGGTATGCAAAACGGTCACCAGCGTATCTTCCATATTTTCGCCGCGAATATTCTTTTCCACCGGCTTCATGTTGCCGTCACTTGTCATATAGTAAAATTCAACCTTTTCCTCTCCCGATGCAATGGCTGCATCATAAAGTAATACGGAACAAGGAGTCAATATGATTAATACGATGATCACCGCAATGGCTTTGCGAAAAAACTTCTCTCGGTTTGCCATGAATTTCCTCCTTCCTTACTGTGCTGCACTCTGCTTCAAAGGGATACGCACCAGGATGGTCGTACCTTCCTCTTCTTTGCTGTTTACCTTGATGCTGCCTTTGTGCATCATAATGGTGCTATGGGTGATGGAAAGGCCAAGGCCTGTGCCGCCTGTCTCTCTGTCTCTTGTTTTATCTACACGGTAGAAACGCTCAAAAATACGGTTTACTTCATCCTCAGGGATACCAATCCCCGTATCTGCCACGCTGATGAAAACATTCTGATGGTCTGCATCCAGCGACACTTTGACTGTCCCTTCCGCAGGGGTATATTTCACCGCATTATCCACCAGATTGGAGATAGCCAGGGAAAGCTTCATTTCATCGGCATCGGCATGCACCTCTTTCTGGGCTTCCCACCGCAGAGAAACTCCCTTGGCATCGGCCAGCGGCTGCAGCC
Organism: uncultured Clostridia bacterium; assembly: GCA_937901125.1. Lineage (GTDB taxonomy): Bacteria > Bacillota > Clostridia > Lachnospirales > Anaerotignaceae > Anaerotignum_A. Next base: position 17,778 of record CALCGT010000009.1, on the reverse strand, counting down.
GTTTGATGATATCCTCCATCATGTGGTTCAGATCCGTTTCCTGGAAATTCAGGGGGATCTCCTTCTGATCCAGCTTTACCAGGGTCAGCAGATCATTGATGATGGCCGTCATACGGTCTACCTCGGAATTGATATCGTGGAGAAATTCCACATACATTTCCTTGGGTATATCCTCCTGCAGCAAAATAGATTCACTCAGCACCTTTACAGAGCTGAGAGGTGTTTTCAATTCATGGGACACATTGGATACAAACTGCTGTCTGCTGGATTCCACCTTTTCCAGCTGATCCGCCATTTGGTTGCAGGCGATCGCCAAATCAACGATCTCGTTATGGACTTTTCCGTTGACTTTTACCCGCTGTTCAAAATGCCCTTCGGACATTCTCTGGATGATACCAATCAGGCTTTTGACAGGCTCTGTAAAAACCTTGGAGATCACGATCATCATCACCAGCACCAAAATCGCCAGTGCCCCCAGCAGTAAATATGCTTCTTTCCCGATATCGCCGATGATACTGCGTACATCCGTCAAACCGTCAACAATCAGAACGACACCAACACGGCTGTCCCCTGCGCCTACGATGGATGCCGCCGCATAAACGGTCCCATCCTTCTGTTCCTTTGCGGTATCCTTATCCTGCAAAGCCTGAATGACTTCTGGCAGCAGGAAGGTTTTCCCGACATCCTCATACGCCGTATCATAAATCACTGCACAGGAATCATCCAGAATCAGCACACGGTAATCCTCATCCTGGCTGGTTTTCAGAATGTCTTCCTCCAAATCGCTGCGGGTTTCATCGTGATACAGAAAACCCGAAGAGGTCACCTGCCCGGAAATAACATTGGCCTGACTGAGCAATTCCTTTTTTCTTTCTTCCACAAAATAGCCCTGTACCGAATGGAGCATGGTGCTGGCCAGCAAAAGCAAGGGAACGATACCGGCTACCAGATAAGCCCCCAGCAGAATCCAGCGCAGAGAGATGAACGGGAGTTTTTTCTGTTCCTTCTGCTTAGTTAAAATAGTAACCAACTCCCCATTTTGTAAAGATATATTTCGGTTCACTGGGATTTGCTTCGATCTTTTCCCGCAGACGACGTACATGTACATCTACTGTACGCACATCGCCGGGATAATCATAGCCCCATACAGTATCCAACAGTTTTTCTCTACTGTAGACCTTTCCGGGATTTTCCATCAAAAGCTCCAGCAGATCAAACTCTTTTGCTGTCAGGTTCACTTCCTTGCCGCTAATAAATACTCTTCTGCTGTCAAAGGAAAGCTCTAAATCCCTTGCCTTCAGCACGTTTTTCGCAGCTACTTCTGCCGGTGCCTTCTTCACACTGCGGCGCAGGATGGCCTTGATGCGGGCTTTCAGCTCCAAAATATTGAAGGGCTTTGTGATATAGTCATCGGCACCGTATTCCAACCCCATGATCTTGTCCATATCTTCGCCCTTTGCCGTTACCATGATGATGGGCACCTGGGAAAATTCTCTTGTCTGCTGGCAGACTTCCAAGCCGTCCATCTTAGGCAGCATCACATCCAGCACCACCAGATCGAAGTTCTTTTCTTTGATATACTGCAGGGCTTCTTCCCCATCGTATGCCGTTGTTACTTCCATACCATCCTGTTCCAACGAAAACTTGATGCCTTTCACGATCAATTTTTCATCGTCTACTACCAAAATCTGATAAGCCATTTTCAGCCTCCTATTCTCCCACCGTAATCTCTTCTTTTATCTTTTCGAATGTCTTTTCCCCGATACCAGATATCTTCATAATATCCTCGATGGAGGAAAAGCCTCCTTTTCTTTCTCTGTATGTAATGATATCTGCCGCACGCTTTTCGCCAATGCCGGAAAGGCGCATCAGCTCCTCCGCTGTGGCAGTGTTGATATTCAGTTTGCCCATCTGTTCTTCTGCGTAAACCATTGTTTCTTCCACTGTGCCGATCTCCTCCGGGGAAATAGGCGTGCCCATATCCAGCTGCCCTCCATAAAAGCTATGCTGATAGAGGATGCCGCTCAGTAAGAAGAAAACCACCACCGCCAAAAGCTTGAGCCGTTCTATTCTAAATTTCTTTTCAAAGCCTTTTTCATGCAACTTTCATCTAAACCTCTTTTTCTTCATTTCCATTTCTGGTATAATAGAATATGTTGTGTTTCATTTTATCACAATATTTTGATTGCATATCAATTTATTTTAACATAGAAATAGAATTTTTTCAAATCAACAGATAGGAGAATCCCATGAAAAAAAGATTTCTGCCATTCCTGATGGCACTTTCCCTGATATTCCCTTCTTTCTCTGCCTTTGCAGAAGAAGTGGAAACTGTTCCTGAAGAAAATATTACCGCCGAAACCCAAGCATCCGACCTTACCCTCGCCGCAGGAACAGCTGTTTTGATGGATGCCGCCAGCGGGGAAGTATTATACGCAAAAAATGCCGACCAGAAAATGTACCCTGCCAGCATCACAAAGCTGATGACGCTTCTTCTGGCTTTGGAACACGGCAAACTCACCGACGAGGTCACCTTCTCCCATGATGCAGTCTACAACATCGAACCGGGCAGTGCCCATATCGCCATCATAGAAGGGGAAACTCTGACATTGGAACAGGTTCTTCGTGCCATCATCCTGCGCTCCGCCAATGAAGCCTCCAATGGTGTAGCGGAATATGTAGACGGCAGCGTGGAGGCATTTGCAAAGCACATGACAGAGCGTGCCAAAGAACTGGGCTGCAAAAACACCAATTTCATCAATGCCAACGGTCTCCATGATGAAAACCACTATACAACAGCCTATGACATGGCTCTCATCGCAAAGGAACTGCTCACCCACGAAGAATATCGTTCCATGATGAGCGAAACCTATTACGAGATCCCCCCGACAAATAAACAGACGGAGACTCGCTATCTCCATGGACAGCACCAGATGCTGAATCCCAATTCCATCTATTATTATGAAGATGCCACCGGCGGCAAAACCGGGTTTACCTCTGAAGCCTTGAATACTCTTGTAACCTATGCCGAGCGAGACGGTATGGAACTGATCGCCGTGGTGATGAAATGCAACGGTGCAGAGCATTATACCGATACGGCTGCCCTCTTTGACTATGGCTTCAAAAATTATGAATCCGTGAAGCTGCTTTCCGCCGCAGACCATACGACTACAGTAAAAGTTACGGAAACCTACAACGATAAACCTGTAGAACTGGGGACCATTACCGTAGCCCCTGTAGAAGATGTGTATCATACGCTCCCCAAAGGCACGGATGTTTCCCAGATCAAAGTGGAAACGAATTGCCCGGAAACCATCGAAGCCCCTGTTACAGAGGGGCAGGCCGTAGGCACCCTGAAAGTCACCCTGGGCGGTGAAACCATCAAAACCTTGGAACTGAAAGCACAGAACGCTGTGGGTAAGATGACCGATGAACAGAAAGCAGAACTGGACAAATCCTCCGTTTCAGGCATCCTGAAAAAAGTCGGCATCGGCGTTGGTGTTGTTATTCTGGCTTTCCTCATTCTTATCTGTATCACCCGCACCGTGGGACATCATCAGAGAAAGAAACGCCGCCAGCAACGGCGCAGAAGACGCACCAGACGCAATGGCATAAAATAAAATAACATGAGAAAATCCCCAAACCAAATGGTTAGGGGATTATTTTTCTGCTTATTATTTTCTTTTGCCGAATCTGTACGGGCGGGATGCACTCTTCTGCGAAGAGTGATCGCTGTTTTCTAAAAGCCTCCGGCGGATGCCGCTTTTCTTCGAAAAGCTGCCCGCAGTTCAACTTCGTTGAACTACATTAATTACCACATTCAATACTGATGGATGTGAAGATATCCAGAATATCATCTACCTTTGTCTTTGCTTTTTCTTCGCCGCCTTTATCCAGTACGATATGACCTTTATCCATCATGATCAATCTGCTGCCATAATCCGTAGCATAGCGCAGGTTATGGGTTACCATCATAGCTGTCAGCTTCTTTTCTTTTACGACTTTATCTGTCAGTTCCATGATGATATCTGCTGTCTTAGGGTCAAGGGCTGCAGTATGTTCATCCAAAATCAGGAATTGGATGGGGGTCAGGGTCGCCATGATTAATGTGGCTGCCTGTCTCTGCCCGCCGGAAAGAGCCCCCAGCTTTACGTTCATCTTATTTTCCAAGCCCAGCCCCAAAATGGAAAGCTGTTCTTTATAGTAGTTTTCTCTTGCTTTATTGACCCCTCTGCCCAGACCAAAGGGTTTTCCCTTATTATCCGCCAGAGACATATTTTCCAGCATCGTCAGATTGGGGCATGTGCCTGCGGAAGGGTCCTGATACACACGGCCGATGGTGCGATATCTCTGGAAATCCTTCATTTTTGCAATATCCTTGCCACCAATCAGCACTTCCCCCCCCTGAATGGGAATGCTGCCACAGATGATATTCAGCATGGAAGTCTTCCCAGAACCGTTACTGCCAACGATGGAAACAAATTCCCCATCGGGCACATTCAGGTTGAAATCTTCAAACAGCAGTGTTTCAGAAATCGTGCTGGGATTATAGATTTTTTTGATATGTTTTAGCTCAAGCATGTTCCGCACCGCCTTTCTGTCTGTTGCCCAAAATCAGGATGACCAGGAACAGCACTGCTGTTGCCAGTTTCATCAGGTTTGCGGGCAAGCCCAGGCTGATAGCGATCTGAATACACGCTTTATAGAACACACTGCCCACCAGAACAGCCGTCGTCCCTTTTACAAAGTTTACTTTGCGGAACAAAGTCGTACCAATGATAACTGCTGCCAGACCGAATACCATCTGCCCGGTACCCATAGTGCTGGAAAAGGCTCTCTGTTCCATGCAGACCATGGCGCCGGACAATGCCACCAAAGCATTGGCAATGACCAGACCAACGATCTTCACGATGCCTTTATCCTTCGCCAGTGTCGTTACCAATGTGCTGTTATCCCCAACGGCACGCAGCAGCATACCACTTTTGGTACTCAGATACCAGTCCAGAATGAATTTGAAGATCAACGCCACAGCCAGAGACATAACAAATTTCCGCATCATCAGGGAAGCATTTCCCATCACCGCCATAATGGGACCGGAGGTGAAAATCGTATCAATGGCACGTTCCACTGCCAGGTTAGATCCTGCGATCTGTAGGTTGATAGAGAACAGTGCTGTCATGGTGATGATACCTGCCAGCAAGTCTCTTACACCAAATTTAACATGAATCACACCTGTCGCCAGCCCTGCCACTGCCCCTACGGCGATTGCCGCCAGCAGTGCCACAAAAGGATTTACCTCCTTCACCAAAAGCACCGCAGCGATAGCCGCCCCCAGAGGGAAGCTGCCATCCACAGTCAGATCGGGAAAATCCAATATTTTGTATGTAATATAGATGCCATAGGAGAGCAGGGCGTAAATAAAGCCCTGTGTCAACGTGCTGATAATCAAATCCAACATAGCTTAACCTCTTTCTATCACAGCAAGATCATTCTGCTGTTACATCAATGGCATTTTCCACTGCCGCATTCAGGTTCAGTGCAGACATTGCATCGGGATTTACATAAATTTCAAATGCGGAAATCGTTTCATAAGGCATATCTGCTGCAGCTGCTTCGCCCTTTAGGATCTTCGCTGCCATCATACCCGTCTGTTTGCCCAGTGCTACATATTCAATACCTGCGGAAGCAACACAGCCCAGTTTTACCTGTTCGATTTCGCTGCCGTAAACAGGAATGCCTGCATCATTTGTTTTTTCCAGAATAGAAGGCAGAACGCCGACTACGTTGTTGTCTGTCAGGTTTGTGAAGCAGTCAACACCTTTGGAGATCAGGGTATCTGTTGCCTGGTTTACTTCTGCCTGTGTCATAACACCCAGAGCTTCGATCGTAAAGCCGTAATCCGCTGCCTTTGCCTGATATTCTTCTACTGCGGAAACAGAGTTAGGTTCGCTTGTTGTATAAAGGATGCCGATGGTTTTTGCATCGGGCTGCATTTCACGGATCAGCTGCAGCTGGCCTTCGATCGGCAGCTTATCGCTGGTGCCTGTAATGTTGCCGCCTGTCAGTTTTGCCTTTTCAGGGTCTGTGATGGCTGTAAAGATGACAGGGATATCTTTATCCTCTGCTGCTGCGTAGCAGGCTGTGGCAGAGGGTGTTGCGATAGCGCACATCAGTGCGACATTATTTGCAGAGAAATTCTGAGCGATCTGTGTCGCTACGTTATCATCAAAACCGGCATTCTGGTAATCGATCTTGTAGTCAACGCCTTCTACCAGACCAGCTTCTTCCAGACCCAACAGGAAGCCTTCCCGGCAGTTATCCAGAGATGCATGCTGACCGTACTGGTTGATGCCGATTACAGGCACATCGCCGCCGGCTGCGCTGCTGTCTGTAGATGCACTGCCGCCGCAACCTGCCAGTGCCATTGCTGTCATTACCATTGCCATTGTCATTGCCATAAATTTTTTCATAATACTCTCTCCTTTTCTAATCTTGTTTTGTTTCTTCTTTCTTATCTCGTCTCGTCTTGGCTGTTTTTAGAACGAAGTACCGATTCCTGTTTTTGTTTGCAAAAAACAACTGCCGCCTGCAGCATCGCTTTCTTTTCCGTTATAACAAAAAAAGCCCAGTCCACATATTTCTATGGGACAAGACTTAAAACTCCTGCGGTACCACCCAAATTGATGAAAAATCATCCGCTCATATCACTGTACAGCCATACAGTCACGCTCTGGTAACGGGTGCGTTCCCCGTCGGCTTCTACTTGCTTTCGCTTTCGGCCGCCCTCATAAGTCCATTCACCTGACCTCCTGCTGTTGTGTTTCCACCGTCCACAACTCTCTGTAAGCTGATTTGAAAGGCTACTCCTCTTAATCACTGGTTTCTCTCTTTGGATATATTGATTATAGCACTATGATTTCATTTGTCAATACCAAAATAACAAAAGACTTTCCTACGAGGAAAGTCCTTTTTTCATCCTATTTATGCAATTCTTAATTTCTCCATCAGCATAGGATTTTTCATCAGTTGACGGAACAACACATAGCCTGCGCAGGAAACAGAAAGGAATTCCCCCACAGCGACCATCGCCATGCTCAACAGCAGAGGGCTGCCGAACAAATACAGTTCGATGCCGATAAAAGCATTGCAAAACACTGCCCACAGGCTGGCACCGAATAAAGTTTTGCTGTAGTGGGTGATACCCCAAAGAGCCGCCACTGTGCATGTAGTGCCAAAAACAATGTCCATCATGCCATAAGGACTGAAGCAATTGGCGATAAAGCAACCCAAAGCCAGCCCCGGCGCATATTTCTTATCGATAAATGCCATCAGCATCAGCATTTCCGAAAAGCGCACCTGTACCATGCCAAAGCTCATCGGGGCGATAGCCAAAGTCATCACCACATAGATGGCAGCGATCAGTGCCGTAGAAACTAAAAATTTTGTGCTTTTCCTGTTTTTTCCCATAAAAATAAACCTCCTGTTTTTTGTTTTACGAGATGGTGGAATATCCTTGGCATTTTTGGTATCCTTCGCAGGTACATCTCGCTTCATTCAGTTAACTGTATTATTATATCACAGTTCTTAAAATAAATCAACCCCGCTGATGCGGGGCTTTCTTTCAAAATAAATATATGTATGATTGCGGTTTTAAATTATGCCAGTACAGCTGCCAGTTCTTCCACTGCGGCTGCTTCATCTGCGCCTTCTGCTGTGATCAATGCTGTCTGGCCTTCCTGCATATTCAGGGCAATTGTCCCCATGATGCTTTTGGCATTGATTCTTTTTTCATCAATGCTAACCTGGATCTCAGATTCAAATTTACCTGCTGTCTGCACAAAATACGCAGCCTGTCTTGCATCCAGGGGTGCTTTGATGATAATTGATTTCTGTGTCATTCTACCTCACCTTTACCCTCTCTTAGCGTTTCAGCAATGTTGCTAATCTTACGCAGTCTATGGTTGACGCCGGATTTCCCCACAGGCGTCATCAAGAAAGAACCCAGTTCTTTCAAGCTTTTATCGGGATATTCCAACCGAAGCCTTGCCACCTCTTCCAACTGTTCCGGCAACCGGGAAAGACCGATGGTCTCTTCGATATAATTGATATCCTCCAATTGTTTCACAGCTGCACCAACCACCTTGTTCAGGTTCGCCGTTTCACAGTTGACCTTGCGGTTGATGTCGTTGCGCATTTCCTTGACGATGCGGACATTTTCCAGATCCATCAATGCCAAAGGTGCCTCCATCACGTTCAGTAGGTCTACGATCTGCTCCCCTTCCTTTAGATAGACAACGTAGTGTTCCTTTCGTTCCACCACCTTCGCATCCAGCCCAAAGGCGTTGATCAGCTCCCGCAACTGTTCGGCGGATGACATATCTGCCAAAACGAATTCCAGATGGTAATTCTTTTCTGGATCATTTACGGAACCGACAGAGATGAACGCCCCGCGAATATACGCCCTGCGGCAGCAAATGCTGCTGACAACAGGCCCATAGATCCGTTTCACCAATTTCTTCTGTCCATTCTCTTCAAACAACATCCCCGTTGCCCGAAGAATTGTTTCTGCCTGGACGGGGTTTTTTATAAAAAGTGTATACACTCTGGTTTGTCGTTTCAACCCGCTGGTTCGTACAGATACATCCGCTATAATATTAAAAGTATTTTGCAATAATGTAAAGCACTTTTTCGCGACAAAAAAATTTTCCGTTTGGATTTTTATACAAAAAACCTCTCCAAAGGCAGCCGTCTGTCCACAGATATTGACAAAGGAAGCCGTTTCTGCAATTTCACAATGTCGCCCATTTCCAAAATGAAGGGACAACTCACCCTTAACCTTAGACGAAAATGACAAATTTGCCCCACCTTTCTTTTTCTATTCCAAACTCAAATTTTTTCTTACTTTTTATGTCTGGCATCCTTTTCGATATCATGATGCTTTAACAGCAGAGTGTGCTTGTCCTTGTCCAAGGATGCATACAGCGCATTAGCCAGTGTGACGGAACGGTGCTTGCCGCCAGTACAGCCAATGCTGATGACAAGATTGTTCTTCCCTTCCTTGATGTAAAGAGGAATCAGGAATTCCACCATATCCACCAGCTTTTTCAAGAAGATCTGGCTTTCTTCAAAGCCCATGACATAGCTGCTGACAGGCTCATCATTCCCCGTCATTTCCTTCAATTCCTGAATATAGAAGGGATTTGGCAGAAAACGTACGTCAAACACCAGATCGCTGTCCGCAGGTATCCCGTATTTGAACCCGAAGGAGCGAATGGTAATCACAAGGTTTTCATAGGACTGGTTTTCCACGAAAATGCGGTTGATCTGCTCCTTCAGCTGTCTGGTCAAAATCTGGCTGGTATCGATAATATAAGTCGCCTTGGTTTTTACATCTTTCAGCATTTCCCTTTCCTTGCGGATACCTTCTTGGATAGAGCCATTTCTGGACAGAGGATGGCTTCTTCTGGTCTCCTTATACCGCTTGATAAGCACCTCATCAGAAGCATCCAGGAACAGGATCTCATATTCATAGCCCTTTTTTTGCAAGCTGGACAATACCTCGAAAAGGTCGTTGAACAGCTTTCCTCCACGAATATCAATGCCCAAGGCAACTCTCTCGATTTCGCCCTCCTGCTCGTAGCACAATTCGGCAAATTTGGGCAGCAATGCAGGCGGCAGATTATCTACACAGAAAAAATTGATATCTTCCAAAAATTTCAGCACAGAGGTTTTCCCTGCGCCAGACATCCCCGTAACGATTACAAATCTCATGCTCTTTCACCAGCCCTTCTCTTTTTCTGCTTTTGTTTTTTCTGTTATACTTCCCCAACAATCTTCACTTCAGTTTCCAGTGTCACGCCAAACTGTTCTTTGACTTCCTTCTGACAGAAAGCGATCAGATCCAAAATATCCTGGGCTGTTGCCCCACCGATGTTAATGAGAAAACCGGAATGCTTTTCAGAGACCTGGGCACCGCCGATAGTCTTTCCTTTCAGCCCCGCATCCTGCACCAGTTTCCCGGCGAAATAGCCTTCCGGGCGTTTGAACGTACTGCCCGCACTGGGAAACCGCAAAGGCTGTTTTTCCCTTCTCTGCTCTGCCAGTTCTGCCATGCGGCTGCGAATAGCTTCTTCTTGGCCCTTCTGCAGCTTCAGCTTAGCACCCAGAACGATATAGCCCGCTTCCGGCACGATGCTATGTCTGTAACCCAGTTCCAGTTTCTCTGCAGAAATGGTTTTGATCTCCAGATCCTTTGTCAGCACATCTATGCTCACCAGAACATCCTTCATTTCACCGCCGTAGGCCCCTGCATTCATCACCACAGCCCCGCCGATACTGCCAGGGATGCCGGAAGCAAATTCCAACCCTGTCAGGGATGCATCTGCTGCTTTCGCCGCTACCGCACTGAGCAGTGCGCCGCCTTTTGCCACGATGATATCTTCCTCTACAGAGATATCCGCCATACGATTGTAGATCTGGATCACTGCGCCACGGATGCCTTTATCCCGCACCAGCAGGTTGCTGCCATTGCCGATGACCATCACCGGCACATGATATTTTTCTAAGATCCCAATGGCATCCTTCAGTTCCTCTGCATCCTTAGGCTGTAGGAAGAGATCCGCAGGGCCGCCCACACGGAAGGTCGTATGTTCTTTCATCATTTCCTGCAGCTTCAGACCTTCTTCCCCCAGTCTCTTCTGCAGTTCCTGTATCAAATTCTCCATCATTTCACCTTCTTTTCATTTCCCGATGCGATTTGCAAAATCCTGTGACGTATTTTTGCCCATTTTTTTCTGACGATTTGTCATGGCGGCAGATTCACAAATGATCGCTACGTTTCTGCCGGGGCGCACAGGAATGATATTCAACTGCACCTTATTCCCCAAAATTTCCATATATTCTTCATTCAGCCCCAGTCTGTCATAGGAACCTGTCTTGCCGTCCCAAACCTCCAGCTTGATGACAAGATCGACAGTCTTCTGGTCTTTGACAGAGCCAACGCCGAACAGTTCTTTTACATTGATGATGCCGATGCCCCTCAATTCGATCATATAACGGATAATCTCCGGGCAGGAACCGATCAGCCTTCTGTCGGCAATCCGTTTGATCTCTACCGCATCATCGGCAATGAGACGATGACCTCTTTTGATCAGTTCCAGAGCAGTCTCGCTTTTCCCGATACCGCTGGCACCAATGATGAGAACGCCTTCCCCATAGATATCCACCAAAACCCCGTGCATCATGACACGATCGGCCAGTTCTTCCCGCAGCCAAAAAATCAACTCTGCCGTAAAATCGGTAGTCGTCTGGGCGGTGCGGAAGATGGGCACATTATATTTTCTGCCATATTCCAACGCTTCCGGAAAAATCTCCAGATTCTTACAGACGATCAGACAAGGGATCCGATACTGGAATAGATGATGGATGGCTTCCCTGCGTTTTTCCTTGCTCAGACTCAGCAGGTAGCTGTATTCTACCCGACCAATGACCTGCAGACGGTCACTGTCAAAACGTTCATAAAAACCAGTCAGCTGTAGAGCAGGCCGATTGATTTCTTTTCGAATAACAGAACGGCCCTCCAAGTCCAGTTCGGGCAGCATATTTTCAAGCTCAAAGGCTTCTACGATTTTTCCTAATTCCGCAGAATACATGGGTTTCCCCCTTTCATGCTAAAAATCAAAACCAAATTTTTTTCTAAATATAGCATACCCCAAAATCATCCCTTTTGCAATTCCTCCTGATGGAAAAAGAGATATACCTGCTCTGCCGCAGGAATGGTCATGCCTTCCACCTCCAGCAGGTCTGCCACTTCTGCTTCGGCGATCTTTTCAATACTGCCAAAATGGTGCATCAGAGCCTTTCGGCGCACCTGCCCGATGCCCTTGATATCATCCAAAACAGAATGAAGATTCCGTTCATCCCGTAGCTTTCTGTGATAGGTGATGGCAAAGCGATGCACTTCATCCTGGATACGGGTCACCAGCTTAAAGCCTTCGGAGGTCAGGGGGATATAGATTTCCTCCTCATGGAACAGAAGCCCTCTGGTTCTGTGCTTGTCGTCCTTCACCATACCGCAGACGGGGATATCCATACCAAATGCCTGCAAAACCTCCTCCGCTGCGTGCACCTGGGTCTTGCCGCCGTCCATCAATATCAAATCCGGCAGGCGGGTAAAGCTGCTGGTCTTGCCCTCCATTTTTTCTTTCAGGGCATGATTCAGGCGGCGGGTAATGACTTCCTTCATAGAAGCATAATCATTGGGGCCAACCACTGTTTTGATCTTGAATTTGCGGTAATCGCTGTTTTTGGAACGTCCATCCTCAAAAACGACCATAGAGCCAACGGATTCAAAGCCCTGGGTATTGGAAATATCGTAGGCTTCCACCCGCTTCAGTTCTCCCGGCAAGTCCAATGCCTGCCGCAGTTCTTCCATGGCGCCTTTGGTACGCTGTTCTTCCCGTTTCAGTTTTTCTCCGAATTGCTCGAAGATCAGCATGGCATTCTTATGAGCCAATTCCACCAGCTTATGCTTTTCCCCCTTCACAGGCACAGTCAAGGTCACCTTGCTGCCCCGCCGTTCGGAAAGATACGCTGCGATCAGTTCTGTCTCCTCTTCTACCAATGCTTCCTGCAAAATAATTTCCTTTGGTATATAAGCCGTACCGCTGTAAAACTGCTTCACAAAAGCAGTCAAGATCTCTGCACGACTCTGATCTTCGAAAGCAGTCAGAGTGAAATTTTCTCGGCCTGTCATTTTGCCGCTGCGGATGAAGAATACCTGCACCAGACATTCCTCAAAAGCACGGACAAAGGCAATGACATCCACGTCCCCCAAGCCCATATTGGACATTTTCTGCCGTTCTGCCACGCTTTTGATAGAACGAATTTTATCCCGCAAAGAAGCCGCTTTTTCAAATTCCATGTTTTCTGCCGCTTCCATCATTTCCTGCTCCATTTTTTTTAGGATGCCCTCATGCTTTCCTTCCAGAAAATCCATAGCATCCTTGATATACCCTTGATATTCCTCGGCAGGTACATTCCCGCTGCAGGGGGCGATGCACTGACCGATATGGTGATTCAGACAAGGGCGTTCCTTGCCGATATCCCTAGGGAATACCTTTTTGCATTTGCGGATGGGAAACAGCTTGTGCAGGGTCTCCACCGTCTCCTTCATGGCTAAAACATCCGTAAAAGGCCCATAATATTTGGCCTTATCCTTCGTCATCCTGCGAGTGACGAAAATGCGGGGAAATGGTTCTTGTACTGTCACCTTGATATAGGGATAGGTTTTGTCGTCCTTCAGCAGGATATTGTAATAGGGATGGTATTTTTTAATGAGGTTACATTCCAGCAGCAATGCTTCCATTTCCGAATCGGTCACGATATATTCAAATTCCTTGATATTCGACACCATGGAACGGGTCTTGACGGTTTGGTTTCGGCTGCTCTGAAAATATTGCCGCACGCGGTTTTTCAAGTTAACAGCCTTGCCCACATAAATGACATGACCATTTTCATCCTTCATCAGATAAACCCCTGGCTTTTGGGGCAACTTTTTTAATTCCTCCTGAATATCAAACATAGAATTCACCTCTTTCCTCTTTATTGCATAAAAGGGAGAGCCTTTCTTTCAGGTTCTCCCTTTTGTTTCTCCAGAAAACGCTTTTGTTTGCAAAGCGTTCCCCTCTCTATTTTATAGTAGCATAATTTATAGTAAACGCAATCTTTTTAAAATATGAATCAGTTTGCCGCCGCCGGGCACCGCCTGCAGATCTTCTTCTACGATCCCTTTGATCAGCAGCATCACCAGACCATACACGGCGATAGCCACACAGATCGCCAACAATGTAGCAATGGTATTGCTGCCAATGAGAGCAAAAAAGACATGATAGCTGCCCAATGTACCTGCCGCCATGGCGATAGAGCCAATAACAGGCTTCAGGAAGCTGCCTATGAAGTCGAATCTGGTCCCTGTTTTGCGGGATAGCATGATGACGTCGAATACTGCCGCCACCAGATAGCAGCCTGTGGTGGAAAGAACTGCCCCCAATACGTTGATGGAAGGAATCCGAATCAAGGTCGCATTCAGGATAACCTTGGTAATGGCACCCAAAATGGCACCAACTACAGGCACTTTGATATGACCGATGCCTTGCAGGATGCCTGTAGAAGTCTGACACAGAGCCAGGAAGATGATGGAGATACCACCAACAGTCAACAGCATACCGCCATCGCTGGCACTGGGGAACAGCATCGCTAGAATCTGGGGCCCAAGGGCACTGATGCCCACTGCAGCAGGCACAGAAATAATCATGGAAATACGATAGGTCAAAGCCATCTTTCTGCGCACCTGCTTTTTCTCCCTCAGCTTCACAGAAGCCGCAATGCTAGGCAGAGCTGCCGTGGCAATGGCAGTGGAAATGGTTACAGGCAATGTAGTCAAGGTAACGAATTTACCGGAAAGCTGCCCATATAAGGCTTTTGCTTCTGTAATAGAAAATCCTGTTTTTTGCAGGATATTCACCACCATCCCCATATCAATCAAGTTAGTGATACTGAATACTGCCGTTCCGGCAATGATCGGCCACGCCGTTTGCAGCACTCTACCGATGAGCTGACGTTTGCTTTCTTCGTAGGGCTGTCTGCACCGTTGTGCCCGCCACAAAAGATAAGGGCGAATCAGGCAATAGGCAAAAATCACCACAACTAAGCCCGCCAACGCACCAACCCCGGTACCCATGGTACCGCCGGCAGAAGCCAGAGGAATATTTTTCTCCATCCCCTCGGGCACATTCACGCTTAGGAAAACCCACGCCAGATAGACGCTGAAAAAGGCGTTGAATACCTGCTCAATGATCTGGGAAATGGCAGTAGGCACCATAGTATGCATCCCCTGAAAATATCCACGGAATACAGACATGATAGCTACAATGACCAATGTAGGGCAAAGGGTCAGCAGGGAATAATAACTATCCTCGATCCCAATGAGATTTGCCAGTTGATGGGCGCTTAACCCCATCACGATTGCAAAGAATACACCAAGGGTCGTTGAAATCACCAGTGCCGCCTGGAACACCCGATGGGCATTTCGATACTGCTTCAGAGCGATACGCTCGGAAACCAGCTTGGAAATGGCTGCGGGCAGCCCTGCGGAAGATAAAATCAGCAGAAAAGTATAGATATAATACCCGCCGGCATAGATGGCATTCCCCTCATCCCCGATCATATTTGTCAGGGGCAGGCGATAGACAAAGCCTAAAAAGCGCACGAGCAAACTGGCCGCTGCCAAAATCGCCGCCTGTTTGATGAATGATCCGCCTTTTTTCTTCGCTTTTGCTGCCATGGTGCACCTCTATTTATCTTTCAATGCTTCTTAACTATTTGCACGGTTTCTTGCTTTTCTGCGCTGTGTGTTATCCAAAATCTTTTTGCGCATACGCAGGTTCTGGGGGGTTACTTCCAGGAGTTCATCATCGCTGATAAATTCCATGCACTGTTCCAGAGACATCTGGATGGGAGGTGTCAGCTTCAGTGCATCATCAGAACCACTGGCACGGGTATTTGTCAGCTGTTTTTTCTTGCAAACGTTTATATCCATATCATCGGATCTGGAGTTTCTGCCCACAACCATACCTTCATATACCTTCACGCCTGCGCCGATGAACAGGTCGCCACGTTCCTGAGCGTTATACAGACCATAGGTGATGGCTTCACCGCTTTCAAAAGCAACCAGAGAGCCCTGAGAACGTGTCACGATATCGCCTTTATAGGGTTCGTATCCATCGAACAGAGAGTTCATGATACCGTTGCCCTTTGTATCTGTCATAAATTCACTGCGGTAGCCGATCAGACCTCTTGCAGGAATGGAAAATTCCAGTCTGGTATAGCCGCCCTTTGCAGGATACATATTTGTCATTTCGCCTTTTCTGCTGCCCAGTTTTTCAATGACGTTGCCGACGAATTCTTCGGGCACATCAATGGTAACCGCTTCCATGGGCTCGCATTTTTTGCCGTCGATCTCTTTCAGCAGAACTTCAGGCTTGGAAACCTGAAATTCATAGCCTTCCCGACGGAGTGTTTCGATTAGGATGGAAAGGTGCAGTTCGCCTCTACCGGAAACCTTTACGCTGTCCATATTATCAGTATCTTCCACACGCAGGCTGACGTCTGTATTCAACTCCTTAAACAGTCTGTCTCTGATCTGGCGGGAAGTAACATATTTGCCTTCCTGACCGGCAAATGGGCTGTCGTTTACAGAGAAGTTCATGGACAGTGTAGGTTCGGAAATCTTTACAAATGGCAGAGGTTCGGGCTTTTCGGGGGAGCAGATGGTATCGCCGATCATGATGTTTCCGATACCGCTCAGGGCAACGATATTGCCTACGCCTGCTTCCTTTACTTCCACTCTCTGCAGACCTTCGAACTGGTACAGCTTGGAGATACGTACTCTTTTCTGTGTTTCTTCGTTGTGCATATTCAAAACAACAACTTCGTCATTCACTCGGATGATCCCATTTTCGATCTTGCCGATACCGATACGGCCCAGATATTCACTGTAGTCGATGGTTGAGATCAGTGCCTGCAGAGGGGCTTCGGGGTCGCCTTTGGGGCCGGGGATATGGTTGATGATAGCTTCAAACAGAGGCTTCATGTCCCCTTCCCTTGCTGTAGGGTCTTCGGAAGCGTAGCCGCCTCTTGCGGAAGCAAAGACGAAGGGAGAATCCAACTGGTCGTCATTGGCATCCAGTTCCATAAACAGTTCCAGAACTTCATCGATAACTTCATTGGGGCGTGCTTCGGGTCTGTCCACTTTATTTACGCAAACAACAACGGGATGGTTCAGTTCCAAAGCCTTGCGTAGAACAAATTTTGTCTGAGGCATAGGGCCTTCGAAAGCATCAACCACCAGAACAACACCGTCTACCATTTTCAGGACACGTTCTACTTCGCCGCCGAAGTCTGCGTGACCGGGTGTATCGATGATGTTGATTTTGATATCGCCATAGTTTACAGCTGTATTTTTAGAAAGGATCGTGATCCCTCTTTCTCTTTCAATGTCTCCGCTGTCCATGACTCTTTCCTGTACTTCCTGATTGGAACGGAAAATACCGCTCTGTCTCAGCAGCTGGTCTACCAGGGTAGTTTTACCATGGTCAACATGGGCAATGATGGCAACATTTCTGATATTCTCAATATTCTGATTCATAGTAAGATGACTCCAATCTCATTCAAATTTTTCTTAGGTACGATACTTAATTGTAGCACACTGTTTTCCGCCATGCAATCTTTCCTGAAAAAAAACGCAAGATTCGCTGTAAAATTACAATACATAGTTGAAAAAATACCACCAGATATATTATCTGATGGTATAAAAACGATTCTATACAAAGTTGCGCCTTAACTGTTACGATTTTTGGAGGTAGAATATATGCTTGCTATTGAAATACCAATTAAAATTAAAACAAAATGTAATTCATAGCTTAATGATATGCTCAGCATGATCCCGAAATAAATCAAATTAACAAATAATAATTCGATATAGAATTTTCTGCTCTCGTGTTTTTTAGCCACAAGAGAAATATCCCCATGAAAATACCAAATATCACGTAAGATATACGGCTATAGAGTAAATATGGATATGACCGATATGTTTTTGCTCTATATAAAAATAAGGCTTCCTTGATCGGGATATGTAGCATAGCATATAGTTCAACCAAAACAACGAGACTGTTTCAAAGTTTGTGTAAAATGAAAAAACTGATATAAGATAATGAAATG
>CALCGT010000008.1 GCA_937901125.1 uncultured Clostridia bacterium | reverse complement strand
GCAATAAATCCTAAATATTTTTCATTTTCCTATTGACTTTTTATTTGCAGGCTAATTAGCAAAGAAAATCATACCATTCCCATTCTGTTTCCATGATGGATTCCAGGGTTTCGCCGGCAGGCTCTTCCACTAGCTCGAATTCGATCTCGAATTCATGGTAGCGTTCTCCTTCAATGGTAGCAACACCAGAGATAATATAATTTTTCCCTTCCCCTGTCACAAATTCCCCTTCCATCAGAAGGTCATCTTCTTCCAAGTAGATTTTGTTCAGTTCATTTTTCATCTGTTCCTCTGTAAAAGTGAGTTTCATATTTTTATACCCCGCTTTCTCAATTCATCTTACCCATGATTCTATCATTCCAGCTTCGGATGCACAAGAGGAACTTCCTGCACCGAAGACAATAAACCATTTTTCCTTTGTTTCTCGGTCAAGTTTTTCTTTCTTTCCCTTATAAAACATGATACACTATGAAACAGAACAGGAGGTACGCAAAATGAATTATATCGTACTGGACTTGGAATTCAACCAGTCTTTTCCCTTTAAAACAGGAAAAAAAGTAGAGCCCAACCCGGAATGTCCCTTTGAGATCATTCAAATCGGCGCAGTGAAGCTAGATGAAAATTTCCGGCAGTTGGACACCTTCAACTATATGATTCGTCCTCAGATCTATCCTCGTCTGCATCCATTTGTAGAAAAGATCACAGGCATCCACCCAGAACAGCTGGTAGATAAGCCCACCTTTGCCGAAGCTTATCAAGCATTTCTGGCATTTATTGGGGACGAGCCTTCCATCCTCTGTACTTGGGGTGGAGATGATATCAAATCCCTTTACCGCAATATCTATTTCTACAATCTGGATGGAGAAGCCATGACGGATCAGTTTCTGAATGTGCAGCCCTTGGCGGCAGAATATCTGAACCACGAAGCAGGAAAAGCCATCGGTCTAAAAAATGCTGTGGTGGAATTGGGCATCCCCGAAGAAGAGGATTTTCATAATGCCCTCAACGATGCAGTCTATACTGCAAAAATATTTGCCATTACCCACCCTGCGGAGATCAAAGCCGAAACCTTCCAGCCCTTGACCATGTTGGCGAAAAAACCCAAACGCCTGCGGACAAATGTAAAATCTCTTTTTATGTATGTAGAAGAAAAGCTGGGCAAAGAACTTACCGAAGAAGAAAAAAATCTCGTCAAATTATCTTATATACTGGGCAGAAATCATACCTTTGATTCTACGCCCACGGTAAAGAAAAAAGGGAAATAAAAACCACCCACTCTTTCAACGAGTGGGTGGCTTTTTTAATTTCCCGGCTTATTTTCTGTCTTCGTCTCCAAAGGAATCACCGCATTCCGGGCAGAAACGGGGAGGCTTTGCGGGATCTTCCGGCTCCCACCCGCATTTATCGCATTGATACTGGGGCACCCCTGCAGGCTTAGGTTTACCGCACTGGGGGCAGAATCTGCCTTTATTCTGAGAACCACATTCACAAGTCCAGCTATTGTCCGCAGGCTTTTTCCCACCGCACTCTGTGCAGAAATTGCCCCTATTGCCTGTTTTGCCACAAGGGCAGTTCCATCCCTGTTCAGGCTGAGGCGGTTGTGCTGTCTGCTGCTGTGCCGTCATTTGGAACAACTGTCCTGCATTCATACCGCCTGCCTGATTTGCAAGATTCATGCCTACAAAAGCCATCATAGGACCTGCATTGTTATTTGCCGCCGCTGCCTGCATAGCTTCCGCCTGGGCATTTACCAAATGGGCTGCCGCCATGGAAGGGTTCCGCAAAGCAGCATTTCTCTGCAGTTCTTTGATCATGGCTTCGTCTTCCTCGGAAGCCTTCACACTGTTCACACCAATGGATGTAATCTCGATGCCGTATCTGCCACCCCATTTTTCCGCCAAAACTTCATTCAGCGCCTGGGAAAGCTCCATCGCATGACCGGGCAGTGCGCTATAGCGGATGCCCATAGCAGAAATTTTGCCAAAGGCAGGCTGCAAAGCTGTCAGCATCTCACTTTTCAGCTGAGAATCGACATGATCTCTGGTATATGTATTTTCCACATTACCGCAGATGTTTTTATAAAATAAAACAGGGTCTGTGATGCGATAGGCATATTCCCCGTGGCAGCGAATGGAAATATCAATATCCAAACCAATATTGACATCCACCACACGGAAAGGTACAGGATTGGAAGTGCCGTATTTATTGCCCAAAATTTCTTTTGTATTGAAGAAATATACCCTCTGATCGCCTGCAGTATCGCCGCCAAAGCCCACTCGCTTGCCGAACTGCTTGAAGCTATCTTTGATGCTTTCCTTCAGGTCTCCATAAAAAATGCTGGGCTCTGTGGATGTGTCATAGAGGAATTCCCCTGCTTCTGCGCAGACCTCTACCACTTTCCCCTGCTCTACAATCAACATACACTGTCCTTCATTGACCGCGATGATAGAGCCATTGGAAATGATATTTTCACTCTTTTTTGTATTAAAGCCTCGTTTGGACTGACGCTGTTCGCCCTTTTGTACCAAAACATCCGCCTCCATGGAAGGACAGTAGAAATACTCTCTCCATGCATCTGCCAGTACGCCTTGGGCCGCGCCGATCCCAACCTTCAAAATACCCATAACCTTACCTCCTTTTAGCGGAAACCACAAAAATTTCTGTTTTGCTCCGCAATATGTAACAAAAGGGCTTCAAAAAAGCAACCTCCCCTTGAACCCCCTTCTGTATTTTTCTCTTGATTATTCTTCGTCGTTTTCTTCCGCTGTAATTCTCATCACGAAACCTTCTTCGTCATCCTCGTCATCCCAATCTTCCCATTCTTCGAAATCTTCGTATTCGTCGAATTCATCCTCTCTTCCTGCTTCAATGCTTTTTACCGTCACTGCCACTGCAGAAAGGAAAAAGCCTGCACCTGTGCCAAAGGCAGCCGCATTTTTATATTTTTCAGGCACGACCATGCCAAACAGAGCCCCCAGAGAGCCCACACAAAGACCCATCAGGCCCATATCCTTCCAGTCACATTCAAATGTAACTGTGTTTAAAAAATCTCTGCATTTACCCATATCACGTTCCTCCTTTTATCTTTCTGCCACCCGGTAAGTGAAATCGTTGTCCTTCCCTTCAAATGCAAAACTATCTTTCAGGCCTTCTGTGACTACGACTTCTCCATCTGTTGTCACAAATATCACTTCAAAATCATCCTGTGTTCTCCAGTATTCCAGTGCATCATCCAGCCCCATAACGAACAACGCTGTAGAAAGAGCATCGGCCTTTGTACCGCTCTCGCAGACGATAGTCACGGAAAGCAGACCGCTTTCTGCAGGCCACCCTGTGGCAGGGTCGATGATGTGATGATACTGTTTCCCATTTTCTTCAAAATATCTTTGGTATCCGCCGGAAGTGATGACGCAGGTATCACTGATCTCCAGCAGACCCACATAATCATTGGCATCCAGAGGATTCTGTACCGCTGTTTTCCAGGGGCTGCCGTCAGGCTTACTGCCAATGGTACAGATATTGCCACCCAAAGAAAGCAGTGCCGATTCTACGCCCTTGCCCTTCAGCAATGCTTTTACGCTATCGGAAGCATAGCCTTTGGCAATGCCGCCCAGATCAACTGCCATCCCCTCTTTATCCAGATATGCAGTAGAATTTTCTTTGTCCAGGATCAGGTCCTCCAAATCTGTCAACGGCAGCAGCTGATCGATGGTCTCCTGAGAAGGTACACTTTGTTCCTCTTCTGTAAATCCCCATGCTTTGACTACAGGGTAAATGGCAATATCGAAAGCATTTCCCGTTTCCGTTCCCAAATCCTTGCTTGTCTGCAATAGGTTCAGTGTTTCTGTTGGTATACGGACGGGAACTTTCCCCGCATTTTCATTGATCTGCTTTGTCTCACTGCCATCCAATGTAACAGATAACAGGTTCTCCAATCTCCGAATCTCCTGTTCTGCGTCTATGATAAGTTCTTCCCCATCCTCATGGATAATGGTGAATGTCATAACAGTATCCATGGCAAAGGAAGTTGCTTCATATCTATTTTCCTGCTGGCTGTTTTCCAGCGCAGCCTGTGCCTGTTCCCTCTGCTCTGCGCAGCCACTGAAAAGGAAACATCCTGCCAGGCTGAATGCGATCCATTTTTTCAAATTCATATTCCCTGCTCCTTTTTTGCAGAATAATCTATATTGATTTTACCTTGACATAGCTTTTCTGTCAACGAAAGAAAAAGCCCCTACCCGTTACAGGTAGAGGCTAAAAAACTTATCCAACGATAATATAGATCACTGCAACCGTCAAACCAATGCCGATCAGCAGCAAGCTTGTTGCAAAGCCTTCACGATACATTTCGTGGTCTGCTTCATAGTCTGTGTATGCAGAGAAATATTTATCTTCAGGAGGAACAACACGACCATTGTCGTCATTGAAGATCAGCATACGCAGTACAGAAATGATACCATCCAGCAGATTGCCTGCGATACGGGCGAAGAAGCCACCGATATAAGGCAGGACAGTCAGCAGCAGAGGACGATAGATCTTGTCTTCGATGTTGCACCATGCGGGCCAGCAATCCACATAGGCCAGATTGCCGTTTGCATCTTTTCTCATCAGCACCTTGCGGATGAAGAGGAAGTAAACCACAGCACCCACGCAGATGGAAATGACTGCACCCTTCAGGTTCACCCATGCGAAATAATGGATCACATGGTCAGGTGTATGTGCGTTCATAAAATGTGCTCCCATTGCCGCCAGTACATCCTGCGTCTGGTGAGGCAGACAGCCCAGAACAGGCAGCAGGACCGCAATAACTGCCAAGATCACAGCCATCATCTTGCTCATGTAAGGACCTTTTCTTACAGACTGAGGCACACCATAGGGATTATCTTCAATAAAAATACATACGAAGATCTTTGTCATATACGCCAGTGTCAGACCGCCGGAGAACAGGAACAATGCTTCCGCACAATGCATAAATGTTGTAGACTGACCTGCTTCTGCCAGAACTTCGATATATTCCACCATGCTCTCGTGGATCAGCGTTTTAGAGATATAACCATTCCACAGAGGGATACCGCCGATACCCAAAATAGGCATCAGGAAGATAAATTTCAGCAGAGGTTTATCTTTCCCGTAACCACGCACTTTGTTCAGGTTCAGTTCTCTCAGGTTCATAAAGATCACGCCTGCACCGATGAACAGCAGCAGCTTGAACAGGGAGTGGTTCAGAAAATGCAGGAAAGTACCGCTAGCCGCCAGAACGTTATGTTCGCCCAGCAAGCCCTGCATACCGATAGCAATAATGATAAAGCCGATCTGAGACATGGAGGAGCAAGCCAGTGTTCTCTTCAGGTTTACAGAGAATACCGCCAGAACCGCCCCCATAACCATGGTGATGATACCCAGAATCAGGATAAAGTTGCCCCAAGCCGCATCGTGCAGGAACAGCTTGCAGCTTACGATGATTGTGCCAAATACACCGGTTTTTGTCAGCAGACAGGAAAGCAGTGCACTGGAAGGTGCAGGTGCTACGGTGTATGCATTAGGCAGCCAGATATGCAGAGGGAAAAGACCTGCTTTTGCAGCGAAACCAAACAGGATCAGCTCGCCGATAGCATAGAAATCCGCAGGATTTTCCTGCGCCTGCATGAAGGCTGTCAGCTCGCTCATATTCAATGTGCCAGCTTTCTGGTACATCATGAACAGCCCCATCAAAGTTACCAAACCACCGATAACTGCCACTGCCAGATAGGTTTTTGCCGCACGCATGGTAAATTCTTCTTCATCATGCATAACCAACACAAAGGATGTGAAGGACATGATCTCGAAGAAGATGAATGTGGTAAACAGGTCAGCGGAAAGGAAAATGCCCATGGTCGCACCCAAAGTCAGAAATACGAAGAAATAGTAGCGATTTCTGTTCCGTTCTGCTGCCATATATTCCTTGGAGAACAGTGTTGTGATCAACCAGATGGAAGAAATCAGCACTGCCAGGATAGTGCCAAAGCCCTCTGCGGCAAAGCTCATGCCCAAGCCGCAGAAGCCGGAAATTTCATATACTGTTTCCTTACCAACCAGCAACAGGCTGGCTACGAAAACCACTGCAGACAGAATCCATGTCCACAGGTCTCGTGCGCCTTTATTGCTGCGTCCGATGATGTAACTCACCACTGCACCCAGGAAAGGAAAGAACACCAGAAATGGTAATACGATACTTGTTGTTGCGATATGTTCCATTCTTTCTCCCCTCCTTTTACAGCACGCCCAGGATGGCGTCATTCATGATGCCCAGCAGTGTGTCAGGCATCAGACCCATGATAACAGAAACGATTGCCAAAATCACCAGAGGCACTGTCATGTATTTATTGGGATCAGATACATGATGGTAATAATCCGCAGGATATTCCTTTTCTCTGGGGAAATATGCCCGGATGATGATAGAGAAGATATACAGTGCTGTCAAAAGTGCAGACAGGATCAGCGCCACAACACCGATATAGGTTACAGGATTGCCGCTGGATACTGCCGCCGTTGCCAATGCCCATTTGCTGTGGAAGCCTGCAAAGGGAGGCACACCTACCAGCCCCAGACCTGTGATTGCCATGGTAGCGAAGGTGATTGGCATCAGTCTGCCGAAGCCTTCCACTTCGTAGAGATATTCCCTGTGGGTTTTATACAGAATTGCACCAGCTGTAAAGAACAGCGTAATCTTGATGACAGCATGATATACCATGTGCAGCATACCTGCCGCCAAGCCTGCCGGAGTCATCACGGCAATACCGAAGATGATATAGGACAGGTTAGAAACGGTGGAGTATGCAAATCTTCTTTTGATGTGAGGGGTTCTCAGGGCCACTGTAGAACCGAACACAATGGTGACTGCAGCGGCGATCAGCATAACGTACTGTGCCCATGTGCCCACCAGAAATTCCGTACCGAATGCATAGTATGTCAGACGGATGATGGCAAAAATACCGGATTTTACGACTGCAACCGCATGCAGCAGTGCTGTAACAGGTGTGGGCGCAACGGATGCCTTAGGCAGCCAACGGTAAAAAGGAAATACTGCAGCCTTAACACCGAAACCGAAGAATGCCAGAACGAATACCAGACGGAGCATTTCTTCATGTCCTGCCACCAGTGCAGGATCAAGCACGCCGCCATAGAGGAAATCCGTTGTTGTGCCGTAGCACAGAATGAATACGAAGCCGATGAACGCCAAAGACGCACCGAACATCATATAAAGTACATACATTTTCCCGGCGTGGCGTGCCTTGTTATCGAACTGATGCATAACGATAGGCAATGTTGCCAGTGTCAGGAATTCATAGAACAAATACATGGTCAGGAAGTTGGCAGCAAAAGCGATACCAACAACGACACCAAATGTCATGATAAAGAATGCGAAGAATCTGTCCTCATGGCCTTCGTGGGTCATGTATTCAAATGCATAAATGGTGGTGATGATCCACAAAAGGGAAACCATCGTACCAAATACCTTGGACATACCATCCAACTGAAGAGCCAGAAACAGCTTATCGCTGAACTGGAACAAAGTGACCATGCCGGCCTTTGCACCAAAGATCGCATACAGAGCGAAAATTGCATTCAGTACAACGATGGGCAGTACCACTCTTTCACGGGCCTTTCTGTCACTAAATTTTACCGGCAGCAGGCAAGCACCTGCAATGATCGGAAAGATCACCGGTAACAATGTCGCAAATGCGTTCATAATGTTTCCTCCCTTTCCCTTAGAAAATCATCCCGCTGATGCTGCTGATGATATCCAGCAAAGGTGTCGGCATCATACCGAAGCCAACCACTACGATGCTCAGCAGTACCAGAGGTACCGTCATCAAGTAATTCGGTTCTTTTTTCTGCAAGGAAGCATAATTAAAATCCTTGCCGGGGAAGAACGCGTTCAAAATAATACTCATCAGGTAGCCTGCTGTCAGCAGTGCGCTGACCATCAGAATTGCTACACCGACCAACCCCAGAACACCAGCTTCGGGCATCAGACCGCCCTGTGCCAGATACCATTTGCTGACAAAACCACTGGTAGGAGGAATACCAATCAGGGACAGAGACGCCAGAGCAAATGTCCACATAACGATAGGCATTTCCTTGCCAATCCCCTTCAGTTCGTAAACGAAGGTTTTATGGGTTTTATAGATGATGGCACCAGCGCAAAGGAACAGGATATTCTTTGCTACTGCGTGGAAGACTACCTGCATCAGTGCGCCAATGAAGCCTGCGGGGCACATCAACATCAGACCGAACACAACGTAGGAAACATTGGAAACAGTGGAATACGCCAGTCTTCTCTTCAGCAGTTTTTCTTTATAAGCCAGCATGGAACCCATGAAGATGGTCACAATGGACAGAACCAGCAAAGCTGTCTGCGCCCATGTGCCACGCAGGAAATCCACGCCGAACAGATAATATGTCACACGAATGATGGCAATAACCCCGCCCTTTGTGATAATACCAGAAAGGACTGCAGATGCAGGGGAAGGTGCTACCGGGTGGGCAGTGGGCAGCCACGCATGCAGGGGGAACATACCCGCCTTACAGCCAAAGCCCAGAGCCATCAGGAAGAACACGATCAGCATCAGGTTTTCATTCCCTGCTACCAGTGCCATATCCAAAGTACCACCGGCAACGAAGGATGTTGTTTCACAGTAGGTATTCAGGAAGAAGAAACCCATCAAACCCAGACCTGCGCCAAAGAAGGAATAGCCCAGATATTTCAGACCGGCACGGACTGCTTCCGGTGTACCGGTATGGATAACCAATGGAGCTGTCAGGATGGTCATAAATTCATAGGACAGATACAATGTCATCATGTTTTCGGAGAAGCACAGGCTCATCAATGCCCCCAAGGAGAAGGTATAAAACATGAAGAAGCGTTCTGGCTTATGTTCATGTTTCATATATTCCATGGAGAATACTGCTGCGATCAGCCAGATGGTGCTGATCAGGCAAGCAAAGAATTTTGCCAGACCATCCGTATGATATGCAAGGGAGAGACGGTCTGTGATCTGCCATAGCAGGAAGGAATGATCCCCCATGCACAGATACCATACCAAACCGGCTTCAACAGCCATTGCAATAAAAACTAAAATGTCGCGCTGCTTTTCTTCCTTCTGGAAGCCAATGATGAGACCAAAAATAAAAGGTAAAATCATCGGGAGCAGCAAAAGTACAGTTCCGCTCATTTTTTCTCACCTCATTCTCTCATCACAATGTCATCTGGATCAATTCGATACCCAGTTTCATCACATCAATAATTGGACGATAACCGATACCCAATACTAGGTTGACTACGATAAACAATACCATCGCCAGAGCGAATGTAGGAGAAACCTGCGTTTTCTTGATTGCCACTGCTGTTTCCTCTTTGGGACGAGACCAGATGGCAATTACGGAAGGCAGGAAATACATCGCATTCAAAATCATAGAGATTGCCAGAGCCACCAGCACCAGCACCAACCGCAGCCCTGTCATTTCCAGAGCGGCCATTGCAAAATACAGCTTGGAGATGAAGCCTGCAAACAATGGCACACCAATCATAGAGAGAGCGCCGACTGTAAAGGCGATACCCGCCAGAGGATTTCTGTGGGCTGCCCCTTTCAGGTTTTCCAACTGTTCTTTACCGCCTGCGTCTTCAATGAAAGCACCACAGCATACGAACAGCATAGATTTTGTAACTGCATGAGCAAATACATGGAAGCATGCTGCCAGCATACCAGCTACGGAACCCAGACCAATGCCCATGAAGATATAGCCGATCTGCGCCACAGAGGAATAGGCTAGCATACGTTTCATTCGGCTTTCCCGTACGGCATAAACGGAACCCATGACCATGCCAAGGACGCCCAAAATGAACATAACGTCCGCAATTTTCAGATCCACCAGTGTCTGCACGGTGAATACCTCAAAGGTCAATTTAATTGCCAGAATAATATACGCCTTCAAAACCAGACCGGACAAGATACCACTGGAGGTTGTCATAGTAGAACCGTAAGCGGTAGGCAGTGCGGAATGGAACGGGAACAGCGCACTCTTGATGCCCAGACCAACAAACATCAGGCTGACTACGATCATCAGCGCAAAATGATAATCGCCTGTTGCCATCAGAGCTGCAACCCCCTCTTTGATCTGAGGGAAAAGCAGTTGGCCTGTGATACCATACAGGATACATACACCCAGCAGGAACAGACCGGAACCCATACAGCCGAATACCAGATAGTGGGTTGTACCTACGATAGCCTGTTTTGTCCCCCTCGCCAAGATCAGTGTACAGGATGCGATAGTCAGAATTTCGATGAAAACGTATCCTGTGAAAATATCGTTTGTATAGGTCATCGCCAGCATCGCGCCAAAGGTAGCGTTCAGCATGATGAAATAGAGATTCTGTTTTTCAGGAACGATCTCCTTAAAGATGATATCGCTGCCGCCAGTAATTGTCAGGAACATGACCACGCTAACCAATACTGCCAGCAATGCTTCCAGAGGACCAACACGCAGTTCGTTGCCCCAGGGTGCAGGGAAGTGACCCATCATAAATGAAAAGGCTTCCCCATTTTGGGTAACATTTACCAGCAGAACCACAGACAGCGCACCAATCAGCAGAACCATAAAGCCATGCAGACGGCGGGCAGTGCGCCCATTTTTGATCAATGGTGTGATGATACCGCAGAACATCGCAAAGAAGATGCTGAAGAAAGGTATATTATGTACTAAATTCAAATGATGCTCCATATTATTCCCCTTCCTCCTCTCTCATCATACGCAGGATCTCGTCCATGTTCAGAGAGTTGTAATGCTTATACAGTCTCAGAACCAAAGCAAGAGAGAACGCAGTCACACTTACGGATACAACGATACCTGTCAGTACCAGACCTGCAGGAATGGGGTTGACGTAGTAATCTTTATCAATGATCCCGTTTGTCAGGATAGGTGCTACCCTGCCAAAAACATAACCCTTGGCTGCCAGGAAAAGATAGGTAGCCGTATCCATGATATTCAAACCAATAAATTTTTTAATCAGATTGTTTTGCAGAAGCAGATTCATGAATCCAATGCCAAAGAGGATGACCGAAGCTGCTTCATAATAATTTGTCAACAGATGACTCATAATCAGACTTCTCCTTTTGTAAATAACGCATAGAATCCATACATCGTACAAGCAACGACCAAACCTACACAGATATTCAGAGGCAGGATAAAGCCGGAGCTCAAAATTGCGCCGGGGGTACCCTTAGGGATTTCCCAGCCAACATGGTTGGCACCTGTAAAGAAGGAATAGCTCTTACAGCCGCAGTATGTCAGCAGACACGCAACACTGATCCTTGTGAGTGTTTTAATGGTAAAGAAAGTCTGCATCTTTTTCTGCCCATTTGCTGCAGAATACAGAATCAGGCCGGCGCCGATGATGGAACCGCCGGAGAAACCGCCGCCTGGAGACAGGTGACCATTCAATACAACATAGATACCATACAGAATAACCACAGGAGCCAGACATTTCGCACCCTTTTTCAAAATCAGCTTGGAATCTTGCGAATCGAATACTTCATCCTCCGTCATTTCCTGATCTTCTGCTGCGCTGATATTTTTCTTATCTCTCTGCAACAGCATCAGTACGGCGATAACCGCCATGAATAATACGTTGGATTCACCAAAAGTATCGAATGCACGATAGTCCAGGATCATGCCGGCTACAAAGTTGATAGCACCGGTTTCTTCGATCCCCTGTTCCAGATATCTCTGCCCTACTTCGTTGTTTGTAAGGCTATTGGAATCGCCGAACATTGGCAGGTCGATCACCACTCGCATCATAACTGCAATGAATACCACTGTAATAGCAACACACAGAACACGATACAAAGTGGAATTAGAACGCAGACGTTCCATGGAAACTGCCTTTTCAATAGGCACTCTTTCTTTTCTTTCTCTGGTAGAAATGTAATGATCCGCATCGATCAGGATTTCATCCCCGTCGATCCAGCTTTTCAATCTCTGCCAGAAGGATTTATTTTCGCTCATTCATCAACCCTCCCTTGTGCCTTTCAGTGCATGTACCTTCTTCAGTGTCAGGAAGAAAAGTACGGTATCTACCCCAGCACCAACCGCTGCTTCTGTGATCGCCAGGTCAGGAGATTCCAGAAAGAGCCAAACGATTGCCATAACAGAGCTGTAGCCCATGAAAACGATAACTGCCATGAAAAGGTTTCTTGTCACAGATACCCCAATAGCACTGGCGATCAGAAATACGACCAGAATCATCTGAATCATAATACTAAAATCACTCATCTGTCCTTCATCCTTTCTTCACAATCTTTATTGGTCAAAAGTTCTACTTTTGCGATCATATGTGTTGCAATAGGGCTGGACAGCCAGAAGAACAGGATGATCAGGACATATTTTGCCATGTGGAAGAAATCTTGCCCCAAGATCAAAAGACCCAGTACTACAAAAAAGATACCCATGGTATCACCCAAAGCCGCTGCGTGCATTCTGTTCATGACATATTTGAAGCGATATATACCCAAAATGGAGCAAAAGAACACAAACAGACCAATGATGATGCAAACGGTTGCAACGATTTCTCTTACTGACATTCTTCCTTCGCCTCCTTCTCTTTTCTGCTCAGGAACTGCAAACGACCTTTATGATGCAATGTAACTACGTGACACATAACTACAACTGCCAGGAAACTCAGCAGGGAGTAGACCAAAGAAACGTCTACCAATGCTGTTTCACCCAGATAAGCGGAAAGAATACCGATCGTTGTCGTTGTCATAGTACCGATCATATTGATCGCCACGATACGGTCTGTGTAACGAGGACCCTTCACCGCGCGGATAAACGCCAGGATCATGCCGCAAGCCAACACAAACATGGCGATCTCTAAAATAAAGCGCATCGTATCACTCATACTCTTATCCCTCCAACTTTCTCAGCTGTTTCACAAAAACTGACTCATCCAGACCTTCCCCGAATTTTTCCTTATCCAATGCCTGGATGGCATAATCGCCATTTTCCAGCTGCACTGTGTAAGTACCGGGAGTCAGCGTAATAGAGTTTGCCAAAGCAACCTGAGACGCTTCGCTCTTCAGATCTGTATGGAAATGAACGATTGCAGGTTCGATTTCCTTTTTTTTGGGAGAAAGCACGATCTTGATTACATCAACATTTGCCTTGAAAATCTCCCAGACCAGAACGACCGCGTATTTCAGATAAAGCGGCAACTTTTTCACCAGCTTCAACTCTCTCTGAAAGCTATAGTCCATATATTTGCAAATGAACCAATACACCCAGCCACAGATCACTACACCGAAGAGGAACACTTCCAGCGTTACTCTGCCATTGAAGATCAGCCACAGCAGTAATAATAATAAATACATTGAACCATCCTTCCCGCGCAAGCATTTATTTTTATCTGTTTTTATGAAAATGCTCTGCCACGCAGTGTATGTGCCAAAGACCGCCGAATATCGAATATCCTCAGTTTTTGTCGAAAATTAACACAGCATAAGGCATTCTCATATAGCTCAACATAATATATTATCAATGAATACAGGAAAATTGTCAAGACTATTAGTGCTATCTCACGATTTATTTCCTAATATCTTCTTAACACCACCGATTTTATTGTGCAATCGGTATACTTTTTGCAACTCTAAATTTAAATCTTAAGTAGATTCAAACAATTTTTATACTTTTTTCTTTTATATGAAAAGAGAAATTGGTAGCTTTTATCCTGCTTCTCCAGGTATTTCCCGTTGACAGCGCCCTATGACAAGAAAAGGCGTACCATACGGTACGCCTTTTCAGGGAAATTATAATTCTATATGAAGCAAATGTTTTAATACGATGAAACTATAATTCTATGTGCTTCTTTGTATGATTCAATTATCTTTTCTTTGCGAAGATAGCACGTACGGGCAAACCGATCAGTACCAGCACGATACCACCGAGAGCAACCATAGTGGAAGATTTGCCAGCCATAAACAACTGGTTGATCAGTACATAGCAGCCGGAGATAATAGCGATCAGAGGGATTACAGGATATGCAGGAACTTTGTATGTACGTTTTACATCAGGAGCCTGTTTTCTGTAAGCCATAACTGCTGCAAATGTCAGTGTGTAGAATACCCAACCTACGAATGTGCCCAGGTTTGTCAGCAGGTCGAACTGACCTGTCAGTGCATAGATTGCACCCAGAATACCGATCAGGAAGATGCAGTTGATGGGAACGCCTGTGCCGGAAATTTTAGACAGAGTCTTGCTGCCAGGCAGGTCACCCTGCTCTGCCATGTACAGAGCTGTACGAGAACCGGACAGAATGAAACCGTTACATGCACCACCAGCAGAGATCATGATACCAACGGATACAAATTTACCGCCCATATCGCCGAAGATTTCCATAGCTACTGCAGATGCAGGAGATTCCAGATTCATCATAACGTCAGCGGGCAGTACCCACAGGTAAGCCAGATTGATGATGATATAAACAGCCATGATCAGCGCTACACCACCAACGATAGCCTTAGGCAGGTCTTTGCCGGGGTCTTTCATTTCACCGGCGATGGCACCTACGTTTGTCCAGCCTTCGAATGCGAACAGTACAGCGATCATCAGCTGACCCAGAACGGAGCCATAGCTCAGACCATCTGCCAGCATGGGATCAAAGATGGGGTTACCGTCCCCTCTCAGGAAACCGAAAATCATAATCAGTACCAGAGGAACCAGTTTTGCTACTGTGAAGATGGACTGTGCGGCACCGCCGACTTTCGCACCCATACAGTTCAGGATAACCATGATA
This sequence comes from uncultured Clostridia bacterium, assembly GCA_937901125.1. Classification (GTDB taxonomy): domain Bacteria; phylum Bacillota; class Clostridia; order Lachnospirales; family Anaerotignaceae; genus Anaerotignum_A. The sequence continues at coordinate 7,539 of CALCGT010000008.1, read as the reverse complement.
GCGATACAAGCGATTGCTACAGGAACTACCATACCGTCGCCCAAGAACAGTTTTGCCTGGTTTGCAACAGCTACACCCAGAGCAGCTACCAGACCGGGATAGAATACAACTGTCTGCATCCAACCACACAGGTAACCAACTTTATCACCGAATACTCTTTTCAGGTATACGGGCATACCGCCTGTTTCAGGCATCAGAATTGCGATTTCAGCAAATGTCATAGCTGCACACAAGCACATCAGGGATGTGATTACCCATGCCAGAATTGCCAGACCGGGCGCACCGCCTGTAGCTGTATACATTGCTGTAGGTTTGAAGAATACACCAGAACCGATTACGCAACCTACTACTGTAGCCATAGCAGCACCCATACCAAGTTCCTTCTTCATTTCATTGTTGTTGCTCATTTTTTCCTTCCTCCTTTTTACAAATTTGCCAAAAAACGCCAAAAAGTTTGAATAAAAAAAGATATACAGCAAAAATCAAACAATATTATTCTGCCTGTATATCCTCTGTATCTCAAACCTGAAAGCATTACTTCTACGGCGGCTTTGGCAAAACCAAGCACTTTCCAGAGTTCCATCTGTAAAAGGTATTTGTACCTGAAAGTTTCTTCAGAAATCGGCTCTTTATCTGAATTGCTCCATCGGTTTTCTCATTATTTTGTACAAAACAAGAGAAATCTCCCTTATACTTCGTCTGGCTTTATGCACTTTGTGTTTAAATTATATCGCGTTGATAAAATCTTGTCAATATATTTTGATAAATTTTTTTATCGCCGCATTATAAAATTTCATTATGTCTGACATAAAAACAAAAATCAGTAATTTTCCGTTTTTTTATATAATTTGCATGCTAAATATTGATTTAAATTCAGCATATCATACACTTGCTGCTTTTGTTCAGCCGGATCCAACTGCATCCTCGTCTATTTGACCATTCCTTGTCATATATATGGAAGGAACAGATACCAGAGGTATGCCAATGAGCCGAAAGACCATCATCACCGGAACTCTCATCCTGACTGCAGCCAACCTCATCACCAAATGCATGGGGTTTTTCTATCGTATTTTCATGTCAAACACCATCGGTGCAGAAGGCATGGGGCTGTATCAGCTGATTTTGCCGATCTATTCTCTTGCGTGGAGCATCACCTCCGCAGGCTTCACTACCACCATCTCCCGCCTGACAGCGCAGGAGCATATCCGCGGGCAAAATGGAAATATCGGCCGTATTGTCAAGCAGGCTGTCTGCCTTTCTCTGGGTATCAGTCTATTTGTCAGCGGCATCCTGTTTTGCGGTGCAGAAAACATCGGTTCTTCCTTTCTGGATGACAGCCGCACCGCCCTTCCCCTGCGCCTACTGGCTCTTGCTGTTCCTTTCATGGCAGCAGGTTCCTGCTTGCGTGGATTCTTTTTAGGAATGCAAGAGACCCTCATCCCTGCCGTTTCTCAGGTTTTAGAACAAACTGCCCGTATCGTGACGATCTATCTTCTGGCAGGTATCTTCGTGCCCTTGGGGCTGACCTATGCCTGCTGCGCCGCTGTAGCAGGTATCCTGCTGGGAGAATTTCTTTCCTGCGGCTTTACCCTATGGAACTATTTCCGCTTTAAGAGAAAGCATAAGCTCATCCGAAAACCAACACTATCTTCTTCCGCTGTTCTGGCGATGATATTGACTATGGCAGTGCCTCTTTCCGCCACAAGAATTGCCACCGCCCTGCTTTCCACTGTAGAAAATATCCTCATTCCCCGCCAGCTGCAGCTCCACGGACAAAATACCGTACAGGCGCTTTCTACATACGGCGAACTGACAGGGATGGCAATGCCCCTCATCTTGCTGCCCTCTGCCTGCCTGATGGCGGCTTCCGTTTCCCTCGTGCCGGAAATTTCTGAAGCCTGCGCCGTGCAGCAGGATATGCGTATCAGCAGAACCGTTTCCGCCACATTTTTATTCACTTCTATCATCGGATTCGGCGCAGCGGCATTATTTGCAGTATTTTCCAGGGAAATCTGCTATGTGGTTTATAATCGGGCAGCCCTAGGGCAGGTCTTGTTTCCCCTTGCCTTTCTTTGCCCACTTCTCTATGCACAAACCACACTGCATGGGCTTCTCAATGGGTTGGGAGAACAGTTTTTCCTCTTTTGGAGCAATATCCTATCTTCTCTCATTACCATTGTAGTGATCTGGTTCTTCATGCCCCTCTATGGTGTGTCTGCTTTTCTGGGGGGATGGTTTCTGAGCCTGTTCTGCAATGCAGGACTTTCTCTGAGGAGGCTCTATCAGCAGACAGGAGTTTTTCCTTCCTTATATAATTGCTTTCTAAAGCCTTTGCTGGCAGGAGCAGCAGCAGGGCTTCTGGTAAAATACTTCATTCGTATTTCCCAGCCTTCTAAGCTGCTGTTTTTAGGTTCCCTCTGTGGAATGGGACTATTGTATCTTTTGTTCCTGTTCGTATTGGGTTGCCTAGATCGTGCAACGTTGAAACAGCTTATGGAGAAACCCCGTGCATAGACCTTCGAATGATTTATAAAATAAATCTTTCAGACATACCTTTCTCTTTTCGGCAAAAAATAAAGCCAGTCTTTCGACTGACTTATTTTTTGCTTATTTTTCAAGGTCTACCAAACCGACTTCATAGAGTTTCTGCAGGCTCATCAGGATACCTGTTTTCGCATGGAACCAAGTCAGACCACCTTGGAAATATACGGAATAAGGCTCTCTGATAGGGCCATCGGCACTCAGCTCGATGGAAGAACCCTGGATGAATGCACCTGCCGCCATAATAACATCACAGGTATAACCCGGCATAGCGTAAGGCACGGGAGTCAGATAGCTATCCACGGGAGCAGCTGCCTGAATACCTTGACAGAATGCTTTCATGGCGTCAGCACTGCCCAGCTCCACTGCCTGAATGATATCATTGCGGGGCTCTGTGCTGTTGGGGATAACACGGAATCCCAGTTTTTCATAGATGTTTGCTGCAAAAACAGCACCTTTCAGGGCACCTGCCGTTACCGTAGGTGCAAGAAAAAAGCCCTGATATAACGCACGGTTTACATCCAAGGAAGCACCGACTTCCTGACCCAGACCGGGAGCACTCAAACGATAGGCGCAGCGGTCGATGCAAGACTGTTTGCCGCAGATATAGCCACCAATGGGAGCAAGACCGCCGCCGGGGTTTTTGATCAGGGAACCAACGATCATATCCGCACCCACGTTGGAGGGTTCGATGATATCAACAAATTCGCCATAGCAGTTATCCACCATGCAGATCACATCTGGTTTAATTTCCTTGATAAAAGCAATCAACTCACCGATCTGCTTTACAGAAAAGGTAGGACGCATAGCGTAGCCCTTGGAACGCTGAATGGTCACCAATTTTGTTTTTTCGTTGATGGCCTTCTTGATGTTAGCATAGTCGAAGGCGCCATCTTCCAGCAGGTCTACCTGTCTGTAGCTGACACCATATTCCTTCAGGGAACAGGGAGAAGGCACTGTACCAATCACCTTTTCCAGTGTATCATAGGGTTTTCCCACAGGGGAGAGCAGTTCGTCCCCGGGAAGGAGATTTGCACTCAGAGCGATTGCCAAAGCATGGGTACCACAAGTAATCTGGGGGCGCACCAATGCCGCTTCTGTGTTGAAGCATCTTGCATATACATTTTCCAATTTATCACGACCATCATCGTTGTAGCCATAGCCCGTTGAGCCGGCAAAGCAGGTGGCATCTACCCGTTCCGCCTGCATAGCCTTCAGGACTTTTGCCTGATTATATTCCGCCACAGCGTCGATCTGTTCAAATCTTTCCTTTAACTCTTTCAGAATTTCATTACCAAAAGCTTCCACCTCAGGGGAAATGCCCAGCATACCATATATATTTTCCATTTTGTTTCTCCAATCTATTTCAAAAAATGTATTTATTACCACAATTTGAAATCATATCAAATCTTTTCCATTCTTTCAACTGTATTCAGCCTTCTCTGGTAAAATCCATGATCTCGATCTGACCGCCCTTATCTTTATTCAGAATAAGAACCGCCGTTCCCTTTTCTCCCGTCTGGTGCAGAATCACTGCCATGGGTTCGGTCTTGTTGTTTTTCAAAAGCAACTTCACCATGCCGCCATCCAGTTCCAGTCCATAGGGCTTCAAGCTGTCCTTCCAAAGGCTGAATTTGCATCCGCTTTTCCAGCCCGCACAATAGAAGGATTTTGTATTTTCTAAAATATCCCGTCCGCAGATGGGACATTTTCCAAAGGCATTATTTTTCCATTTCTTTCCTCTAATCTGCTCTTCCGGGAAAACCACATCCGCTTTTCTGCCGGAAGCCGCATCCTGTATCAGGAACTGGACATAACGGCGGATGCTGGCCATAAAGCGTTCCTCCGTCATATTGCCTTTCGCAATAGAGGACAACCCCTTCTCCCATTTCCCCGTAGTCTGGGGAGAACGCATCTCATTGGGCACCACTTCGATGAGCTTCCGTCCCTTTTCCGTAGGCACAAGGGTCTTGCCCTTTCGGACGATATAGCCCACCGTCAACAGGCGTTCGATAATAGCCGCTCTTGTGGCAGGGGTGCCTAAGCCGCTGTCTTTCATCTGCTCCTTCAAGGCTTCATCTTCTACAAATCTGCCTGCATTTTCCATGGCAGAAAGGAGAGAGCTTTCCGTATAAGGGGTTGGCGGTTTTGTTTTCTTTTTCTGGACCGTCGCCTTTTCGATCTTTCGTTCTTCCCCCTCGCTAAGGGAAGGCAGCTTCTGTTCTTCCTCGTCTTTTTTCTTCTTTTTTGTCGCCGCCGCAGGGATCAGGGCTTTTTCTACCGCCTGCCAGCCTTCCTCCAAAACTACCGTTCCTTTGGAAAGAAAGCGTTCCTCTTCCGCTTCGGCATAGACTCTTGTGGTCTCATATCTATAATATGGATAGAACACCGCCAAAAATCTTGCCGCCACCAGAGAGAATACCTTGCTTTCCTCCTCTGTCAGGCTGTCCACCCGGAGTTTTGCATCGGTTGGGATGATGGCATGGTGGTCTGTCACCTTGGTATTATCAATGATTCGTTTTGTAAAAGAGATATTTTCCGTCAGGGGCTGGGCGTAAGAGGCATAGGCTTCCAGTTCCTGCAACCGTTTGATGGTATTTCGCACCTTTCCCTTCATATCGTCGCTCAAATAACGGCTGTCCGTTCTGGGATAGGTAATCATTTTTCGTTTTTCGTAAAGGTTCTGGGCAATATCCAATGTCTTTTTGGCAGAAAAACCGAATTTCTTATTGCAGTCCCTTTGCAGTTCCGTCAGGTCATAGAGTAGCGGAGGGGGCATTTTCTTTTCTTCTTTTTCAACTTTGGTAATGCAGGCGGCTTTACCCGAAACTTTTTCCGCAATGGCTTTGGCCGTTTCTTCTTTTTCGATACGGGTATGTTCTTCCTTGTCGATCCACATCCCCGTATAACCGCCAAAATCTGCCTGCACTTCAAAATAATCCTCTGCTACGAAAGCATCGATCTCCTTCTGGCGGTCAACAATAATAGCAAGCGTCGGCGTCTGGACACGACCAATGCTCAGGAGTGCGTCATAGCGCAGGGTATAGGCTCTTGTGGCATTCATCCCCACCAGCCAATCCGCTTCGGAACGGCATTTGGCAGAAGTATAAAGCAGGTCATATTCTCTGCCGTCCTTCAATTTAGCAAAGCCCTCTTTGATCGCTTCTTCCGTCATACTGCTGATCCAGAGACGCTGAAAGGGCTTGGTGCATTTCGTAATTTCGTAAATGTAACGAAAAATCAACTCGCCCTCTCGTCCGCTATCGGTAGCGCAGATCAGACTGTCGATTTCCTTGCTGTGCATCCATTTATGTAAGACCTTCAGCTGAGATCGTGTCTGGGCAATGGCTTTCAGCTTCATTTCTTCTGGAAGGATAGGCAATGTGGAAAAATTCCACTTTTTATACTTTGAGTCATATTCTTCGGGTTCTGCCAACGTCACCAGATGGCCTACCGCCCAAGAAACAACATATTTTTCGCCAATAAGGCATCCATCGCCTTTCTGGTTTGCTTTCAGCTCTTTGGCAATGTCCTTTGCCACAGATGGTTTTTCGGCAATGACAAGTATTTTCCCCATTTCTTCTCCTCCCTCCATATGCACTAAATATATATTATAACATTTTCAAGAAAGAAAATCAAAACCAATGCTAAATCTGTTTCAGAAAGATATAAACATACAACCCCCGGGCAAAAGCTTTTCTTTCCATCTTTATGGAAACGATTTTCCACGGTTTGAAAATGTTGACATCCCAGCAAAATTTGTATAAAATGTATAAATTAAAATGAATGTTACTACAAGGAGGTATTCCTATGAGCGCATATAAGATCCTTTCCGATACATCCTGCGATATTCCAGCACATCTGCTGGAAAAACTGGACGTAACATATGTTCCTTTCCATGTTTCCTTCGATATGGAACATTATCTGAAAGAACTGCACGATATCACCCCCGATGATTTTTACGATAAGATCAATACTGAAAAACTGTTCCCTAAAACATCCCTGCCCTCCGTACAGGATTATATGGATGCTATGGAGCCCGTTCTAAAAGAAGGCAAGGACGTATTCTGTATGTGCCTGACCTCTAAATTCAGCGGCTCTTACCAGAGTGCTGTCAACGCAGCAAACATCCTTTCTGAATCCTATCCCGACCACCAAATCAGGGTAATGGACACCACCTGTGTTACCGGTTCTCAGGGTCTGTTGGTCTATGAAGCATGCCGCATGAGAGACGCAGGTTTCTCCATGGAAAAGATGGCTGAAATTCTGGACAAACAGAAGGATACCACAAAAATCAACTTTACCGTTGATTCTCTGGAGTATTTGCAGAAAGGCGGCAGAATCGGCAAGGCTTCCGCTCTGGCTGGTACAATTTTGAATATCAAGCCCATCATTATTATGAAGGATGGCGAGCTTCACCCCGAAAGCAAGGTGCGGGGACACAAAAAAGCCCTGAAAACCATTATGGATATGACTCGAAACGAGATTGGCACAGAAAAAGAAAAATATCATGTTCTTTTCGTTCGTGGAGAAAAAGAGCGTCAGGCCACAGCCGAAGAACTGAAACAGGAGCTGCAGGCAGAAGGCTTTGATGTTATGGATGATATCTGGTCTGTTGGCATCACCATCGGCACCCACGCCGGCCCCACCCCTATCGGCATTTGCTACATCAAAAAATATGAATATATAGAGTGTTGACAATCGTCAACATTTTTCGTCAAAATCAGAATTTTGACGAGTTAGACAGAAGTATAAACAGATAAGTTCCATCGAACAAAAGGTCTTGAAACCTGATCATAGCACTTACCTTCGGTAAGCCGCCTTCGGCGATGGCGTTCTCTTTGCCATGCTCCACTGTTTTCCTCAGACAAGCAAAGCCCGCCCTGCGAATTTCAGTTGAGAAACCCTTTGCTTCCCAACCCCTTTCGGCTTTGCGACTTATTAAAATCATAACCACGCCTAAAAGACGTGGTTTGCTCCAGCCCTATAAGGGCTTAT
>CALCGT010000007.1 GCA_937901125.1 uncultured Clostridia bacterium | reverse complement strand
CCCCTTATGAAGTTTATTTTTCTGTATCGTTGCACTTGACTTGACAATTCAAGTACGAAAAAGAGGAGAGTGCTGTAAATGAAAACGATAGCGATTGCGAACCAAAAGGGCGGAGTTGGAAAAACGACCACAACGGTAAATCTTGGTATAGGTCTTGCCCGCCAGGGAAACAAAGTGTTGTTGATTGACTGCGATGCACAGGGTAGTCTGACAGAGAGTTTAGGTTTTGTTCCTGCTGATGAGATTTCGACTACACTTTCGGATGTGTTCGGCAAAGTGATTTCGGATGAACCGATTGATCCTGCATTCGGGATTCTGCGCCATGAAGAAAAGATTGACCTGATGCCGTCAAACATCGAACTTTCTGGTGTTGAGGTAACACTGGTAAATATGATGAGCAGAGAACTGGTGTTGCAGCAATATATCAATCGGGTGAAAGAGAATTATGACTATATTCTGATTGACTGTATGCCATCCTTGGGTATGCTGACAATTAATGCACTGGCTGCGGCAGATAGAGTAATCATTCCTGTTGAAGCACAATACTTGCCTACCAGAGGCTTGCAGCAGCTTATTAAGACCATTGGCAAGGTAAAACGTCAAATCAACCCAAATCTTCAAATTGACGGCATTCTAATGACAATGGTGGATAACCGAACAAATTTCTGTAAGGAAATTGCTTCGTTAATCCGAGAAAGCTATGGGAAAAGTGTTTCAGTCTTTGCAAGCCAGATCCCAATATCAATCAGAGTGGCAGAAGCAAGTGTTAAGGGGAAGAGTATTTATGAATATGACAAAACCGGTAATGCGGCTTTGGCGTATGAAAGATTTACGAAGGAGGTGCTAAGCAGTGAAAAGTCCCGCAAAAGAAATAAAAATGACGTCGTACGATGATTTGTTCAACATGGGGTCGCAGCCTGTGGAAAATAGTGTGGATAAAATCGTATATCTGCCTCTTTCGGAATTACATACACCTCGGAACCATCCTTTCAAAGTCATTGATGATGTAGCGATGCAGGAGATGGCGGAGAGCGTGAAGCAGAGCGGCGTATTATCCCCCGGTATTGTACGCCCTCTGGAAAGTGGTGGATATGAACTGCTGGCGGGGAACAGGCGAAAAAGAGCATCTGAACTGGCGGAATTAGATCATATGCCGATCATCATTAAAAATCTGACAGATGATGAAGCAATTATTCTAATGGTGGATTCAAACCTTCAGAGAGAAGAACTGCTGCCTAGTGAAAAGGCTTTTGCATATAAGCTGAAATTGGATGCCATGAAACGACAGGGGATGAGAACAGATTTAACTTCTGTGCCAATGGCACAGAAGTCTAGTGGCAAAAGTTCCAGAGAAATCTTAGGTGAACAGGTTGGTGAAAGCCAAGATCAAATTAGAAGATATATCCGTCTGACAGAACTTACCCCTGACCTTCTGGAACTGGTCGATGAAAAGAAAATTGCTTTTCGTCCTGCGGTAGAACTATCCTATCTAACTAAGGAAGAACAGCAGATTTTGTATGATGTGATTGATACGGATGAAGTATTCCCTTCCATTAAACAGGCGCAGGATTTACGGCATTACAGTAAGGAAGGTCGTTTCAATGCGGATGTTGTGACGGTTATCCTAAATCAGGAAAAACCGATAGAACATAAAATCACTTTGGATGGAAATTGGGTGCGAAAAAGGTTCCCAAAAACTATGACACCACAGCAAATCAAAGATCGTATCAATAAGGCATTGGATTTGCTTGAGAAAACGGAAAGGCAAAAGCAGCAGAGAGAAGCAAGATGACCGCTGATATGGCGGCTTTTTTATTTGGAGGAAAACATAAAACGAAATGAATTACCATTGTTTTGTTTTGCAACACTATAGGAAACAAATATAGGAAGGAAAAGGTGATACAAATGAGCAATTTCAATCCCCAAATGATAAAAGGCGTATTGGCATTTCCGAATGAAGAAGGAAACCGGGAAATTCGGTTTATCGATGATAAATACAATACCTATTTTTCTGTGCCGGATGGAGCTAATATTATCCTGAATACATTTGAAGGAGAACAGCGGATTTTGCCCTGTGAATACATAGATGATTATCATGCTCAGATTGGAAATGCAGTATATCATATCTGCCAGTTTGCGGAGGACATGGAACGGGCGGGGGCGATATATGCACCGGAGCATCCTAGAGAAGGTGATAAAGTAGATACCTATGAAATTTATCAGATCAAAAATCTGGAGCTGACGCCTTATGCTTTTCGTTCCTATGACTCTGCAAAGAAGTATTTTCAGGCATCAGATTATCAGAAGGTATATCAGGCCATGCTTTCACCCAAAGAAGAATTGGAAGATTTATTTATAAAACATAACAGGGATGAAAGACCTTTTGGAAGAAGGATGCACTCTTTATCTGTCAGTGATGTGGTCGTTCTGAATCGGAATGGAGAGAAAAAAGCATTTTACATTGATGATTTTGGGTTCAAAGAAGTACCAAAGTTTTTAGGAAAAGAGAAGAAGAAAAAAGTGAACATAGAAAAAGAAAGAGGATAAGGAGGGATATTTTTGGCATCAAAACTCAAAGATATTATTCCCTTGGCAGAGCAGACTACCAGAAGTTTGACGAGCAATCCTCAAAACTGGACAGCATTTCTCAGAACGGCGGGGAATAACTATAAGTATTCTTTCCATGACCAGGTACTGATCCATGCCCAGAGGCCAAATGCCACGGCCTGCGCTCCCATTGATATGTGGAATAAGCGGTTCAGAAGATGGATCAACAAAGGCTCCAAAGGCATCGCCCTGATTGATGACAGCCAGGAAAAACTGCGGCTGCGGTATGTATTCGATATAGTAGATACATATAGTTATTATGGAAATGAAGTTCGTTTGTGGCAGATGCAGCAGCGTTTTCAGGAAGGTGTTGCAGAAACCCTCACGAATAGTTTTGGCACAGTAGATGGAAGTGATATTCCATCTATTTTGCTTTCTACGGCAAAAAATGCTGCCGATGACCATTTTACGGATTATCTGGAAAATCTGATGGATGTGAAAGAGCGTAGTTATCTGGAAGATCTGGATGGATTGAGCGTACAGGTTGCCTTTCGTCAAATGTTGGAGAGTTCTATTGGATATATGTTGCTGACCCGTTGTGGGTATGATGCTTCTGAATATCTAAACCGTGATGATTTTATGCAGATCTTCAATTTCAATACGGTGGAAACGATTACGGTTTTGGGGACGGCTTCCAGTGATATTTCTGAAATGGTACTGCGAGAGATCGAAAGCACCGTAAAAGGGATGCTGCGGGAAGAAAAAAGAACTGGTAAAAAATTTGCAGAAAATGAAATCACCGTAGATAATGAAGTTGAAAGAGCAGAAGAAAAGAATGAAACAGAAAGGGGCGTCGAGTATGGACATCACTTACAGACAGATGGGCGATTATCAGCTGCCGGAACTGACACTGACAGCAGATCAGCCGAGCATCGGGAAATACGGACGGATGCGGAAAACATATCTGAAGAACCACAAGAAAGCATACTATTCAACCCTGATCCTGACAGGGAAACTGATGGAACATCTGGCGGAAATCGAGCAGACAGCCCAGAAACGGGTGGAAGAAGTGACGAAACAGATGGCCCAGCAGGAAGGTCTGACCGAGGAAATGAAAGATACGGATCAGATGAAATGGGTAGGATTGATGAACAATATCCGTCAGGCCGCAGAGGAACAGATACTCAGCGACTTGATTTACAGCTAAATCCTTCTCTTAAGGGAGGTAATGAAGCAAAAACATTACCGCCCTTCCTCAATGAAGAACTGTTGAACGAACTGTTTTGCAGTGAACAGCATTTGAAGGCAAAACGCAGCGATGTCATCCAGTATTTTAGAGAACATACGGATATGGATCAGCGTGCGGAATACATGAAGGGGATTTATGGCGATGCCTATACAGAGTTACTTGTGTTGGATGGACAGCGAGTAGGCTATAAGAAAGAAGAAAAGGGACTTCTGACTTGGAAGGGCAGTTATCTGTCCAGAGAGGAAGAATCCCTTTTTTCGTGGGGTATCGTACAGGAATATGTTGCAAACCTGATCGAAAGGAATCTGTATTTTTCCGCACAGCCTTTACCAGTGTTGAAACCGGTGGTAGAGCAGATGTCCTTGTTTGGTGTGGAAACGGAGGAACAGGCGAAGCAGATAAAAGAATCTCCCAAGCCTGTGTTTATTCTTTCACAGCAGATCATTGATGAAGTGCTGACCAGCGGCAGCAATAAGCGTAATACCCGACTGCGTATCTGTGCATGGTTTCAGAAAAACAAAGGGCTGGAAAGAAATGCAGCATTTCTGCGGGAAGAATTCGGGAATGACGGCAAAGGCTTTATCATTGGCGAGGAAAGAGTGACAGCTAGATATGATTTTGACGGTATTCGTATTGCAAGGGGTGTGAGCGTTGAACGATCTGATGAAAGTTCTTTGTTGACATGGAAACAGATAGCAACTCGTATCCAAGAATTGCTGGATATGGGGCAGTTTATGTCGCAGGAAGAGTTGGATCAGGTGAGAGAATGGGAACTGCGTGATGTGGCGGAAAAGATAAATCTATTGTACCGTGACGAATTTCGGAATGTGCCTGATGAATACAAAATCGTTTCCCATTATGGTATTAGTTACGATAAATTCATAGATGAAGTTTCAGAGAAACTGAAAGATGATGACTGGGTGGAAGAGGTAGCGAAAAATATTAGTGATGTAACGATGATGCTGCCAAATTATCCGCCCTCTTTTCGTATCATCCATGAGCCGGAAGATGTCCATGAACGGGTTTTGGATTTATGCTATGTGCCTTTGCCTTTTCGAGCACAGGATAGTTTTACTTTTGTAGAGGAAAGAAAATTCATTTCTGATGATGAAATTGATGCTGTTTTTATCCGCAGAGGCAGTGGTATAGAAGGTGGAAAATACAGGATTTATACTTATTTTTCAAACGATCATACAGAAAAAGAAAAGGCAGACTTTTTGAAAGATGAATTTGGTACTGGCGGTATGGCTGCTATGGGGGACAATATAGACCATAGCAGTAAGGGTTTTGAATATAGCCGTGGAACCATTGGGCGCCCTTACGATAAAGTCAAACTGACATGGCCGCAGGTAGCGAAGCGTATCGATAAGCTGATTGCAGAAAATCGCTACATGAGCCAGTCTGAATTGGAATATTACCCTGAGTATGAAAAAAGAATGCTGGCTGCAAGGATTCGCTCTTTTTATGAAAGAGTACCGCAGGATACACCAAAACCGTATTCGATGGATATGGGGTGGAATGATACGATTGATGTTATCCGTAAGTTGTTGGATGATCAGGAACAAGTGCAGAAGTTGATTTCCGATATGACAGCGGTGCTGGACAATATTGCCGACTTCGATAAGGACTATGCAAGGAAAAAAGAGATACTTGAAGCGCTGATTTCCTATGACAATGGCACTTATGCTCTAATCGGCACCAGAGATGAAAGTCCATATCCTGTTCCCGAAGAAAAGATAGAGCAGAAGGAAAAAGAACTTTCTTTGCCTGAAATTTTTGTTTCAAAGAAAGAGGAACCAGCGGAACAACAACCAGCGGGCCAGAAAATCAATTATCATATTACAAATGATACCTTGGGTGTTGGTAGTGACAGGGAAAAATGCAGAAATAATATCGAAGCCATCCGTACTCTGCGTCAGATCGAGCAGGAAAATCGCCTTGCTACATCGGAAGAACAGGAGATCCTTTCCAAGTATGTTGGTTGGGGCGGTTTGCCTCAGGTGTTTGAAGAAAACAATTCCACCTGGACGAATGAGTACCGAGAGTTACAGGGACTTCTGACGCCTGAAGAATATGTTTCTGCTAGAGGTTCTGTTTTGAACGCCCATTATACTTCTCCTGTTGTCATCCGTGCCATGTATCAGACAATAGAAAACATGGGATTTCGCAGAGGGAATATTCTGGAGCCTGCCTGTGGTACGGGTAATTTCTTTGGTATGCTGCCTGAGAGTATGCAGGAAAGCAAACTGTACGGCGTGGAATTGGACAGCATTACAGGCAGAATTGCAAAACAACTATATCAGAAAAATAACATTGATGTTTGTGGATTTGAGGAAACAAATCTCCCAGACAGCTTTTTTGATGTGGCGGTGGGGAATGTTCCCTTTGGCAGCTATAAAGTGCCGGATAGAAAATACGATAAGCATAATTTTCTCATTCATGATTATTTCTTTGCAAAGACTATTGATAAGGTGCGTCCTGGCGGTGTGATTGCCTTTGTGACGAGCAAAGGAACGATGGATAAGAAGAACTCCTCAGTTCGAAAATATATCTCTCAGAGAGCTGATTTGCTGGGTGCAATCCGTTTGCCTAATACAGCGTTTCAGGCGAATGCAGGGACAGAGGTAACGGCAGATATTCTTTTCCTGCAGAAGCGTGACCGTATTATCGACATTGAACCTGATTGGGTGTATCTGGGGCAGAATGAAAATGGCATCCCTATGAACCAATATTTCCTTGACCATCCAGAAATGGTTCTTGGGGAAATGGAATATCACGAAGGGCTGTATGGCGGTGAAAAGGTGACTACCTGTAACCCTTTCCCTGATTCTGACTTGGGAGAGCAGCTGACAGAAGCCATTACCCATATCCAAGGGGAAGTCAATGAATATGAATTTGATGAAATTCTGGATGAAGAACAGGATCAGTCTATTCCTGCAGACCCGACCATCCGAAATTTCAGTTACGCATTGGTAGATGGGCAGATTTATTATCGTGAGAACAGCCGTATGTATCCTGCCAATGTTTCGGCAACGGCAGAAAGCCGTATCCGAGGGATGATCGGTATCCGTGACAGTGTCAGAAGGTTGATCGAATATCAGACGGAGGAATATCCCGATAAGGATATTTTGGAAGAACAAAAGACGCTGAATAAACTGTATGATGCTTTTTCCAAGCAATATGGTTTGCTGAACAGTCGTGGTAACAACATGGCTTTCTCTCAGGACAGTAGCTATCCTTTGCTTTGCTCTCTGGAAATCTTGGACGAACAGGGAAATCTGAAGCGGAAAGCAGATATGTTTTCCAAACGTACCATCAAGCCGAATGTAAAAGTGGACAGAGTTGATACAGCCAGTGAAGCATTGGCAGTTTCTCTTGCAGAACGGGCCTGTGTGGATATGGGCTTTATGTCCAGTCTGACAGGCAGAGCCGAGGAAACATTATTCTCCGAACTGACTGGCGTTGTATTCCGAGATTATGATGGCTTTTCCAAAGAGGTATGTACTTACCGCACAGCAGATGATTTTCTTTCTGGTAATGTACGCCAGAAACTGAAGAAATACCAGAAGATGGCGGAATTATTTTCGACAGATCCGCAGTTGGCTGATGTGCTGAAAGGAAATATTGAAGCATTACAGCAGGTACAACCGGAAGATTTGAAAGCCAGTGAGATTAGTGTAAGGCTGGGTTCTACTTGGTTACCTGCAGATGTGGTACAGCAGTTTACATACGAACTTCTGGATACACCTTACTATGCCAGACAGCAGATCAAAGTGCTGTATTCCAAGCATACAGGCGAATGGAATGTTACTGCGAAAAGCTATGACAGAACCAATGTCAAAAGCGAAAACACCTATGGTACAAAACGCATCAATGCCTATAAGATCATCGAAGATACGCTGAATCAGAGGGACGTTCGTATCTTTGATAAAATCGTTGATGCGGAAGGCAATGAAAGGCGTGTGCTGAACAAAAAAGAAACTGCCATTGCCCAGAGCAAGCAGGAACTCGTCAAACAGGCATTCAAGGACTGGGTATGGAAAGATGCCGACCGAAGGGAACGATTGGTGACACTGTATAATGAGCGTTTCAATTCCATTTGTCCCCGTGAATATGACGGCAGTCATATTTGGTTTTCCGGTATCAACCCAGAAATCACTCTCAGAAAGCATCAGATCAATGCCATCGCCCACATCATGTATGGCGGTAATACACTGCTTGCTCACGAAGTAGGGGCGGGCAAAACCTTTGAGATGGTGGCTGCAGCCATGGAGAGTAAGCGTCTGGGACTGTGTGCGAAAACTTTGGTAGTAGTACCAAATCATATCACAGAACAGTTTGGTGCCGAATGGCTGCAATTATATCCTGCGGCAAATATCCTTGTTGCAACAAAGAAGGATTTTGAAACAAAGAACCGCAGGAAATTCTGCGGTAGGATTGCCACAGGGGAATATGATGCAGTCATTATCGGACATAGCCAGTTGGAGAAGATTCCTGTCAGCATAGAGCGACAGCAGCATATTTTGGAAAGCCAGATCGAAGAAATTGTAGAAGGTATCCGGGAAGCGAAGACGGCAAGAAGTGAAAACTATACCATTAAGCAGATGGAGAAAACGAGAAAATCTCTGGAGGCAAAGTTGAAGAAACTGAACGATCAGAGCCGCAAAGATAACCTTGTGACCTTTGAAGAATTGGGCATTGACCGTCTGATGGTGGACGAGGCACATTATTTCAAAAATCTTTTCTTGGTAACAAAGATGCGAAATGTTAGTGGCATTGCTCAGACAGAAGCACAGAAATCTTCTGACCTGTTTATGAAATGCCGGTACCTGGATGAACTGACGGGCGGCAAAGGCATCGTATTTGCCACGGGTACTCCTATTTCAAATTCAATGGTGGTGCGCCCGTAAGGGGCTGTAATAATCTTACCTTGAGCAAGTAATAGGGCAAGGTATCAAAGCGGAATAATCCGCACCCTATCGTCACCCGACTTATCCGAAAGGGGAAACCTGACGGGGAGTGTAGCATGTCGGAGGTCACGAAACACAGAAACTTCCAAAGTGTTTGCGCGGTAGTGATGAAAAGTTATGAATAAGGATGAAAGCTAAACTGCCTGAATGACAGTCGGAGATTGGGCAAAATGTTGCTCCATGCGTAAGGAAGTTATACTCGCATGTACTCTGGTGGATATGAGTCGGCCATGCGTATTCACAAGATACCCAGAGTAAATCAACCATAGGATAATGGAAAACGGCGAACGTCACATCCGAAATCATAACAGGCTTATGTTATTACAGTTCTAAACGGGGATTGCCTAAGGTAAAACGCCGAAAAATCGGCTATGAGTGCTATGAGAAAAGTGACTCTGAATATTTACTATGGCAACAGAGTCTCCGTAGTAGTCCGAGGACGGGAAAGCCGTCCACATGGCGAAGGGAGACAGTCTTTCTTCAATACAAATAATAAGGAAAGGTGCGTGAGGCATTATGAGAAGTCCAGAAAATGTATTGAAAAGTTTAAGTGAAAAAGCAAGAAACAAAGAGTACAGGTACGAAAGATTATACCGTAACCTGTACAACCCAGAGTTCTATCTGCTCGCATACCAGAATATTGCGACCTCTCAGGGGAGCATGACAGCAGGGGCAGACGGACTCACTCTTGATGGTATGAGCATGGAACGCATTGAAAAACTCATTGCGAAATTAAGAGACCACTCATACCAGCCGAACCCAGCAAGGCGTGTTTATATTGCAAAGAAAAACAGCAGTAAAAAGCGTCCGCTTGGGATTCCGTCAACGGACGATAAGTTGTTGCAGGAAGTCGTACGCATGATTTTAGAAGCAATTTATGAGCCGACGTTCTCTGACAATTCCCACGGTTTTAGACCGAAAAGAAGCTGCCATACGGCGTTAAAAGAAATTGTAACGCTGTTTACTGGCGCAAAGTGGATAATCGAGGGAGATATTAAGGCTTGCTTCGATAGTTTCGACCACCATATCACAATACAGCTTTTGAGAAAGCGCATAAAAGATGAAGCGTTTATATCGCTGATGTGGAAATTTTTAAGGGCAGGATATATGGAACAGTGGACATACCACGAAACATACTCCGGCAGTCCGCAAGGCTCCGGCGTTAGTCCGATACTTTCTAATATCTATCTGAATGAGCTTGATGAGTTCATGGCAAAGATGAAAATTAGTTTTGACAAAGGCGATACAAGAAACCGTAAAGTCCACAAAGACCACGACAAGGTGCGTTGGGCTTATCGGAAAGCGCAGAAAAATCTGGAAATTGAGCGCACAGAAGCAAATTTGACAGCGTTTAAAGAAGCAAGGAAAGTGATGTTGTCCACGCCCCATTTAGACGAAATGGACGAGAAGTACAAAAGGCTTCAGTACAACCGTTACGCCGATGACT
>CALCGT010000006.1 GCA_937901125.1 uncultured Clostridia bacterium | reverse complement strand
CAAAGTAAAGTGGATGAATTGAATAAACGTCCTCGTAAGTGCCTGAACTTTTTAACCCCTTATGAAGTTTATTTTTCTGTATCGTTGCACTTGACTTGACAATTCAAGAATAAAAAAAGCGCGCCAAAACTCCTAACTTAACAAGTCAGAGTTTCCGGCGCACCTTACATTCTTTAATATGGTCCGTTTTCGTTGTCTAACTATATGAAATAAGCTTGATGCCTATAACAATTTGTCTTGCTTATTATACAGGTCCCGTTAAGTTTTTTCAAGGCCTAATTCAATAATCATTATGAACGGGTGGTTTATGCTACGACATTGATATTCATTACGTGGAGAAAAAACAGCACCCGTGTCGTGATTTCCCAAATTTTTTCAAAAATTTTTTTTACAAAACAAAAAAAGCCCCACAGAAATCTCCGAAGAGAAATCTGTGAGGCATATAGAAATGCATTATTTAATTGTAGTAACTTATCCATAATAATCATATTGCGATGAGCGAGCGAACTGGGATTCGTTATCGTAACTCATTTATTTCCTTTTGAAGGTTCGCAAGAAATCTTCCCGCATGGGCACCATCCATTTGTGTATGATGAAACTGAAACGAAATCGGCAAGTAGTATTTGAAGAGCTTCTTTTTATACTTCCCCCAGATGATAAACGGATTATTGAAGATTCCGCTGTTCATGCCGACTACGCCATCTATCTCAGTATCGATAATAGCGGATGTGCCGATAACCATGCTGTCTGCTGACAAGTCTCTGTCCTCACAGCTTTCTGCAACCTGTGCGGTATATATCAGGTACTCCCAATTAAAAGAGTCCAAGTCGTCCGATTGCATAATGTCACAGGAACTCACTTCTCCTGTCTTATTTTTTACAATCGTGTTAACCGCGATGGTATCATACTGAATCAGCTTATCGCCGACCGGAAGAATAAAGAATTCTTTTACCGGTGCAGCAGCTTTGCCAATGCAATAATCAAGAAGCATATTAAACTTCAGAGTCTTCTTTTTACTAACTTTGATCAAATTGGTTACATCAAATGTCTTAAAAAAAGTCACCATCGGATTCGGTGCCTTCATCCAAAATTTATATGCAGCCGCTCTTGTTGTTTCTTGCGGACTAATCTCTTTAGCCATATCTCTACTCCTCCAAAAATTAAAATTTGCACTTCTCTCATATGCAAAACGCCCCTGCAGATTTACTCCGCAGGGGCGAAATGATGCCTTTCATTTTTACACATTTGCTTTGATTTTTATGGAGTAAGCATGGTGTAAATTGGTGTAAGCTGTGATGTAAACCCCAATTTTGAGGTCTAAATTAGTACATCTTAGCGCCGGCGGGGATATGGTTATCCAGCATCAGCAGATGCAGCTTTTCTTCGCCCTCTTCGTGGTGTACAGCGGAGATCAGCATACCGCAGGATTCGATGCCCATCATGGGTCTCGGAGGCAGGTTGGTGATTGCAAGAAGGGTCTTGCCAACCAGCTCTTCCGGCTCATAATATGCATGAATTCCGCTTAAAATCGTCCTATTTACGCCTGTTCCGTCGTCCAGAGTGAACTGAAGGAGCTTTTTGGACTTCTTAACAACCTCACAAGCGAGGACCTTAACAGCACGGAAATCGGACTTGGAGAAGGTCTCAAAGTCAACGAAATCTGCAAACAGAGGCTCAATTTCGACCTTGCTAAAGTCGATCTTTTCCTCTACGACAGGTGCCGCAGGTGCTGCTTCTGCAGGAGCAGTTTCAGCCTTCGGAGCCTTCTTTTCAGACTCGAGGGGCTTCATTGTAGGGAACAGGATAACATCTCTGATAGAAACGGATTCTGTCAGCAGCATGACAAATCTATCGATACCTACGCCCAGACCGCCTGTAGGAGGCATACCATATTCCAGAGCTGTCAAGAAGTCTTCATCGATCATATTTGCTTCATCGTCGCCGTTTTCACGCAGGAATTCCTGATATTCGAAACGAGAACGCTGGTCAATGGGGTCATTCAGTTCGGAGTATGCATTACCATATTCTCTACCCACGATGAACAGTTCGAATCTTTCTGTGAATTCGGGTTTATCGGGTTTTCTCTTTGTCAGAGGAGAGATCTCAACGGGGTAGTCGATGATGAAAGTAGGCTGAATCAGGTTCTTTTCTACAAATTCTTCAAAGAACAGATTCAGGATATCGCCTTTTACATGACGATCTTCAAATTCCACGCCTTTTTCTTTTGCCAGCGCCTTTGCTTCTTCTGTATCTTTTACCTGGTCGAAGTCAACGCCTGTATATTCCTTTACAGCGTCAACCATTGTTTTTCTTGCGAAGGGCTGACCCAGATCCAAGTCATAGCCGCCGTAAGTGATCTTTGTGGTACCCAGAACGTTCTGTGCTACGGTACGGAACATTTCTTCTGTGATATCCATCATACCGTTATAGTCTGTATATGCCTGATACAGTTCCATCAGAGTGAATTCAGGGTTATGACGAACGGAGATGCCTTCGTTTCTGAATACACGACCGATTTCATATACGCGTTCGAAACCGCCTACGATCAGTCTCTTCAGGGGCAGTTCCAGGGCGATACGGCAGTACATATCGATATCCAGTGTGTTATGGTGTGTGATGAAGGGTCTTGCGGAAGCACCGCCAGGAATGGTCTGCAGGACAGGTGTTTCCACTTCCAGGAAGCCTTTGCTGTTCAGGAATTTTCTGATCTCTGTGATGATCTTGGAACGTTTGATAAAAGTATCTCTGGATTCGGGATTTACGATCAGGTCTACATATCTCTGTCTGTAACGCAGTTCCTGGTCTTTCAGACCGTGGAATTTTTCGGGCAGTACCTGCAGGCTCTTGGAGAGCAGTACCACTTCTTTTGCATGTACGGAAATTTCACCTGTTTTTGTTTTGAAAACAAAACCTTTGATACCGATAATATCGCCGATGTCGTATTTTTTGAATGCAGCGTAATCTTCTTCACCGATGTCGTTTTTGCTTACGTAGGACTGCATGAGGCCATCTCTATCCTGGATATTGCAGAAGGACGCTTTCCCCATGATACGTTTGCTCATCAGACGGCCGGCAATGCAAACATCCTTGCCTTCCAGGGCATCATAGTTTGCTCTGATCTCTTCGCTGTGGTGTGTTACGTCATATTTCACGATCTGGAAGGGGTCTTTGCCTTCTTCCTGCATCTGTGCCAGTTTTTCTCTTCTGATTCTGTTCTGTTCGCTCAGTTCCTGCTGTGTCAGCTCCTGAACTTCTTTGATTTCTTCTGCCACGTTACTTCCTCCTATCCGTGTGCGTCCTTTGTTTCCTGTGTATCTTATTTTGTGAATTTCAGCACTTTGAAAATAACCTCGCCATCGGGTGTTTCGATGGTGATGTCATCGCCTTTTTTATGACCCAGCAGTGCCATGCCAACGGGAGATTCATTGGAGATTCTGCCGTTCATAGGGTCTGCCTCCGCAGAACCAACGATGGTATATTCCATTTCTTCCTCGAATTCCACATCCAGCAGTGTTACTGTCGTACCCAGGCTGATGGCATCTTTTGAGCCGCCTTCTTCATCGATCACTTCCGCATTGCGCAGCATTTTTTCCAGCTGAACGATACGTGCTTCGATCTCTGCCTGTTCTTCTTTTGCAGCGTCATATTCGGCATTTTCGGAAAGGTCACCCTGACCTCTGGCTTCTTTGATTTTTTCTGCTACATCTTTCCTGCGAACTGTTTTCAGGTTTTCCAGCTCCGCTTCCATGTTTTTCAGGCCTTCATAAGTCAAAACAACTTTCTTTTCTGTCATGGATGTGTCACTCCTCATTCTATTTTCATTTAATGTTCTTTGCTTTGGGACAAGGAAAAATGGAGGGTATTTCAACCCCCCTTCAAAACTATTGGTATATTATAAGGTACGTCCATTGGATTGTCAATCACTTTCCCGTAATTTAGCCATGTAGGAATGCCGGAAAAAGGGGATTCAAGCTGGCTTGTAAACACTTTTTCCGTCATTCCTGTTTGGCACTGCGCCAAATGAGTAATTTTCGCAGAAAATTACGAATGCTAGCTAAATCTTCCGAATTTTCAACCGTTTTCCAAAGGCGGAGAATCCCGAAACGGCAAAGCCCAGTTCCCGCAATTCAAAAAGAAGGACATCCCGCTCCACCTCTGCCAGGGGAAAGCCCCAGCTCTGGCGGAAATCGCTGCACTGCAGGAATGCCTTCGCCTCTGCCATTCTGCCTTCCATCTGCTTTTCCCCATCTCCAAGGGCCACGTGGAAGAAGAATCCCTCCGCCGCAGAAACATCGGGCCGCAACTGCTGCAATCGGCGCAGCATGGGGCGGTTTCCTGCCAAGTCCAGCCAAAATGCGCCCTTTTTCAGAATATGCTCTAGGGCACGCTGCTCCATGCCACAGGAAAGGATAGCATCCGCCTCGGCAAAAGCGGGTTTTTTCGGAGAAGAAAAGACTTCCGTCACCAAGCCCCGTTCCATATATAATTCCCAAACGATCTCCTCTGCCGTATCCGGCTCCTGGGTAAAAATGGCCAGATGGTTCACCTCATTGCCCATGGAAGAAAGGGCTGCCTGCCACATGTCTTTATCCCCCCCTGCCAAAAGATAGGTACATTCCTCGGGGTTTTTCCCCTGTCGCCGGAGGGCTTCTGCCGCCCCTTCAAAGGCAAACAAGGCTGCCAGCCGCCGCCCCTCCGCAAAGGGCAGCCGTTCCCGGGGAAATTCTCCCTCTGCCGGGGGAACGATGATACTGACCCCTTCCCCTTCCAGTGCTTCCAGCAGAGAGAAAGCCCCCTTTCTCCAAGGGGCGGATAATGCCCCTTCCCGCTGCACCTGCAAAATACCAAGGATACCATCGGCATCCCGTTCCAGCCGGTAAGGTCTGTGCTTTTCCAGATAGCCCCAGGATTTGGGCAGCAGCTTTGCCAATTTGGGCAGGACTGCTTCCTCTCCTTTTTCCAAAAAACGAATCTTCGCCAATTCCATTTTCGCTCCCCCCTATTTTGTATCAAAAAAAATACTTTATCTAACTTCCAATCTCTATTTTTCGCCACATATTTCCTTTTTTCTAAAAATATAAATAATTTTGTATCATTCTTAATGCAATTTGTACTGTATTTCATTTTGTACACAAAATACAAGTACTTTTCTTCGTACATCATTGACAATAAAATTGAAATATTCTAACATAAAATTATACAAAAGACAGCAAATCCTTGTATCACAAGAAGATGAAATACATAACGGCGAAACAAATATAACCTATCTCTACTATATGAAAGGAGTTCGATTCCATGAACACAAAAATCATGAAAACCATGGACGGTAATGAAGCTGCTGCATATATCTCTTATGCATTCACAGAAGTAGCGACTATTTACCCCATCACCCCCTCTTCCCCCATGGCGGAACACGTTGACAGCTGGTCCGCAAATGGCAAAAAGAACATCTTCGGTCAGACCGTACGTCTGCTGGAACTGGAATCCGAAGCAGGTGCTGCCGGTGCGATGCACGGCGCATTGGAATCCGGTGCTCTGGCAACTACATACACAGCATCTCAGGGTCTGCTGCTGATGATCCCCCCTATGTATCGTATCGCTGGTCAGCTGAAACCCGGCGTATTCCATGTAGCATCCAGAACTGTTGGTACTCATGCCTTCTCCATCTTCGGTGACCATTCCGACGTTATGGCCTGCCGTCAGATCGGCTGCGCGATGCTGTCCTCTGCTTCCGTACAGGAAGTTATGGACCTAGCTGGTGTTGCCCATCTTTCCGCAATCAAAGGCTCCGTACCCTTCATCCACTTCTTCGATGGTTTCCGTACTTCCCACGAACTGCAAAAAATCGAAGTCATGGACTATGATGATCTGGCAAAACTGATCGATCAAGACGCTCTGAAGAAATTCAGAAAGAACGCCCTGAATCCCGAACATCCCGTACAGCGTTCCACTGTACAGAACCCCGACGTATTCTTTCAGAACAGAGAAGCATGCACACCTTTCTACACACGCCTGCCCGAAATCGTAGAAGAATATATGCACGAAATCAACAAGATCACAGGCAGAAACTATCAGCTGTTCAACTACTATGGTGCTGCTGATGCGGAACACGTGATCGTAGCGATGGGTTCCGTTACAGGGGCAGCTCAGGAAGTGGTGGAAAGCCTGACAGCAAAGGGCGAAAAAGTGGGCTTCCTGCAGGTTCACCTGTATCGTCCTTTCTCCATCAAACACTTCATGGCAGCTCTGCCTGAATCTGTAAAAGTCATCACAGTTCTGGACAGAACAAAAGAGCCCGGTGCTCTGGGCGAACCCCTGTATGAAGATGTCTGCTCCGCACTGATCGAAACAGGCAAACTGGCAAAGGTTTTGGCTGGCAGATATGGTCTGTCCTCCAAGGACGTAACACCTGCCCAGATTGTTGCAGTTTTCGACAACATGAAGGGCGTACAGAAAAACCACTTCACCGTTGGTATCATTGATGATGTTTCCAATACCTCCATCGAAGTAGGCGCAGAACCCGATCTGACTGACAAGAGCACAGTAGCCTGCAAATTCTGGGGTCTGGGTTCCGACGGTACCGTTGGCGCAAACAAAAACTCCATCAAAATCATCGGTGACCATACAGACAAATATGCACAGGCATACTTTGAATATGACACAAAGAAATCCGGCGGCATCACCCGCTCTCACCTGCGTTTTGGTGACACACCCATTCGTTCCAGTTATCTGGTAACAAGAGCAGACTTTGTTGCCTGCCACAACCAGTCCTACATGGAAAAATATGATATCGTTTCCGAAATCAAACCCGGCGGTACTTTCCTGCTGAACTGCGCTTGGAACGCAGAAGAACTGGATCATCACCTGTCCGCTGATGTAAAGAGATATATCGCAAACAATAACATCAACTTCTACACCATCGACGCTATCAAGATCGGTAAAGAAATCGGTCTGGGCAACAAAACAAATGCGATCCTGCAGTCCGCATTCTTCAAACTGGCAAACATCATCCCTGTTGACGATGCTGTAAACTACATGAAAGCAGCTATCGTAAAATCCTACGGCAAGAAGGGTGAAAAAGTTGTCAACATGAACTATGCTGCTGTAGACGCAGGTCTGTCCGGTCTGACAAAGATCGACGTTCCCGCAAGCTGGAAAGATGCAAAAGATGTTGACAAAGAAGCAATCAAGGCTGTACTGCCTGAATACGTTGAAAAACTGATGGTACCCATGAACGCCCTGAAAGGCGATCTGCTGCCCGTTTCCGTATTCACAGGCAGAGAAGACGGTACCGTTCCCCTGGGCACATCCGCTTACGAAAAACGCGGCGTTGCCATCGACGTTCCCGAATGGGATGCAACAAAATGTATCCAGTGTAACCAGTGTTCTTACGTATGTCCTCACGCTGCCATCCGTCCTTTCCTGCTGACAGAAGAAGAAGCTGCAAATGCTCCCGCATCCTACACAGTACTGAACGCAAACGGCGCAGGCGAAATCAAGAATTACAAATTCCGCATCCAGGTGGATCCTCTGGATTGTCAGGGCTGTGGTGTCTGCGTAACAGCATGTCCCGCAAAAGAAAAAGCTCTGGTGATGAAACCTCTGGATACACAGATGGGCGAACAGCCTAATTGGGACTTCTCCCTGTCTCTGTCCGACAAGAAGAACCCTATGGATAAATTCAGCGTAAAAGGCTCTCAGTTCGAACAGCCTCTGCTGGAATTCTCCGGCGCATGTGCAGGCTGCGGCGAAACAGCTTATGCAAAACTGATGACACAGCTTTACGGCGACAGAATGTATCTGGCAAACGCAACAGGCTGTACACAGGCTTGGGGCGCAGCAGCACCCTGCGTACCTTACACCACAAACAAAGAAGGCTGGGGCCCCGCATGGAGCAACTCCCTGTTTGAAAATAACGCACAGTTCTCCGTTGGTATGGTTCTGGCAGTAGAACAGCAGAGAGACCGTGTGACCATGAAAGTAAAAGATCTGCTGGCACTGACAGCAGGCACAGACTTTGCTGCAGCAGCAGAAGTTTGGCTGGAAAACTGGGATAACGGCGACAGAAGCAAAGCAGACAGCCGCGCCCTGATCGCAGCTCTGAAAGACCTGGCAGTGGAAGGCGAAGCAGCAGAACTGAAAGACTTTATCCTGGAAAACAGCGAACATCTGACAAAGAAATCCATGTGGATGTACGGCGGAGACGGCTGGGCATACGATATCGGCTACGGCGGTCTGGACCACGTTCTGGCAAGCGGCCGTGATGTAAACGTACTGGTAGTAGATACAGAAGTTTACTCCAACACAGGCGGTCAGTCCTCCAAAGCAACACCCATCGGTGCTGTGGCACAGTTCGCAGCAGGCGGTAAACCCACTGTGAAGAAAGACTTGGGTATGCTGGCAATGAGCTATGGCTACATCTACGTTGCACAGGTTGCTCTGGGTGCAAACCCTGCACAGCTGATCAAAGCCCTGAAAGAAGCAGAAGCTTACAATGGTCCTTCCCTGATCATCGCTTACGCTCCTTGTATCAACCACGGCATCTCCAAGGGTATGGCAAACGCACAGCTGGAAGCAAAACTGGCAGTAGAAGCTGGTTACTGGCACCTGTATCGTTACAACCCCGATCTGAAGAAAGAAGGCAAAAACCCCTTCATTCTGGATTCCAAAGAACCTACTATGGACTTCAACGAATTCCTGATGGGCGAAGTACGTTATGCTTCCCTGGTTCGCACCTTCCCCGAAACAGCAGAAGTGCTGCTGAAAGAAGCCGCAGAAAATGCCAAGGAAAAATACGAATCTTACAAAAAATTGGCGGAACAGTAATTTCGCAAGACCCCACAGCTTTCCTGGCAGTGGGGAACAGATCGAACAAGAGGCCAATCAAAATACGGGGCGTAACCCAGCGCCCCACACCCCTAAAAAGGGACAGAGTTTTCACGCTCTGTCCTTTTTTATAAAACGAAGCTTTACCCGTGGTTTTTCGGATAATATCTTAAGAGTTTCTTTCAATTTTCGAAAGCCCCTTTTTTTCTTAGAAACTTTATGATAGTATTTTATCTGAGAAGAAAAAGAAAACCGAAAGGAGAATCCCCCCCCATGAAGAAAAAATTAGTTACTCTAATGGCATGTGCCATGATCGGCGCAAGCGTACTTTCCGGTTGCGGCGGCGGTTCCACAGATGCAGAAGTGCCCGAAGAATCTGTGGCAGCAACGATCACCGTTGAGGATGAAAGCCTGCCCCCTCTGGAAGCAGACCTGCAGGAACTGTACGCAGAGGCTTACAAGATCTATAACCAGATCAGCTTCGGCAAATTCGACTATGACGAAGAAACTACTATCGAAAAGGACGGCTTTGAATACTACAAAATCACAGACAGCCGTTTCAAAACATATGATGATTTCCAGAAATTCCTGGAACAGTATTTCACAAAGGATTTCGTAGCCAACGGCATTTTGGGTGAAGGCAACATCATGTTCGCCAAAGGCGAAGATGGCGGTCTGTATTTCCTGGGCGGCGGCAGAGGCTCCAATATCTTCTACGCAGGCCATGTATTCGAACTGGACAGAGAAACAGAAAAAGAAATCGACTTCAAGGCAACTGCTTACTACACCAACAGCAACGAAGCCTATGACGGCGAATATTTCTACACAACACCCGAAAATCCTGATGATTACACCACACAGGAATTCCATTTTGTTCTGCTGAATGAAGATGGCGCATGGAAATTCGATGATTTCGCATTATTCTTCTAAAAAACAAAAGAAAAGCTAAAGCTCGGCATTCGCCGAGCTTTTTTATTGTTCTCGATTTTTTTGTTGTCTTTCATTATATTTCCTTACGGAAATGGCAGCGATGACAAACAAGATCACCGCTTCCAGCAATCTCACCCTTTGCAGGCGATCCTGCAGAGGTGGCTTGGGTTTTTCCTCTGCCGAAAGGGTAAATTCCAATTCCCCTTGGGGCAGGCCATCCAGAGACAAAGCATAGCCGCTATCCGTTTTTTCAAAGCCCTCCAAACCGCTGTCCGTCAAATAATAGGATGTATTTATCACAATATCCAGCCTGCCGAATTCTGCCCACGTTTGTGCAGGGGAAAGGAGGTAGGTATATTGATAAATGGGCGACTGGTATTTCAAATCTGCGGAAGGATACATGGGGGCTGTTACAGTGTTTACGATGGTGCCGCCGGCGGGTACGGTAATTTCATATTCATACCAGCGCAGCAGGGCATCGGAAAAATCCCGCTCAATATATTCAAAATCGACCAGAACGCCAAAATTCCATTCACAGTTGTGCAAATGAGTCACCATGGCATTATACCAGTCGGAAGAAAGGATACCGCTGTCCTCAGGGTATTCCGCCATGGCAAATTCCTCAAAGGTCATAGTTTCTGTGCTTTCCAGAGTCAGGGTATAATCAAAGGGCGTTTCCTCCGCACCGTTTTCCGAAAACCATTCCAATTCCTGTTCCAATGGCTCGCCAAAAGCATATAATTCGATGGTATCTCCGTTTTCCACCCAACGGGTCACGGCAATGTATTCCTCCGTATCTTCCCCGCCGCACTGCTCCGCCAGCATCAGCCTGGTTATATTTTCGTCACCGTTCCATTGGAAGCCCAGTCTCGCTGCATCAAATTCCTCACCAATGCCGTCAATGGTATAGGTATATTTCGTCACAGGGGTATCAAATTTCCAAAAGCCATCCTCTGCATACCCATCTACCAGTCGGGGCAGATCTTTTTCCAGTGCAAAATCCTCTCCGCGATAAAACAGGGTATGGCGCACTGTTTTTTCAATGGGTACCCCATCTACCGACACATCATATTTCTCCCCATCGGCGGCATAGACCTGTTGCTCCGTTTCATGATTATAGCTATAACCATAATCCGGCGTCTGCCCAAAGGGGAAAGCCAGCTTCACGGTCACATCGTAATCAGCGGGGTTATGGAAGGTATATTCCGCTGTGACCCTGCCCGTATAAGCCAGATATTCCACCAAATTGCTATAATACTCCACGGGAAATTCCTGCAAATCGAAGGTCAGCCGTTCCTGCTCCACAACCAAGGGAGACTGCTCCCCCGCCACTAGGGTGCCTGTAGGGGAAATACCCTGAAAATAGGTCTGGGCGGAGTTTGCCAGAGCGGCTAAAGGGTTCATCATCAATAAGGTGCTGAGTAGGATGGAAAAAAACTTTTTCACGGAGAACACCTCCCATTTATCGGAATTTTATTGTTTGCCTGCGATCTTTTTATCCTTTTCCAGAACGGCATCGAAAGCCTTGCATAGTGTGCTTTCAAAACCGTTGGCCTGCAAAGCCGTTACCCCTTCGATGGTTGTGCCGCCGGGGGAGCAGACCTGATCCACCAATGCCCAAGGGTGTTCGCCGCTTTCCAGAACCATTTTGGCACTGCCCAAAACCGTTGCCGCCGTAATTTCCAAGGCCTGCTTTTTGGGCATGCCCGCCTTCACCGCCGCCCTTGCCAGTGCATCCATATACAAATAAGCAAAGGCAGGAGCCGCACCGCCGATGACAGAGAAAATATCAAAGTGGCTTTCCTCCACCTCTGCCACCGTGCCGATGGTCTGGAACATACCTTTGACGATGGCTTTCTGTTCTTCTGTCACAAATTCATTGGCGCACATGCCCGATGTGGATGCACCAATCTTTGCATTGATATTCGGCATCACACGGACGATGGGCGTACCTTCGGGCAATAAACCTGCCAGATAGTCCAATGTTTTCCCTGCTGCAATGGAAACCACAAGGGGTTTCTTCGCCGCAATCTCCTCTTTCAAAGCAGGCACAACAGCTGCCAGCACATGTGGCTTTACCGCCAGCACCAGAACGTCACTGGCTGCCACCACCTCCGCTGCTGTGGTCACTGCATTGGCACCGCAGGCTTCCGCCAGCTTTGCCGCGGAGGTCACTGTCTTACTGGTAATGGTGATATCCTTGCCGTCATAGCTTTTTGTGCCAATGGTCATGCCTTTGATAATGGCTCCTGCCATGTTGCCTGCGCCGATAAAGCCAAATTTCATGGGATTCCCTCCTTAAAAAGAAAAGCCAATCTGCAATCGCAAATCGGCTTGGTTTTTATTCACGATTTTCTAAGTTTACGGTACTATACTTCCGTAGTCTTTGTCAATCGTGGAAATCTTAATTTTTTCTTTCAAAATATATTAGATGGAAACTTTCTTTTCTTTGGAAAAGTTTCTCCCTATAACCCCCTTCAAAAACCCGCTTGGAGCAAATTTTATGGGACGCTGTCCCAAACCCTGCCAAGGGGGTCACCCCCTTGGAACCCGATTTGCCTGCGGCGCATATCTGATTATTTTCCATGGCAAAAGCGTATGCTTTTGCAAATGGGGGTCGAGGGGAATCATTCCCCTCGCGGGAGTTTGAGGATGAAACCCTCAAGAAAAGTCTTAGCAAATAACATTCTGAGGTGTGCCATCTTCCCATTTCAAGATATTTTCGGACACGATCTGTGCTCTGGTGAACAGTGCTTCATGGGATGCGAAAGCAACGTGGGGTGTCACTACGGTATGCTTGCTGTGCAGCAGAGGATAATCCGCAGGCACGGGAGGTTCCATTTCGAATACGTCGATACCTGCGCCAGCAATGCGTTCTTCATTCAGTGCATTTGCCAGAGCAACGCTGTCTACTACAGGACCGCGGGCTGTATTCAGCAGGATGGCATTTTTCTTCATCAGAGCGATTTCTTTTTCACCGATGAGCCCCTTTGTCTTATCGTTCAAAGGCACATGCAGGGAAACGATATCGCTGACCTTCAGCACATCTTCCAGAGACATATATTCGATGCCTGCGCCCTGCATTTCGGGTTTTACCGTTCTGCTATATGCCACTACTTTGCAGCCGAAAGCCTGGGCGATTTTTGCAATCTTACCGCCGATAGCGCCTGTGCCAACCACACCAAAGGTCTTGCCGAACAGCTCGCCGCCAACCAGACCTGCTTTTGTGCCTTCCTTACGGCAGACAGCATCGCAGGCAGGGATATTACGCAGTACGGAAATTGCCAGACCGAAAGCCAATTCCGCAACGGCGTTGGTGGAATAGCCTGCTGCGTTGCATACACAAATCCCTTTTTCCTTACAGAAATCCACGTCAATATGGTCAACGCCTGTGAATGCTACGGAGAGCAGCTTCAGGTTTTCACATTTTTCAATAACGTTTTTGCGGAAGGGCTGGTTTGCGATGATGATGATATCGGCATCCTTACCTCTTTCCGCCAGTTTTTCCTGATCTTCTTCCTTTGTGTCATAAGCCACAATTTCATGACCTCTTGCTTTTACGGCTGCTGTTGCTTCTGCCAGCTTTTCGGGAGTGATGCCCAGGGGTTCGATGATTACGATTTTCATTTGTTCCGTCCTCCTTATTTGGATGTGATATTTTATAGTAACTGCAATAAATTTCATCTTATATTGGTATGATAGCGCAGTTTTTTTAAAAACACAATACTCCTTGTGGAAAAAACACAGAAAGTTTATAATAGAAAAAATATCATGGAAAGGAATGAAAAAAATGAGCGTTTTATTTTTAGAATACCCCAAATGCACCACCTGCAAAAAGGCAAAAGCTTGGCTGGAAGGAAACGGCGTTGCCTTTGACGACAGACACATTGTGGAACAGAACCCTACAGCAGAGGAATTGAAGGCTTGGTGGGAAAAAAGCGGTCTGCCCCTGAAAAAATTCTTCAACACCAGCGGTATGCTGTATAAGGAAATGCAGCTGAAGAACAAACTGCCCGAAATGAGCGAAGAAGAGCAGATCGAACTGCTGTCCACCAATGGCATGCTGGTGAAGCGCCCCCTCATCATCGGGGAGGATTTCGTTCTGGTGGGCTTCAAGGAAGCAGAATGGGAAAGATTGAAATAAGATTACTGCAAAGCGGTGTGTTTCCGCAACGAAAAATAACTCCACACGTTATCACTAAAATTGCCGTGGAGTTATTTTTCACTTGCTCTGCTTTCGGCAACATCCTTGACATATTTCCTCCATCTAAAAAACAGCTCCATAGCAAAGACGTTCCACTTAAATTGCTGCTGGAGCTGTTTTTAATTGCTCTTATTTCAGTGATTCAAGTTTAACCTGACTCAATCAGTTTCTAAAGAACGAACTTCCCTTTTTATCCAATCCAATTCGCCAGCTCCGATTCCTCCCCTTCCTTTGCCGCAAAGATAATATCGCCGCCTTTGGGATCCATGACGATGCGCCATGCTTCCCCATCCTTTTCCCCGGAGAAAAGATAAAATTTCTCATCCCTCATGCGCTCTTCATAAAAGGATGTATCCTGTGCATCCTGCTTGAGCCATCTGCCATACATCCAGCAAACATATTCCACATCGGTAAAGCCCTCCGCTCCAATGGTCTTTTTCGCCTGCCATGTGGTCTGAATTCCTGTCAGGCGGGTTCCTGTCAATGTACCTATCACCAGCAGCACCGATGCCAACAGCCATGTACAAGCCCCCAGAGAAATACGGTCTATATCCTTTTTCTTCATCCAATCCATCCAAAAGGCCGCAGCACAAAGAAACAATGCCTGCACCGTATAGACCATCATTCCTCGAAAAACAGCCGCATACAACAGCCAAGCCAGCGCCGCCGCAATGATAATGCCCTCTATTGTTTTTCTTCGTTTGGTGGGCTTCGGGTCTTCCATTCCTCCCCACCAGCGAATGCCTTTGCCAATGGCGATCCCCACAGAGATAGCGGCAATGGTCGCCGCATTGGTAGAAACCACCTCGCCGTATAGGGTTTTCCAGATAAAATGGGTCAGATACAACGCCGCCCCCCAACAAAGGACCGCCGCCGCCCAAAGCACTTTCCGTTTCCGATTCTGTTTGTGATTATTTTCTTCCCATGCCCACAGTCTCATACTATCCCCCATTCCATCTCAATCCTTCCAATTCCACCATTTCAGCTTTTCGGGGTCGTGAGTTTCATTTTCCGCGTAATAGATCGCCATACGGTAGACATAAAGCTGGCATCTATCCACTTTGACCCCCTTCAGCTCACATTCCTTTTGATACATGGCTTCCGGGTCTGCCCCCTTCAAGGAAGCGATGCTATCAAACCCCAGCAGCAGCAGATCCTTCTCCGTTTCCTTTCCCACATAAGGAATTTTCCGTAGATCCGTTTTCATGCCAACCCCTCCTTCTGCAAAAAGGCCTTCAATTTCAGCAAATCTTCATCATAGACCGCCTGCAGCGCCCGATTATAAATGACTGCTGCAGGGTGATAGAGGGCAAACAGAGTGCGTCCATCCGGCAAAGTCATTGGCACACCATGGTAATCCCCAATGACCGCCTTTTTTCCCCCCGTCACTGCTTTCAGGGGCACATTCCCCAATGTCACGATGACTTTGGGGGCAATGGCTTTGATCTCCTCCTGCAAAAAGGGCAGGAAAAAGACGATCTCCTGGGCAGAAGGGGGACGATTCACTGCCTTGCCCGTTTTGGGGCTTTCCTTGGTAGGGCGCAGCTTCACCACATTAGATATGTAGATTTCCTCCCGTTTCAGCCCCACCACCTCCAAAAAGGCAGACAGGTTTTTCCCGGCCTTGCCCACAAAGGGCCGCCCCTGCTTTTCCTCGTCGCCGCCAGGGGCTTCGCCAATCATCATCAAGGCAGGCTGTTCCGCCCCCTCCCCGAATACGATCGTTTTTTCGCTGTATGCAGAAGCCTGCACCGCTTCCAGCATTTGATTTTGAATTTCTTTTATATTTTTCATAGAACTTCTCCTTTTTCCCCATTTCACACAGGGTTATCCACAAGCAATAGGGGTTATCCACAAAAATTTTGGGGATAACTCATTATGTCACCCTCAAGATATAGGGGGTATTTTGCTTTTTCCTCAGAAAATGACTGATAATATGCCGATTTTACGGCAAATTATAATATTCATCTTGTATTGCATATTTTTTCTGTGGATAACTGACCACTTATCCACAGTATTTCTGGGGATAACTCCACAGGTTATCCATAGGTTGTCCACAGTTTTCCTCATTTTTTCCGCAAAAGCAGGGCAAACACAGCCATGCCACCCAGCAGACCGCCGATATGGGCCATGTTATCCACACCGGGCTCCAGAAAACCGAAACAGATGGCCGTTGCCGCCAAGAGCAGCATGGTGGCATAGCTCATGCCCGTATAGCGGGAGCCATGTTTTTTCGTCAGCAGGAGCATCGCCCCCAGCAAGCCATAGATGGCGCCTGATGCGCCAATGGAAATACCGCCGCTGCTCAGCGCCACACTGAGGAGACCACCGCAGAGACCAGAAACCAGATACAGCACCAAAAACCGCCCTGTCCCCAAAACCCGTTCCGCCCGCACGCCAAAATAATAGAGATATACACCGTTGGATACCAGATGCAGGATGCCTGCATGAAGGAACATGCTGGTGAAGAAGCGATAATATTGCCCCGCCGCAATACCCGCCCGGCTCAGGCCAAATTGGGTCAGGATATCCTCTCGATGACCGGAAAGCATCGTCACCAGTAGCAGTGCCGCACAGACAGCGAAGATAGCCCCTGTGGCCATGGGCTTTTTCTGCTCCTTGCTGTCCCTGAGGACAAGCACCTCCGGTTCCTTTCCCTTTGCCGCTGCCGAGAGCAGCTTTTCGATGCCCAGCAGTTGATCGGGCTGATGTTTCCCTGCGGTGACCTTGCCGCTTTCTGTCGAAAACTGCCAGAAAACGCGATAAAATTTTTCGTCGTAAGCATTGAAACTGGAGATATCCCCTATTTCCACAGTTTCCACAGGATCATTCCCCTCTATTTTATCCACAAGCACGCTGAGAGCCACCACACGGGTGCAGTGGAATTCCGACAGCCGATCCTCCATCCGCCTGCCGAAGTCGGCAAATGTCATATGATCCTCTTTCCAGCCGTCCTCCTCCCGATCCAACAGGCACAGTAGATACAGCACGGGGTTTTCCGCCCGCCAATACCAGTTTTCTTTGTTTCTAACTTTGCGAAATCCGCTGTTTTCCAGCCGCATCCGCAGATTTTCCCAAAATTCCATGGAGTTTTCTCCTCTTTTCTTCTTTTTCTCTATCATAGCATAAGAAAGGCTGTGATTTCTGAAATTTCTCTTAAAATTGCTGTAAAACAAAAAAACTGCCCTTCGGCAGTTCATTTTGATAAATTTTAAGCCCACCGGGGCAGGTGGGCTTGGAAAGGATAAGAAATGGGGTAATCTTTCTTATCGTAAAAGGAGTTCAAATCCTTTTGAGACAAGGCAAATAACCACTTGTTATACACAGGGAAGTAATGGTTATCCACAAACTTATCCACATATTTAAGATACCACATCTTTCCAGTCCTGTCAAATTGTAAAGTTTGTCGAAAATCGACTTTTTATGGCGCTTTCGTCATAATCCTACAGTAAGAAGCTCAGGACGAACAACCCTGCTACCCCAGGCATCCCCAGCAGGGCAGAAACCGCCAGGGTGGCTGCATTCACCCCCACAGCTGCCCCAAGGCTTTTCCCCAGAAAGAGGACACAGCCCCCGGCTATGGCAGAAAGTCCTAATCTGCATAATACCTGCAAAGGCTTTGCCAGGGCGATCAACGCCAAGGCAAGCAGGCACACAAAGATCGCACAAACCATCACATAATTCCCCATACATTTCCCCCTTTTCTAAATGGCACTTCGCTGATAACCGTTGGTCAGCCCCATTTCCTTGGCGGTTTTCAGGAAATATTCATATTTCTTCTGCAAGGCGATAATCTCGTAGATGTAACTGTCGATGAGGGTTTCATCGGTGGCATCCTCGAAGGAGCTGCGGGCACATTCCATCTGCAGCTGGATCTGGCGAATGGCCGCCAGAATGGCCTGCCCCTCCGTCATGAGCCGTTCCTGTTTCATGGCAAGACCCCCTTTTTACTCTTAGTATAGGAGAAAATAGGAAATTTTATGCTATCAAATAAGGAGAAACATATATACAGTGGCGGCTTAAGCAAACATTTTGCAAAAAAAAACCGAAAGCAGCCTTGATCGCAAGGATTTCTTTCGGTTTATTTCTGATAGGGACTCCTCTAAAGTCTGCCCCTTATGAAAGCATCTGTAATTTTTTCAATTCTTCTTCTGTCAGTTCCCGACAGTCCCCCTCTGCCAGATCATCGGGCAGATAGAGATCGCCCATGGCGATGCGGTGCAGCTCCACCACCTTTGCCCCATAGCATCCAAACATCCGCTTGATCTGGTGGTATCTGCCCTCTTTCAGGGTCACTTCCGCTGTTTTTTCCCCGGTGATGACCAGATCTGCCTCCTTGCAGATGCCATCATTCAGCTCCACCCCTGCGGCAAAGCCCTTCTGCATTTCCTCTGTCACGGGAATATCCAGTTCTACCCCATAGACCTTCTGCACATGCTTTCTGGGGGAAAGGATGTTATGGGCCAACACGCCGTCATCGGTGATGATCATCAGCCCTGTGGTGTCCTTATCCAGCCGCCCTGCAGGGAACAGGTCCCGCCCCTTGCATTCCGGAGGCACCAACGCCAGCACCGTCTGATGCTCCTTATCCTCTGTGGCGGAAACGTAGCCCTTGGGCTTATGGAGCATCAGGTATATCTGCTTTTTCACCGTCAGGGGCTTGCCGTCGATGGTGATGACGTTTTTCTCCGGGTCTGCCTTCTGGCTGGAGGAACGCACTACTTCCCCATCGATGGCCACCCGTTTTCTGCTGACCAGATATTTCACATCACTGCGGGAATACAGCCCTTGGGATGCAATGATCTTATCGATTCTATCCATAGATTTATCCTTTCTGCTAAAAAAACGTTTATTCCTCCATAAATTTCTGCAGGTCTGCAAAGGCTTTTTCCGCCTGCTGATAGCCGTGGCGGTAAAATTTCATCAGCTTATGATAATCCCGCTCCAACCGCTTCACTTCCTGCATTTCCGGACGAATGGAGAAAACCTTTCCTTCCTTCTCCATCTGACGGATAAAATCCAATGTTTCATTATACACCTGGGGACGGTTCAGCATGGCTTCCGCAAAGGCGGGATATTTCTTCTGATTTCTGCGTGCCAGCAATTTTGTCCCCTTGGAAAGCTTCATGCGGAATTCCTTTCTTCTGGTCTCCACAACGACCACCTTATCACAGCCCATGGCAAAGGCACGACGTACAGAAATGGAATCTGCCACGCCCCCATCGGCATAGGGAATGCCATCCACCTCCACCACCGGGGTTGCCCCGGGCAGAGCGGAGGAAGCCATGCCAATGGTCATCAGGTGTCTGCGGTCTGTGCCTTTGTCCCGCAGATATTCTGCTCTCCCCGTCAGGCAGTTGGTAGCTGTATATTCCCGTTCCACAGGGTTTGCGAAATATCCGTCAAAGTCGAACAGGTTATACTTCGTGGGCACTTCCCAGTAAATCGTATTCATATCGAAAAGATACCCCGTTTTCAGCAATGTTTTCAGCCCAAAATATTGATATTCTTTGTCCTTTGTAATATTGGTATCCCGGGCACGGCCGATCTGCCCGGCGATATAATTCATGGCATTGCCAGCACCGGCAGAAGTCCCCACCACATACTGAAACTGTACGCCCTGCTCCATCAGATAATCCAATACACCGGAAGTGAATACGCCCCGATTGGCGCCCCCTTCCAAAACCAAACCAATTTTCATATTTCCACCTTCTTTTTTGAAAAAGCCGTTGGAAAGAATCTCCCAACGGCTTCAGTATATCATTTATTTTTCATTTTTCAAAGACGTTTATGCCTGTGCGGCTCTTTCCTTTGCCAGTGCTTCCGCATGGAGCTTTGCGTTTTTGGCAATCCGCTTTGCGGCCTTGCGGGCATTTGCCTTCCGTTTTCTTTCATTCATCCACATATACAGAACGGGAATGAAGATCAGTGTAACAACGGTAGACAGGGACAGACCGAAGATAACTGCTACAGCCAGTGCCTGCATCATTTCAGAACCTTCGCTGGTAGCCAGTGCCATAGGCAGCATACCCAAAACAGTGGTCAGGGTCGTCATCAGGATAGGACGCAGACGACGGGGACCTGCTGTGGTCAGGGCATCGAAGCAATTCATGCCGCGTTCCATCAGCTGGTTCGTATAGTCTACCAATACGATACCGTTGTTTACTACCATACCAACCAGCATAACAAAGCCCATCAT
The DNA here is from genome assembly GCA_937901125.1 of uncultured Clostridia bacterium. Lineage (GTDB taxonomy): Bacteria > Bacillota > Clostridia > Lachnospirales > Anaerotignaceae > Anaerotignum_A. The sequence continues at coordinate 67,051 of CALCGT010000006.1, read as the reverse complement.
AGCAGGCATTGTGATGGTATTGCCTGTGATCAGCAGACCCAAAATGGCGCCTGTGATGGCCAGAGGCATGGAGAACATTACGATGAAAGGATACCGCAGGGATTCAAACTGAGATGCCATGATCATGTATACCAGCAGGACTGCTACGATCATTGCTGTAGTCAGGCTACTGAAGGATTCATTCATCATTTCCATCATACCGCCAAATTCATAGTGGCAACCATCGGGCAGTTCAAAGTTTACCATAGCGTTTTCCACCAGCTTTTGGGCTTCGCTGCCGCTCATGCCTTCTGCGTTGGCATTGATGGTGATATAGTTTTTCTGGTTTTCACGCATGATCGTGGTGGCACTTTCATCCATGGTCACTGTAGCGATATCGCTGAGGGGGATCTGTGTGCCATAAGCAGAGGTTACGGTCAGGTTATTCAGGTCTGTCAGGTAATTCACCTCATCCGTATCGTAGCGGATAACAACGTCGATCTCTGTGCCGTCCACCTTATACTGGGTGGCAGTAGAACCGGAAATAGCCGTGTTCAAAGCACCTGCTACAGATGCTGTGGTGATGCCATACTGAGAAGCTTTGCCTCTGTCGATGGTCACCTTGGCTTCGGGAACCGTATCCCCGGTAGAACCTTCTACTTCAGACAGACCGGGCACTTCAGACAGCATTGCCACCAATTCCTTTTCCACCTCAACCAGTGTAGGGGAATCATAGCCATATACATTCATGGTCACATCGGCAGAAGCCAGAGAACCCATGGCAGCATTGGAGGAAGCTACGGTGATCTCTGCACCAGGGATATCCGCCAGCAGACCTTTGATCTCTTCGCAGACTTCATCGGTAGAGCGGTCTCTATCCTTCTTATCCACCAGATTGATGGTGATAGAGGAAGAATTTGTACCACTGCTCATCATACCAGAACCAACGTTGGCATAAACCAAGTCCGTTTCGGGAATATCCTGTAGGCGATACAGAACCTCCAGTGTGGTTTCTTCTGTAGTATCCAAATCAGTACCATTGGGCAGCTCTACGGTGATATTGGCAGTCCCCTGGTCCATGCTGGCCATAAAGTCCATGCCGGCAATGGGAACGGTGAACAAGCTCAGAATGAATACAGCGATCACGGTGATGACTGTTTTCTTTCTATGGCGCAGAGCCCATTTCAGAATCTTTTCATATTTTCTGCTGAGGGTATCAATGGCTGCATCCCAATGATCCAGGAATTTCAGGAATTTTGTATTTTTCCAGTTGATGGATTTTGTTTCTTTCTTCAGCAGCAGCCCACAGGCCATGGGAACAAAGGTCAGCGCTACGATAACCGATGCCACCAGGGCATATACAATGGTAAAGGACAGGTTCTGCATCATAGCACCGGTGGTACCGCCGGTCAGTGCCAAAGGCACGAATACGGCTACGGTAGTCAGGGTGGAGGCTGTGATGGCCATGGAAACTTCCCTGGAACCAATCTCTGCCGCTTCTACGGCAGAATAGCCTCTTTCATAATACTGATAGATACTATCCAGCACAACGACGGAGTTATCTACCAGCATACCGATACCGATGGCCACACCGCCCATGGAAATCATATTCATATTGATGCCCGTCACATACATCATGGCAAAGGTAGCCATAATGGAGGTGGGGATGGAAACGGCGATGATACCGGCTGTTACGGCATTTTTCAGGAACAGCAGCAGTACGAAGAAAGCGATGACTGCCGCCAGAAGTGCTGTCTGTGTGATATTGGACAGGGACATTTCGATATATTCCGCTGTATCTGTCAGCAGATTGATATCCAGTTCTGGATAATCCTTCTGCAGCTCGGCAATCTCTTTTTTCAGGGAATCGCTGACTTTTACCAGGTTGGCTGTAGACTGTTTGTCTACGGAGATCAGGATACCCTTTTCCCCATTTACATACATAAAGGAATCTCTGTCTGCTTCCACCTCTTCCACGCGGGCAACGTCGCTCAGGTGGATGACTGCCCCTGTGCCTGTGGTGATGGGCAGATTATTGATCTGCTGGATGGATGTAAATTCACCGATGGTACGGACAGAAATGGTAGTATCCCCCTGAGACAGACTGCCGGAGGGCAAGTTCATATTTTCCGCCTTCAGGATATTGGACAGGGTGGAAGTGGTCAGGCCATAGCCTGCCAGCTTCGCAGGGTCTACGGTGATACGCACCTCACGGGTGATGCCGCCAGAAAGGTCAACGGAAGCAACGCCTTCGATACGTTCCAGCCTGTTGACAACATTATCCTCCAGCAGTTCATTCAAAGCTGTCAAGTCCAGATTTTCCGCCTTGACACCGATCATGATGGGGATGGCATTGATATCCATTTTGATGACCATAGGGTCGCCGGCATCATCGGGCAGGCCGGATTTGATCTGGTCCAGCTTATCCCGCATATCCACGGCGGCCATATCGATATCGGTGCCGTCTACAAACTGCAGGACAACCATAGAGACATTTGCCGAGGAAACAGAGGTAATAGTATCTACATTGGAAATGGAGCCCAGACCTTCTTCCAAAGGCTTGGATATCAGGTTCTCGATTTCCTCAGGGGATGCGCCTACATAGGTGGTTGCCACAACAGCGATGGGCAGGTCTACATCAGGCATCAGGGCCTGATCCAAATTGAAATAGGAAACGATCCCGGCAATGAACACCATCAACGTCACCATAATGGTGGTTACGGGTTTTCGGATACAAAGTTTGGAGAACATTTATCATTCCCCCTTTTCTTCTGTTTTTTTATTGGATGTTTCTTTTGTTGCTTTTGCGGAGTCGGCGTTGGTAACATTGACTTCTTCGCCGTCAGAAATATAGGTCTGACCCTTTGTGACAACATCATCGCCGTCTTTCAAACCGCTGACGATCTCGATGGTATCATCTGCTTCGATGCCCAGTTCTACCATCACTTTCTTCGCTATGCCGTTTTCCACAACATAAACATAGGTTTCGCCGTCTTTTTCAATGACAGCGTTGCGAGGCAGAATGATGGTATCTTCAGAGCTTTCCATGGTGAAGTTTACCTCCGCCATCATGCCGGATTTGATCTTGCCGTCTTTGTTATTCAGTTCCACCTTCACGGTATACATGCCTGTCTGGCCTGCAGCAGGAGCAATGGTAGAAACTTTGCCTGTCAAAGGTTCTTCGGAAACAGCTGTCATCCGCACGGAAACCTGATCGCCGATATGGATGGTATTCAGCACCTGTTCGGAAACGCCCACCTCTACCTTGATGGTAGACAGATCCATGACTGTATAAGCGGGAGCTGCCTGAGAAGCAAAGCCACCTCGTTCCACGCCTCTTGTAGCGATAACGCCTGTCATGGGAGAAGTTACGGAACAATCGCTGATGCTCTTTTTCAGATTATCCATCTGCACCTGGATGGAGGTGAGCTGGGCTTCTGCCGAATCATAAGCGAATTTGATCTGGTCGAATTCCTGCTTGGAGATGATTTCTTCATCATACAGCAGCTTATTACTTTCATATGTAGATTTTGCGTTATCTCTGCCCAGCTTGGCTACATTATAGTTTGCTTCCAGAGAACGCATATTGTTCTGCAGGTCGGTGGTATCTACGGTGAACAGGACTGCCCCCTGACCAACCTTATCGCCTACTTCATAATTGTAATTGATTACCTTGCCGGGTACGGTGGGTACAACAGCGACTTCCTTGGAAGGGGCTGCTTTGCCTGTGTAAGCGAATTCACTGGATATCTCGCCTTTGCCTACGGTTGTGATCTCAACGGAACGCAGGTTCTTTTCCTCCACAACCTCCTCTTTGCCGCAGGCTGTACCCAGTGCCACGCACAAAGCCAGAGAAATTAACAATTTCTTTTTCATTCTTTCCATCCTCCTACATTGAATAATTGCATCAATTCTTTTACCTTTGTATAAATCAAACTGCGTCGTTCTTCGTCCATACAGTCGAAAACCACAGCCGCATTTCCAATCAGCAGATCCATAATTTCTTCCACTGCCCGTTTGCCCTTGGGTGTCAGGGAAACAAAAACCTTTCTGCCGTCATCGCCGCCCTTCGCCGCTTTTTTCTGCACAAAGCCACCAGCCTGCAGCTTGGAAAGCATCAGGGAAAGGCTGCCCTTACTGATATACAGCTCCGACGATAAAGCGGAGACCGTATCCAGCTCCGGGTTTGCATGAATGAATCCCAAAATCTCTACCTGATGATGGGTCAGCCCCAACTCTTCCATGCGTTTCACAACTTTTTCCTTTGTGGCATATTCTTTGTTCCAGCGGGCCATATCTGTTCCCAACTGCAGCATATTGGCAACGATATCCCTGCCTGTCACAGCTTTCATTTCCCCACTCCTTTCTTCTAAAATAAAAGAAAATTTTCATATCATAACATAATACGAATTGATTTTAATATAAAACCAATTATAAGTCAATTTATTTTTAAAGTAAAACTAATTTTTCACTGGAAAAACAGGATAGAATATGTTAAGATATTCTACAATGCTTATCCCAAAGGGGATATCCAAGACTTCAGGCAAAAAAATGGAGGATTGATTTTTATGGATTTCCGCGTTGTCAGCGACAGCTCCTGTGATATTTCACCGGAACAGGAAAAAACATATGAGATCGGCATCATACCTTATTACGTTTCCTTTGATGGGGAAACCTACCGCAAGGAACGGACAGAGATCACCGCAGAGGAATTTTATCGGGAAATGGCAGAAAACCCCGGTGTATTCCCCAAAACATCCATGCAGACCCAGGTGGATTTCTACAACGCCCTTCTGCCCTATGCCAAGGCAGGGGAAAATGTATTGTATTTTAATCTGACTGCCAAATTCAGCAGTTCCTTCCAGAGCGCCAATTTGGCGGCAGAGGAATTGATGGAGGAATACCCCGGCTGCAAAATCGTAATCATCGACAGCATGTCTGCCACAGTACAGGAAGGGCTTCTGGTGACAGAGGCGGCAAAAATGGCCCAGTCCGGCTTCTCTTTCAAAGAAACCATCCGCCGCATCGAAGAACTGAAGTATACTTCCCGCATCTTTTTCACTTGTGCAGACCTTTCTTATCTGAAGCATGGGGGGCGCATCGGCAATGTGCTGCAGCAGGCAGCCATCGCCCTGAAGATAAAGCCCATCATGTTTCTGCATAGCGGCGAACTGCAGCCCGCAGGCATCGCCCGCAGCAGAAAAAAATCCCTGCAGAAGGTCATTGCCGACGCACAGGCCTTTTTCAAGGATAAAAACATCAATGACTATCGCATCTGCACCGGCTACGGCTATGATAAAGCGGAATTTGGTCAATTCTATGCCGATGTGACAGCAGCCATGAAGGAAATCGGCTTTACAGGAGAGGTGGAATCCTATCAGATCGGCTGTGCCATCGGTGTACATACAGGCCCTACCCCTCTGGGGATTGCCGTCATCAAAAAATATAATGCCTGATCTCAAACCCCATTTCCAATAAATCAAAATATATGACACCCTTTCGCAAAAATCGCTTTGGCAAATTGCGAGAGGGTGTTTTTTCATTTCACAGGGTTTTGAAAACGACAGGAAAACAGAAAGGATACTCTGAAAAAGAGTATCCTTTTCTATTTCTATTTTATGAAGTATCCTTAGATATTTTGCAGCAGCTTTGCGTAGGTTTCTACTCCTTTGGGAAGAATGGCTTCATCAAAATCAAATTCAGCACTATGGAGAGATGCCGTAAAGCCCTTTTCCGCGTTGCCGCTGCCCAAAAAGAAGAACATACCGGGAATCTGGGTCTGATAAAGGGAGAAATCCTCCGCCAGCATGTAGGGAGGTGTTTCCTCATAAGCATCGCCGCAGACCTCCTCTAAGGCCTGCACCAGGGCAGGGTCGTTATCCACCACCCGATACATATGGCGGAACACTGCTTTCCCCCGGCAGCCATATCCTGCCGCTACCCCCTGCACCACTTCATGGACACGTTTTTCCATGGTTTCGTAGGCAGAATCGCTGAAGGCCCGCATGGTCCCTTCCAGCTTCACTTCCTTGGCAATGATATTGCAGGCTTCGCCCCCATGGATAGAGCCAAAGGTCAGCACGCCACTGTCCAGAGGGGAGACATTGCGGCTGAGGATGGTATGAATGGCTGTGATGACTGCCCCTGCCGCCAAAACAGCATCATTGCCCAGCTGGGGCTGTGCACCATGGGCGCTTGTGCCACGGATATGCAGGTCTACCTCTCCGTTTCTTGCCATCATGGCACCCTTTCGGCAGGCAATTTTCCCTTGAGGCACTTGGGGAAAGATATGACAGCCGATAATCTTCTTTATCTCATACTTTTTCAGCAAGCCTGCATCGATGAGGAGCTTTGCCCCTCCGGGGCCTTCTTCCGCAGGCTGGAAAATGAGGACCACTCTGCGGTGGGCATAGGCCTCGGGATGGTCGCAGAGGTATTTGGCAAAGCCCAGTAAAATAGCAGTATGTCCATCATGACCGCAGGCATGCATCCAACCGGGATGCTGGGAAGCATATTCCTTGGATGTTTCCTGCACGGGCAGACCATCGATATCTGCACGAAAGGCAATGGTTTCGCCCCCTTCGCCAAAAATCGCCGCTACTGCCGTTTCCAACCAGGTCTCTATCCGGTCCACGCCAAAGGACTCCAGCTTTTTTCTAATATAGTCAGAAGTTTGATATTCCTGCAGACCTGCTTCGGGAATTTTGTGCAAATCTCTCCGAATCTGTTTCAATTCCTCTTTTATATTTTCAAAATATGTATTCATATGTATCCACTCCTTCGTTCTGTTTAGATTTTTTCACGCTTTTTTGTTTTTGTCAACGAACATCTTGGAAAGTCTACCACTTCCATTTATAATAAAATACATTAAAAAAACGAATCAATAAAATCTGCTATACACATAAAGGAGTGAAGATCCATGGAATACGATATGACAAACCCCTATGAAATTGCAAGATATATCAAGGATGCAAAAAAGGCAACCCCTGTAAAGGTCTATGTAAAGGGCGACCTTTCCGCGGCAAAGGTACCCGAAGGGGTAAAGTGCTTTGGCACCAATGATTTTTATATTCTGATCGGCGATTATGCCTTGGTGCAGAAGGTTTTGCAAGGCAATGCAGACCGTATACAGGATACCTTCACAGAAAATGATGCAAGAAACTCCGCTGTGCCCCTGCTGGATATCACAAAAATTGAAGCTCGCATTGAACCCGGCTGCACCATCCGTGACCGTGTTGCTATCGGCAAAAACGCTGTTGTCATGATGGGTGCTGTCATCAATATCGGCGCAGAGATCGGCGAAGGCTCTATGATCGACATGAACGCCGTTTTGGGGGCAAGGGCCACCGTGGGCAAAAATGCGCATATCGGCGCAGGTGCCGTGTTGGCAGGCGTATTGGAGCCCCCTTCTGCCACCCCCGTTATCGTAGAGGATGGCGTATTAATCGGTGCAAATGCCGTTGTCTTGGAAGGGGTACACATCGGGAAGGATGCCGTTGTTGCCGCTGGGGCTGTGGTAACAGAGGATGTTCCCGCCAGGGCTGTGGTAGCCGGCTCCCCTGCAAAGATCGTAAAAATGAAGGATGAAAAAACAGAGGGCAAAACCCAGCTGCTGGACGACCTGAGAAAATAAACCTCCCAAAGTCAGAAAAACCGTTTCCCAAATGGCGCGGTTTTCTTTTTTCATTCCCGCCCCCCCTTTTCAAAATGTTTCATTTTGCGAAATTGCTATAAAGTCGCTAAGACACAAATAGTGACATTTTGTGAAACATATTGTAAAATAAAGCTAGCATAACCAACAAACGAAAAAAAGAAAGGGAGAAAAGGGCATGGAAAAATATGATATTGCGTTTTCCGAAATGGAAAATCGTTTGATCTATGAGGCCAGAATGATTCCACCCAGGATGGATACCATAGAATCTCTTCTGCAGGCGGGAGCGGATCTGAATAAAATCGGTATGGAACGGAATGTATTCCTGACCATCTTAGAGTATTATGGAGAATATGTGGATGAAAACGACGATGTAAAGGAAACAGGAAAATATCTCCCTGACTTGCTGGAGCTTTTTTTCCGCTATGGGCTGGATGTAAAGGTGAAAAATGAAGATGATATGAGTGCCGTATGGTGCTTTGTCTGGCCTACAGCCATGGATAGAGACATGCTGAAAGCAGCAGAGCTGCTTTTGCAAAAGGGCGCAAAGGTCAATGCCCGCTACCAGAACGAAACACCCTTGGATTATCTGGAAGAATCCCTGAAGCAGGCAAAGGAAAGCGGCAACTGGACGGAATTGGACCGCTTCCGGGAAAAATATCGGGCCCTGCTGCTCCGCTATGGCGGCGCCCCCCGCTACAGAGGCTATGTGGGCTGGGTCAATCCAGAATTCAATGAAAAAGACCGCCCTCTCCTTTGGGGAGATAAGAGCAAACGAGCCAAGCTGAATCGCAATTTCCGTTTCCATTACAACGAAACAGAGAAAAATTTTGATCTGGTGGATATCAAAACAGAGCAGCTGATCGGAAAATACTATCCGATAACCCCCTGAGAATCTGTTCCTTTTCTTGTATGGGTTGATAAAATATGGTACAATCAACAAAGCAGGAACAAAAACAAGAAGGGATGATTCTACATGAGAAAAAAATTATTTGCATTGCTGACAATCTTAATTTTGGCGCTGACCGGCTGCGGCGGCGATTACACAACTGTTTTTAATGATGTAAACACCGTAGAAGGCATAACATTGACCCTGATGGAAGATACACTGAAAGCTTCCAGAGCCACATTTGTCATCGCAAACGATTCCGATGAAGATGTTCTCTTCGACCCTGTAGAATACCATCTGGAAAGCAAGAACAAAGAAGGTGTATGGGAGGAAAACATCGGTACAAGAGAATCCCACTGGAAACGGGATACCACAGAAACGATCCCTGCCGGTACTTCCATAGAAAAAGAAGTGGAATGGAAAGGTCTCTGCGGCAGCATCAACGGCGGTGAACACCGAATCATCCTAATCGTCAATGAGCAGCCTATTGCATGTGAATTCTCTAAATAATGTATAAAATAAAGCCCCTATCCAAATGGATCGGGGCTTTCTATATATGAATCATTTTTCAACAAGCGGTAAGGCTTGGAAAACAAAGCGTTTTCCAACTGGAATCCGCAGGGCGGGTTTTGCCCCTCCGAGGAAAACAGGGTATTTCAAGCTTGCCATGGACCGCATCTGTTTATTCTTCTGTCTCCCTCGTCGAAATCCTGATTTTTATGAAAAATATCATCAGCCTTCAATGGCGATCTGGCTTCTCTGTTCAGTGATGTTTCTGCCCAATCTTCATCAAATAAATTGTCTCCCAAAAAACTATGCATCATCATAAGTCATATCTCCTTTCAAAAGATAGCATAAAATGGATTCGCACGATTGGTGAGAGCCGAGGTGTTTTATTTTTTGAACCAGGGGAAGATATCTTTTTGATTTTTCTCTCTCTTTTGTTCGAATACAATATAACACCGATTGTTAGCACTGTAAATATGCGAGTGCTAATTTTTATAAAATCAATTTTAATGCTGATATCATCCTGTTTTCTCTCCCTCTGTATCTATTCATCCCATTCACATAATATATTTAAAACCCGACTTGCGTGTGCAGTCGGTTGCTGATTATTTCAGTTTTTTCTGTAATTCCAATGGCATGGATGCCAGCGTCCTTGCAAAATCCTCTGCTTCCAGCAGACCGCCTGCATTGCTTACCACAGCGGAAGAAATATGGTTGGCCGCCCAGATGGCATCGGCAAAGGAAAGACCAAAACGTCTAGCGGAAATGACTGCCCCCATGTGGGAATCCCCTGCGCCGATGGTATCCTTCACCAGAGCAGGAACCGGGGAAGCATAGTGGTCTACCCCGTCATAGCAATAGGAGCCTTTTTCCCCCAAGGTGATGATGACAGCATTGCCTGTTTTACCATGGATGGCACGAGCCGCTTTTTCCACGGTCTTTTTCCCCGTGAAAATAAGGCTTTCCCCTTCATTCATATGCAGAATGGGACGGAGGGACAGCATGGCCTCCATACGGTCGGACTGGATTTCCATAATGCGGGCACCGGGGGCAAAATAGATGGTATAGTCCGGATGCTTTTGCAGATATGTGATGATGTTCCAGCCGGTTTCCTCCTCGATCTCCAAACCGCAGACATAGACACTGTCGATGTTTTCCGTATCGATTTTCTCCAGATATGCCTCGTGGAAGGTGTATTCGATTCCGTGGTCTACGATGAAGGTACGCTCGCCCCCTGTCTCCACCATACAATAGCAGCAGCCGTTTTCCTCGGGACGGCGGACATAGATGGGCACGCCCCGTTCCTGTAATTTTTTATGGACAAAATCCCCATAGATGCCCGTACCTACTGCTGTGCAAAGGCTATAGGGCGCGCCAAAATGGCGCAGGATATGGGAAACGATATAAGCACAGCCCCCCAAAGAACGGGTCTGGCTGCTGATATGGACATCCTCCCCTGTTTTGGGCAGATGGGGAATATTTATAATGACATCGACCACCGCAGAGCCGATGACTAAGGTCTGTTTCATGTAAAATCACTCCTAACGGCTCCCCCTATAGGGGGTCAGCGGCATTTTGCAGAAGAAAAGAAACATCCCCATTTTTCTTCTGCAAATGCGCCACTCCGTTTTTTCTATAGTATAATAAAAAGAGGTAGGAAAATCAAAATTTTTCAAAAAAAATGGGAACTGTTTCCAATGACATCCGTCCAATAAAGCAAGGACAAATATACATCACAAAAAGCATGTTTTTTGAAAGGAGAATGGGTATGAAAAAATGGAAAAAAGCATTGGCTGTGCTGACAGCAACAGTGGCTCTGGCCATCGGCGGCACTTGCATGGCCTACGCCGCAGAAGGCGAGATCAACGTAAACGGGACCGGCATCGTACAGGCTGACCCTGATACAGCCGAAATTTACCTGAGCGTGGAAACCACGGGAAAAACCTCTCAGGCGGCACAAAAAGAAAGCAATAAGATCGTGCAGTCTGTCACAAAAGCCATGGAAGAGCTTGGCGTGGCAAAAGAAAACATCGTAACCACCTATACTTCCGTCTATCCTATGTATAACTACGATGACGCAACAGGCAAACGTACCATCAGCGGCTATCGTTCCGGCACAGACCTGCAGGTGACCACAAAGGATATCGACAACACAGGCAAATATATCGACGCCGCCCTGAAGGCAGGGGCAACGGGCACCAACGGCGTTTCCTTCTCCATTTCCGACCAGAGCGCATATTATGGGCAGGCATTACAGGTAGCAGTGAAAAACGCGGAAAAATCAGCGTTTTCCATTGCCCAGGCCTTTGGCAAACCCCTGGGTGCAGTGAAAAGCGTGACCGAAACTTCCCGTAACGCCTATTATGTGGAAAATGCAAAAATGTCCATGGCAATGGAAGACGCTGTGGCAGAAACCGCAGGCGGCGACGGCGGCACTTCTATCAGCTATGGAAAAATCAAAATTACTGCCAATATTTCCGTAACCTACGGCTTCTAAGACCTTGGGGACTTTGTTCCTGTAGCACTGCTTACAATGCAAAACTGACCAGTACAAAGTACTGGCAGCAGTTTTCCCCTTTCAAGGGAATCATTTCCTTGGAACTATATTCGCAAAAGCATCCGCTTTTGTAACACAAAATAGTAATAAGAAAGGATGTCTGTTTAGACATCCTTTCTTTGTTATTTTCCTGAATAAAATTATTCCCCATAGGGACGAGTCGTTCTATGATTTGCGCCATATTCCCGCAGGGATTTGATCTGCTCCTTTTCATCCCATTCGATGACATATACACCATCCATCCAACGGGTCGTACCATTCATAGTAAGTGCTTCCATGTGCCATTCCACAATGGTCTTATCTTCTGCATGCATGAAGCGTTTTACATCCCAAACATTCATGCAGTTATGCTTGTGCCAATCTTCGAACCATTGATCGATCTCTTCTTTGCCAATGTATTGGTTGCCCCAACATTCTGTGTATACCACATCATCGGTAAAAAGGGCATGCATAGGCGTAATATCATCGCTCAACCACATATCGAACCAAACCTTGATTGTTTCTTCTCTCTGACGCATCATAAAACGCACCCCCATCTCTTTTTGTTCCCAATATATGTACAAATGTGTTTCTATAGTCCCATTCTAACACAAAAAATTGCGCCGCACAAGGATGAAAACAGACAAAAGCCATGAAACGCCCGTTAGAAAAAAATCTGGGGTTACGGAACGCCGCTGCGAAAAAACATTCTCCATCGCATCAAAAATATAGTCCTATAAAAGTGCCGCCAAGAACAAAAATTGATTCATGCACTTCCCCACCGCAAAAAAATTTCTCCACTGCATTTTTAGTAGAACGTCTTTGCGGGGAGATGTTTTTTTCTCAGGGATGGGTTTGTTACATTTTGTTCGCAGGCAGAAAAAAGAAACCCCTATCAGAGATAGGGGCTCAATTTCATTTTTGATTATTTTTTCTTGGAAGGGATCAGTTTCTTTGTACCGCCCATGTAAGGCCACAGAACTTCAGGGATATTGACTGTACCGTCAGCCTGCAGGTTGTTTTCCAGGAATGCGATCAGCATACGAGGAGGTGCTGCTACTGTGTTGTTCAGTGTGTGAGCGAAGTATTTCTTGCCATCAGCGCCCTGTACACGGATATTCAGACGTCTTGCCTGTGCATCGCCCAGGTTGGAACAGCTGCCGATTTCGAAATATTTTTTCTGTCTGGGAGACCATGCTTCTACGTCAACGGATTTTACCTTCAGGTCAGCCAGATCGCCGGAGCAGCATTCCAGTGTTCTTACGGGGATATCCATGGAACGGAACAGATCTACTGTATTCTGCCACAGTTTATCATACCACATGGGGGATTCTTCGGGCTTACATACAACAATCATTTCCTGCTTTTCGAACTGGTGGATACGGTAAACGCCTCTTTCTTCGATACCGTGAGCACCTTTTTCCTTACGGAAGCAAGGGCTGTAGCTTGTCAGTGTCTGGGGCAGGTCTTCTTCTTTATTCATGGAGTCGATGAATTTACCGATCATGGAATGTTCGGATGTACCGATCAGATACAGGTCTTCCCCTTCGATCTTATACATCATTGCGTCCATTTCTGCAAAGCTCATAACGCCTGTTACAACGTTGGAACGGATCATGAACGGAGGGATGCAATATTTGAAGCCTCTGCCGATCATGAAGTCTCTAGCGTAAGCCAGAACTGCGGAATGCAGACGAGCAATATCGCCCATCAGATAATAGAAGCCGTTGCCGGCAACTTTTCTTGCACTTTCCAGATCGATACCATCAAAAGTTTCCATGATATCTGTATGGTAAGGAATTTCAAAATCGGGAACAACAGGTTCACCAAATTTTTCTACTTCCACGTTTTCGCTGTCATCTTTCCCGATGGGAACGGAAGGATCGATGATATTGGGGATAGTCATCATGATGACTTTGATGCGTTCTTCTACTTCTTTTTCTCTTACGCTCAGAACTTCTACTCTTTCTGCTTCAGCAGCAATCTGTGCTTTTACCTTTTCTGCTTCTTCTTTTTCGCCTTTGCCCATCAGTGCGCCGATCTGTTTGGAAAGTTTGTTTCTTTCTGCTCTCAAAGCTTCTACTTCCTGTTTGATGGCTCTGTTTTCTTTATCCAGTTCCAGAACTTCATCTACCAGAGGCAGTTTCTGATCCTGGAATTTTTTGCGGATATTTTCTTTTACAACTTCAGGGTTTTCTCTTACAAATTTAATGTCTAACATAGTCTGATGACCTCCTTAAAATATGAAAAAATCACTTGGATCCGGAAATTTTTTATAAAATAAAAAAATTCCCGATCCCGAAACAAAATTCAGGGACGAGAATTTCCCGCGTTGCCACCCAGATTGCCCGAAACACCTTCGGACCTCTTGAACAGCTATAAAGGGCTTACCCTTCCGATTTTCACCGGCAGCTTGGAAAGTGGAACATTTTCTATCCTCCGCCGATTTGCACCAACCATCGGCTCTCTGCAGGAGACTTCAAAAATTTAGCTTTCCTTCAGGCTTTTGCCATCGCTATTTTGACTCTATTGTTTAATTATATCACAATAGTAAAAAAATTCAAGCCCCATTTTTTCTGGATTTGGGGCAAATCTGTCCCACAAAAAAATCAATTTTTTACGGAAAATCGATTAAATTTTAATACAATTTTAATTTTTTCTTAAAGCCAAATTCCTTTTAATCATGGTATACTAAAGAGGTACAAGAAACCCCTTTTCCTGTACCACAATATGCCCCGGGGTGGCGCGCGCACCCCATAGCCCGTCGTCTCCCCTGGCGACGGGCTTTCCCTTTTTAATTTTTATATCTACTCATTTTTTTTGCAATTGTATGATTTGAATATGTGTTCCAAGTGGGTTCATAATCATCTGTCGCCTGATTTCCCCACATATCCCAACCACATCTATCACCTCTTGCAAATAGCTCTAAAAAAGGTGCAGATGAACAGCTCTCAATTAAAGGAATAAATTCATCTGGCTTTCTCGAATGCTCTCTCTTAATCGATCTGATTAAATTCACTTGAGACCTTCCAGCATGTAATGTTCTATTTTTATCACCCTTAATACCAAATAAAAGCATCTCTGTTACATTTCTAAAATAAAACCCAACACCTCTGCCATCTGGCATACCATCTTTCCTAACTTTTTCCCAGATAATATTTGTCTTATATTGAAATCCCCACGCTTTCATAACCTCCAAACCTTCTGGTAATAAAGCATTTGGTACCCATAAATATAAATGACTCTTTTCATCTGCAATTTCATCGACAGGCAATTGTTTTATTTCATCTAGTTTCATTGTATCATACCGAGTAAGTCTTTTATGCTCTGGTGCCACTTTTCCTGTTCTGTTTTGAAATTGCCACGGTGGATCCGCATAAATTGTTTTATATTTCTTGCCATTTGTAAAATTTCTAAAATCTTCTATCGTTAAGTCTAATTCTTCTTTAGTCATAAGTTAGTACCCCTCTACACAAGTTTTCTTGATTCCAATAGCCAAAATTGGACATCCGCCATTTCTTCGCGACTTTAATCTATACTCTAATTTTCCCATCCACGTTGTACTTGCTCCATATTTTTTGATTAAAGTATTACCATTCTTATCAGTAATTTCTTTAAAAACATCATTTAATTCCTTTGATCTGGTTACGATAATTCCAACCTCAATCAAACCACAATCAAAATAAGTCCGCATTGCAAGCAAATCACGATCAAATGTTTGATCCTTACTATTCCACTCTAAGTCAAAAGCTACTTTATCTTTAATAAAATCAATATTATGTCCATCAATATATCCTTCTATTACTTTTTCATCAAATGGTTCCTCTGAAAAACGTCCCCTTTGATTCGCCTTTCTTGGATACATCTTTACCAGTAAATCACCCGTGATTCTGATTTCCCTCCAACCCAAAGGATATAAAATATCATCAAATTTTTTAGGAATTGCTGTTTCATTCCCACCAGCTGCTTTTAAATCATCTATAGAAATAAGCAGTTGTTCTAAACAATCCTGTATCTCCTCCCATTCCTGAGGAAATGCCTCATATAATATTTCCAAAGCATGTCCATAATTCTGAAATTCAAATTTTTCTAATAGTTTTTTTCTTATATATTGACTACTATTTTCCATTTCTTTCACCTCAGCTAATATAATTAATATAATTCATCTACTATTTAATTAGAATATAAATTTTTCTATGACTTCCGCCACGCCATTTTCCTCGCAATCCCGTTCGGTGATATAATCCGCCGCGGCTTTCACATGCTCTTCCCCATTTTTCATGGCAACGCCCAGACCTGCTTTCAGGATCATGGGCAGATCATTATCGCTGTCGCCAATGGCAATGGTATCCTTCAGGTCAACGCCGGCTTCTCTGGCGGTGGCTTCCAAAGCATCACCCTTGCTGACATCCTTGTTTACAAATTCCAGATACACTTCACTGGAGAAAAACAGATTCATTTTATCTCCAAGTATCTTTTCTGCTTTCTCCTTTACGATAAGGAGTTTTTCCCGGGGGCCGCTGATTTGAAATTTGGTAAACTCCCCTTCAAAATCGGTAGGTTCCTGAAGGAGACGAATTTTCATCCCCGTTGTCCGAGTATATTTCTGCACCCGTTCCGTAGCTTCTTCCGCCATAAAACCACTGTTATCATAATAATAGATCTCCAGCCCTAACTCTCGGGCGATCTTTGCCACCGGCGCAATCAGTGCCGGGGAAAAGCTCTTGCAAATCAACAAACGCATATCCCGCAGGTCATAAACTGCCGCCCCATTTTGACAGATGACATAGCCCTTTTTGCCGATCAGATCCAATTCCTTCAGATACTCTTCCACACCAAAAATACCACGCCCAGTGCAGATGACAAACTCCACTCCCTTATCCACAGCTTTTCGGATTGCAGTGGAGTTTTCCACAGAAACACGGACTCCTTTCCATAGTAATGTGCCGTCCATGTCGGAAAATACCATTTTATAGCCCATTTCGGCCTCCTTTGTTTACATAAATTCTTTCCCCTATCCTGTGGATAACCCTGTTGATATTGTGGAAAACTTACTGGATAACTGCCAATCATACACAAGTTATCCACAAAATGTGGAAAAGATTTCAACTTATCCACAGGTTTCCCCACAGAATGGATACCAAAAAAGGGGCTGATTTCTGCCCCTTTCCTTTATTTTTCTTCGTTTTCTTCCTCTTCTTCCTCTTCTTCCTCAGTTTTATCAAGGAAAACAGGTTCCATAAAGACAGGTTCCATGAAAGCAGGCTCGGGAATTTCTGTTTCTTCCACAGGTTCCTCTGTGTTTTCCACAGCCTGTTCCTGTTTTTCCACTGCTTCCTTGGCCTCCGCGGCCCTTGCTTCTTCCCGCATTTTCAGGATAGATTCCGCCGCAGCGATTTTCCCTGCCAAAGTTTCTTCCTTTAAGATCAGCTCTTTTTCTGCCTGGGTCACATCGCCGATGGAAGACATTCTGGGTGCAGGTACTTTTTCTTCGGTTTCATCCACCATTTCCACCTGATCCAATGTGATCTGTTCCTCCATGGCTGCGTCCTTATCCTTTCGACGGAAGGTAGGTTTGAAACGAACCTTTACAACTTTTTCGTGTTCCGGTTCATAGCTGTTGTTCTTCGCCATTTCCACTGCCTTCACTTCTTCTTCAGAAAGCATATAGGTGCTGACGCCCATTTCAATAGGCTTCGCGTAGGTAAAGGAACCAGTGCGGCTATGGATACCATTCAGCACAACACCGTTATCGTTGCCATCCAAAAGAGCCAGAGCGAAACAGAGGTTACCGCCCATTTCATCGAAGGGATTGTAGCGGATGAGACCCACTTTCTGGATCTTGGATTTATCTGTTTTATCCATATCCGTCACCATATCCAGCAGCTTGGAGTATTTTTCTTCGATGCGCTTGGAAGTTTCAAAGTATTCTTCAATTTTCATTTCAAGATTATGGGAAGGTCTGCGATTTGCCCCCATAAAATAATCATATTTCTTCTTCTGCCCGCTGAACTTAACGAACAGCACGATGCAGAGGATGCATAATACGACCACCGCCGCCGCCAGTACCAACAGCAGAATCGCTATCATTTTCTGTGTCAATTCGATCATATATCCTTCAATCCTTATCGTTTCAGGAGCGCCAACAGACGTTCCAAATCATCTTCAGAATAGTATTCGATTTCAATTTTGCCTTTATTCCGTTTTCCCATGGGTTTCAGCTTTACCTTTGTGGAAAACAGGGATTTCAGGTCATCTTCGATGGCGCGGTAGGCTGTTTCATCCACCTTCGCCACTTCTTCCTTTTCTTCGTCGGCTTTTTCCGCCTTTGTCAGACGAGCTTTTATCAATGCTTCCACGGCACGGACACTGAGCCCTTCTTCAATAATATGCTCTGCCAGCTCAAACTGGGTATCTCCGTCGGTGATAGGCAGCAGTGTACGGGCATGTCCACTGGTCAGCTTATTTTCCACAACGAAATTGCGGACACGGGGGTCCAGCTGCAGCAGACGCAGGGAATTTGTAATAGCAGAACGGCTTTTGCCTACCTTTTCTGCGATTTTTTCCTGACTCAGACCAAATTCCTCCTGCAAACGCTGATAGCTTTCGGCTTCTTCCATGGGGTTCAGATCTTCTCTCTGGAGGTTTTCCACCAAAGCAGCTTCAAAAGCCTCTCCTTCCTCCCATTTTTTTACCACCACAGGCACTTTTTCCATGCCGGCGATCTTTGCCGCCCGCCAGCGACGTTCTCCTGCAATGATTTCATAATACTCACCGGATTTTTTTACGACGATGGGCTGGATCATGCCATAGGTTTTCAGGGAAACCGCCAGTTCTTCCAAGGTTGTTTCATCGAAATATTTTCTGGGCTGTTTGCGGTTAGGCTCGATCAGGTCCAGCTCCAATTCCACCACAGCTTCATCTTTTTTTGCCTGAGGCTGTGCTACACGCATATCTTCTAATTCTGTATTAATGAGGGCATTGATACCAAGGCCCTTGGCCCCCAATCCTTTTTTCTTCACTGCCATATCAATTCCACTCCTTTTCCATGACTTCTTCTGCCAACAATGCATAAGCCTCTGCCCCCTTGGATTTGGGGTCGTAAAGATTGATTGGCAGGCCGTGGCTAGGGGATTCCCCAAGGCGCACGTTTCTGGGAATGATGGTGCGATATACATTCTGTCCCAGAGAACGTTTTACTTCCTCTACTACCTGCAGAGAAAGGTTCGTTCTGGCATCAAACATGGTGAAAACAATACCTTCAATCTCCAGATTGGGATTCAGGCGTTTTTTTACCAGATTTACCGTATGCAGCAGCTGTTCCAAGCCTTCCAAAGCGAAATATTCACACTGGATGGGAACCAAAACCGTATCCGCCGCCACAAGGGCATTGACAGTAATCATATTCAGGGAAGGAGGACAGTCGATGATGATAAAATCATAGTCGTCCTTTATTTCCGCCAGGGCTTCCCGCAGGATAAATTCCCGTTTTTCGTTGCCGATCAGCTCGATTTCTGCCCCAGTCAGGTTGATATTGGCAGGTACGACCTCCAGCCCTTCCACACAGGTGGGCTGTTTCACCTCTGCTATGGCGACTTCCCCTAAAAATACATCATAGATGGTCAGAGGAACGCCGTTTTTATCCAGACCAAGACCGCTGGTAGTATTGCCCTGCTGATCCGCATCCACGGCAAGGACCTTCTTCCCTTCTGCTGCAAGGCAGGCGGAAAGATTGATGGCTGTGGTGGTTTTACCCACGCCGCCTTTCTGATTCGTCACCGCGATGACTCTTACTTTGCTCATTATTTTTCCCGCCTTTCTGCCTTTGGTTCTATTTCTTGTATTGATTATAGCATAAGAGAGTAAAAAAAGGAATGTTTCACGTGAAACATTCCTCATTTTTTTCTCTATTTTTTGAATGTTTCACGTGAAACATTCAATCAAAGCTTTGGTACGCCTGCATTTTTCAGAAATTCCATAATATTAGGCTTATGCTTTTCATCCTCATCAAATTTTCCAAAGACAGGGATTGCCTTTGGAATAACCTTTACAACAAAGGGCATATCGGGGCCCATTTCCCCATCCACTGTAGATTCCATAATTTTAAATGTTTCATCCAGACATTCGATCTTGAAATAATGATCCTTCAGGTACAGCACATTTTTATTATGGATATGCTCCCCTGTGATCATCTTCATCAGGACAGGGGTCATTTCGATCAAGGGACGACCCTTGATAGCAATGAATTCAAATTCCCCATCGGTAATAGATGCTTCCGGGGAAAGATTCGTAAAGCCGCCTGTTCCTGCAGAATTGAGGATCATATAAAAATACAAATCCTCCTCGATGACTTCCTTGCTGGTGGTGATGCGAAAAGGAATCTTGCGGAACTGGGGCAGCTGTTCCACGCCTTTTAAATAGTAAGAAAGGCTGCCCAAAGCATTTTTTACATCCTTATCTACTGTCTGGGAAACATTGGTGAAAAAACCACCGGCGCAGACATTGATAAAGAAGATAGAATCATTTACCAGACCCAGATCAATATCCACAGGCTTTGTGGAAACGATGGTCTTGCAGACATCCTCTACCTGTCCGCTCTTAAAGCCCAGATAAGTGGCAAAATCATTGGCCGTTCCGGAAGGGATGATACCAAGAGGAATATGCAGTCCCCTTCTCATCATGGCATTCAGCACGATATTCACCGTACCATCCCCACCGGAGGCAACGATGATATCATAATTGGGGTCCATCTGGGCGATGTACTTGTCAATATCCCCGGGGTGCAGGGTACGGAAGGGATGGACTTCATAGCCACCTTCCTGAAAAATACCAATGCAGATATCCAAATCAAATTTAAAGCTTTTATTCCCGGAAAAGGGATTGTAAAACAATTTCAGCTTTTTCATACAAAAACAACCTTCTTTCAAAAAGAAAATTTAACTTTCATGCATGAAATCCGGCCGCTTCCAATCACATCTGTTCCGGTGCAGAAATGCCCAGCAGACGCAGACCTTCCTTCAGCACAGTTTTCACTGCTACCACCACAGCCAGACGAGCCTGTCTTACTTCCGGTTCGCTGTTCAGGATAGGGTTATCATGGTAGAACTTATTGAATGCCTGAGCGATGGCAACCAAATGTCTGGTGACTACGGAAGGTTCCAGCTTTGCTGCTGCATCCTTGATCTTATCCGGGAAAGCTTCCAGCAGCTTGCAAACATCCAGAGATGCTTCATCGGACAGAGTTGTATAATCGATATTTTCGAACTTCAGTTCCCCTGCACGTTTCAAGATGGAGCAGGCACGGGCATGGGTATACTGCACATAAGGGCCTGTTTCGCCGTCGAAGTTCAGCATTCTTTCCCAAGAGAACACAACGTCTTTGATTCTTGTATTATACAGGTCATTGAAGATGACCGCACCGATCCCCACCTGTTTTGCAACCTCATCTTTATTTTCCAGATTAGGGTTCTTTTCTTCAATGATACGTTTTGTTTCAGCGCATGCCTGATTCAGCAGGTCTTCCATCAGGACAACATGACCATGGCGAGTGGAAAGCTTACCACTGTCCAAAGAAACCAGCCCAAAAGGTACGTGAATCAGATCTTTGTACCAGTCGTAGCCCATTTTATGGATGACTTCGAACCACTGAGCAAAGTGCAGGTTCTGATCCAGAGCAGTCAGATAAATGCACTTGTCGAAATTGTATGTTTTTTTACGGTACAGCGCCGCAGTGATATCTCTTGTGGCATACAATGTGCCGCCGTCCTTACGGATGATCAGGCAGGGAGGCATATTTTTATCCTCCAGATCTACGATCATGGCACCTTCAGATTCCCGCAGCAGACCTTTTTCCTTCAATTCTTCCACAACAGCGTCCATTTTGTTATTATAGAAGGATTCGCCTGTGTAAGCATCGAATTTTACGCCAAGCATTTCATAAACCCGTTCAAATTCCTTGATGCTGATATCATAGAACCATTTCCACAGGATCAGGGCTTCTTCGTCCCCTTCCTGCATTTTTACAAACCACAGGCGGGCTTCATCGTCCATTTTCAACTCAGGATACTTTTCTGCTTCATCATGGAACTTAACATAAATCCGCATCAGTTCCTGAATACCATCTTTTTCTACAGCTTCCTTGCTGCCCCAGTTTTTATAGGCAACGATCAGCTTGCCGAACTGTGTGCCCCAGTCGCCCAGATGGTTGACACCTTCGCAATGGTAGCCCAGTTCTTCATGAATTTTATAAATAGCATTCCCAATTACAGTAGAACGCAGATGACCTACATGGAAAGGCTTCGCGATATTGGGAGAGGAATAGTCGATGACAACAGTTTTGCCTGCGCCCATGTCGCTTTTGCCGTAGTTTTCTTTCTGTTCCAAAACAGCGGAAAGCACCTGTTTTGCGTAAACACCCTTATCCACAAAGAAGTTGATGTAGGCGCCAACTACTTCCATCTTTGCGATGAAATCGGGCTTTTCAATTTTTTCGATGAGCTCGTTGGCGATCATCGGGGGTGCTTTGCGGAAAACCTTCGCCAGACGGAAACAGGGGTAAGCAAAGTCACCCATTTCCTTTTTCGCAGGAATTTCCACAGCTGCGGCTGCGTCTTCTACAGGGATATCCGCAGCTGCAGCCAGAAGTTTTGCAATTTCTATTTTAAAATCCATAAATTTTCCCTCCAAAAAATCCCTATCAAGAAAGGGACATACTTCTATTAACTGTAGCATAAAAATGGCGGAAAATCAAGGGAAACGGCTCTAAATTCAAGTTCTCGAAAATTCAGGAAACAAATTTGCGCCATTCGGCGAAAACATCGGTCAGTGAATATAGGTACTCGCCCACCCCCAGATGTTTCTCGGCAAAAAACAAGCCTTTCCCCAACTTTTTTTTAAAAAAGTTGCAAAAAACAAATGGTCGCTGCGCTCCTAGGCGGCAAGCCGCCATAGAACCATTTCGTATGGGTTCCAAACCTCCTAACGAACTAAGGGGAACAATGTTCCCCTTAGTAATCCCTTTCCCACAAGCTCCTTCGAGCAGTATAAAGTGCCTTTCCTGCATAACTTGCTAATCTATCCTTCTGGCAGGCAAACAAAAAGGACATCAGTAATTCAATGTCCTTTTGGCAGCATGGGAAGTATTGAAATGGGGTTCATTTCGTAGAGCATAAAAATCTGCCAGTTTTATGCAACAATATTGTAGCATATTTCAACATCGTATGCAATAAAATAGTAGCATTGAGATAGGTGATGCTTATGTATTTTCATAGATTAGAAGATTTAAGAATAGATGCAGATAAAACACAGGAAGAAATAGCACAAGTCTTAGATTGTCAAAGAGAAGTGTATAGACGTTATGAAAAAGGAATTCATGAAATCCCCGTTTGGGCATTGATTAAATTAGCTGAATATTATGAAGTCAGTACAGATTATATTCTTGGATTGACGGATAAAAAATAATAAATCCTGAGAACGACTCAAATAAGAGCCGTTCTTTTTTTTAGGCGCACCGCCGCCGCTTTTCTCCCTGCCGTTTCCGGCACTGCAGGGAAGGGATACCTAAGGGGAACAATGTTCCACTTAGGCCGTTACTGGGGGTGTGGGGGATATGCGGAAATCCCCCACGTTTTGTTACTTTTTAGCATAAAAAGTAAGGAAGAACTTTTCTGTTTCGCCGAAACAGTTCCAAACGGGCGGGCAGCAGGTTTGCCTGACCGGAGCTTTCGCCCGACTGGGCTCAAATACATTTTCTCGGATAGCGAGAATGCGAATTTCAGGCGAAAACCACCAACATTCCCATAAAAAACGACCCAAAGCATAATCCTTGGGTCAAATTTTTTTATTAGCCGTATTTTACTGTCAGATTTACATAAGAAATATGTTCCCGCATGGCCGAATAAGCCGTCTGATAATCCCCGCCCTTAATGGCTTCGATGATCTTCCCATGGAGCTCGATAGTAACATCGATAACCCTGGGGTTCTGGGTCAGGGATTCCCTCATAGCAAGGCGGATGCCCTTTTCAAAGGAATCCTTGGAAGCCATCATGGTACTCATCAAAAGCTTATTATGGGTCGCCACTGCCACCTGCATGTGGAACATGGAGTCATAATCCACGAACTGGTTGACATCGTGACGATGTTCCTTCATCTTTTCAAAATAATATTCCAGCTGGACGATATCCTCTCTGGTCGCCCGCTTGGCTGCGTAGCTGGCAGTCTCCCCTTCCAGCATATAGCGGAATTCCAGCAGGTCACTCAGGTCGGAATTTTCAACAGTGATACTGAAAGGCGCAATATTGACGATATTATCGATCTCACTGACAAAAGTACCCGCTTTGGAACGGCGGATGAAACCAAACACTGCTAAGGCTGTATAAGCTTCACGCAAAGTGCTTCTGCCGATGCCCAGCTGTTCGCTAACGATATTTTCATTGGGCATCATATAGCCGGCAGGCAGTTTTCCGCTGGTAATCAGCTCTTTGAACCGCTGGAACAAATTCTGGGAAATATTGCTCCTCCCCAGATCTTTTTTCAAATAGGCGGCATTTTCCGCCAGATAATCTCTTTCGCTCATGATAGGATTCCTCTCTTTATCTTTTGTATTTTTATACATACAATATCGTATCACAACTTTTCTTGCATGACAAGAGAAAATTTTATTGTTTCGGGAAAATATACTCTTCTTGTATTTCCGAAAGGGGGATATCCCTTCCCAAAAGGAAGCATGCAGTCTCTTTATGGATCTCTTCCAGGCGGGTCTGATCCTTCCTTCTAATCTGGGCATCCTTTTCAGATTGCGATAAACTCAGCCTTTCATAGACACTGCGTACCACAAATTCATCTTCATTTTGTGCATTTCTGAACTGAGTCCAAATGGGCACAAAGGAAACTTCTTTCACAGAAGGCGATTCATCGCCGATCTGTTCCACTGTCAAATGTAAAATGATAGAAGCATTTCTGGGCGGTGTTGTCTGAGAAGATAGGAAGTTTCCAAGGGAATAAATAATGAATCCATCATGGGCGCCATCGCCATGGTCAAGGGTGCGATATTCCATCTTCTGCAGTACATGAGGGTGGCTGGCGAGGATGATATCTGCCCCTGCATCAAACATCAGATTTGCCAATTCCACGAAAATATCCCTGGGATAAGTCTCATATTCATTGCCCATGTGGGGCATCACCACCACCACATCTGCATTTTTTCTGGCTTCCTTGATATCAGCAACCATCCCATCGGCATCAATCAGGTTCACCAGATAATCCTCTGGTACAGGAATGCCGTTGGTGCCATAGGTATAGGAAAGAAAAGCAAAACGGATGCCATTCACATTCTGATAGAGGATTGTATCCCGTTCCTCCTGAGAACGGTAGGTGCCAAAATGCTGAATGCCGGCTTCATCCAGCTTGTCCAAGGTGCGAATGAGTCCTGCCTGCCCCGTATCCATGCAGTGGTTATTGGCAGTCGTCAGCAGATGAAAGCCCGCATCCTTCACCGCATCCAAAAAGCTGTCCGGCGTATTGAAGCAGGGGAAAGAAGAATAAGGACGGTCGGGACCGCCGAAGGTCAGCTCCAGATTGCCCATGACTAGGTCATTTCCTGCGAAATATTTCTTCACATCCTGAAAATTGTGCATAAAATCATATGCCCCCGTGGCAGGGTCATAGGCTTCATTATACTGATAATCGTGTACCATGATATCCCCTACCACTGCCAACTTCACAGTCTTGATGATGGGCTCTGCTTTCCCTGCCGTGGCGGTGAAAGTAGGTTCACTTTTGCCGCAGGCGGAAAACAGTAGTACTACCCCAAGAAGCAATGCCAGTTTTCTTTTCATCTTTCTCCCCTCCTTCAGATAAAAACAAATATATCTATGAGAAAGTATACCATATATATAGGAAAAGAAAAAGCCCTGAACTTTCCTAAGTTCAAGGCTTTCTGTATTTTTCTCAATTTCGTTCCATATCCTTCATTTCTTCTTCGATCAGACCATCTTCATTATAATGCAGACCCTTTTTGATATTTTTTCGCCGATTCCATCTGGTAATGAAATAAGCAATAAAGCAAAGAGCTGTAGGAATCATCATATACCAGAAGAAGGAGATATCATGGAACAGGAAGCCCAATAAGGCTGAAAACGCCACCATGCCAAAGGCAAATACCAGACCGGGCCAAGGAGAAACCGTTTTCGCAGAAATCACACCCTCCAAAATTACGAATACCAGAAAAAGAGAGAGCACCTGTCCATAGGATAAAATAGTCTCTAAAATACCTTCAGCAGGAAATAAGTACATTCTAAACACCTCAATTTATAGATTTTATAACTCTGTTTTTGATTGTATCATTCTGTAAACCGAAAGTCAATCGAAATCGTTTGAATTTAAAACTTTCCACCGCCGCCGCCAAAGCTTCTGCCACCGCTGGAAAAAGTTGAGGAGCCGCCGCCCCAGCTGCCGCCGCTGTGATGGTGGATATCGTCATCCCTGGGTATTGGCATCATGGTCGTATGGGTATTGGCAAAAGTATCCTGGTTGATCCGCAGGTGGTATCCGTTTTCCTTCAGATAGGCCCGCCCATCGGTAAAGGGACGGATGGTTTGGCTGGACTTCCGCATGCCTGCCACGCCGATCCCTGCCACCACCAGGGAAAACAGTGCCGCTATCCCTACAAACATCCATGCCCTACTCTTTTGGGATACCTGATATTGGGAAAGGAAGGAATCTGATTCCTTCTGATAGGGGGAAACATAGGCATCAGGGTTCTCCTGATATGCTTTATATTCCCCGCAGTAATAGTTGATATTATCCCGCAGGGTCACCATGCCTCCGAAAAAATCTCCGTCGGAAAGATAGCCCTGTATTTCTTCCCAAATGGCTTCAATATAATAATCGGTGAAAATATCAATGGCCTTGCCGCAGGTGACAATCTGGGCTTCTCTGCTGCCCATATCCATCACAAAAATGATACCGCTATAGTCCTCGCCAATGCCAAGATTCTTTTCCATATAAACATCAGCACCATATTCCCGGACGGACATGCCCTTTGTGTCATAGGTAGTCAGATAAGCCAAATCCAGCCCCCAATCCTGCTGTACCCCTTGGCACATGGCCTGCAGATCGGCTTCTTCCCCTTCCGTCAACAGGTCTGCATTATCGAACACACGGCTTTCTTCCCCAAGGGCAGGCACAAAGGAAAGGAGCATGCAAAGCAATGTGAAAATCCCAATCCATTTTTTCTGCATCAGAACACACCTCCTGCCACAAATGCGATGATGCCGGAAATCAGGAAGCAGATCAGGAAGATAATGCAGAACCATTTTGCCGTCTGCCCGCCGCTGAGGGGCAATTCCCCCACGATCTTCCCCGTCTGTCCGTTCATGGCAAAAAGATAATCCTTTCCCTGATATTTGCTCACCAGCATCCAGACAGGCAGCAGCATATAGGTCTGTTGGTCAGAGGAAAAATCCGTATGGCATTTTACCCCATAGACCCGCTGATAGCCTCTGCCCTCTTCCGCCGCTTTGTGTTCCACGCCAGGGGTGATACGGGAAGTCATTCTGTCATATAAATCCTTTGGTTCGTATGTATATTTTTCGGCCAGAAACCCACTCAGATAGCTCATATCAAAGGGCTTTTTCTTTTCCAGATGAAAAGGCTCCAAAGCATCCATCAGGTCATCCCGCATTTTTTCCGAAGCATCCAAAGGGATGTTTTCAAATTCCATGCGCCCTGCCCGATGGATATGATACAGGTCGGTTTTTGTATAGACAAAACGGGTATCCGTCCATGTGGTCACATTTTCCCCAGTGGCATGGTAATCAAAATCCGCCTTACAGTCGAAAAGCCAGAAAGGCACATAGACCCCGGTGATCTTTTCCAGTCTCTGCTGACTGGTGTATCCCTTTGGTAGGAGCTTTTTCCCCTTGCACAGTTCCAAAAAAGCTTTCTGGGCATCTTTTTTATCCGTTCCAAAGGGTAGGATTGCCACAGGGCGATATTCCCCTTCCAACTGTTTTGGCAAAATGGTGGGATTGCCGCAGAATACACAGAAGGTGGCTGCTGTCACATCATCGGTAACGATCTCCCCGCCGCAGGAAGGACAGAGATACGCCCGCATATGGCTGAGATCCTCTTCCGGCTGGGGGATATTTTCTTCATAATGATAGGCCACATGGGCAGTATCTTCCTCCGCCTCGGCTCTGGGGCGAATCTGGTAATCATCCTCTTTGGTCTTGGCACCTCTCTGCTCCAACTCCTCCATGGTGAATTTGCCTTCGCAGTAATCGCAGACCCATTTATCCTCTTTCCCGTTATAGCGCAGATAGGCCATGCAATCGGGGCAAAGATAGGTCAAAGCTGTTTTTTCCATTCTTTTCACATCCTTTTGGATTTTTCGCACAGTGCTTTTTTCAGTTTAGCACAAAAAACAAAACAAAAAAACCCTCCGTAAAAACAGAGGGTAAATTTAATCTTTTCTTCTTCGTTTTGGTTCCAGCTCTGCCAGATAGCCTGCCGTGATGATACCCGTGGGCAAGGCAAATACGGCGATCCCCAGAAAAGAGGAAAGGATGGCAACGATCTTGCCGATATCCGTCACTGGGTGGATATCCCCATAGCCCACCGTCATCAGGGTGATGGCAGACCAATAGATGGCATCCAAAAAGGTTTTGAAGGTATCCGGCTCCACCTGAAACATCACCAAAGCAGATAAGAAGATATAACCAATAACAAAATAGCAGACCGTTAGAAGATTATCCCTTTCCTTATGAAGAACCAGTGTCATCAGGTGAAACCCCTTGGAATAGCGCAGAATCTTCAAGGGCTTCATACACTTTGGCAGACGCAGGATACGAATTGCCTTTAATGTAGAATCCAGAGGGGTCAGGGAAGATAAAATTGCAACCAAATCTACAATTGCAAAGAAGGTGAAGGGATATTCCAAAAAGGCGTTTTTCCCCTTCAATTTAAAATCTGCCGTGCTCCAACGCAGGATATAGTCCACAATAAAAATCACAACCGTTATCCTATCCATCCAAAAAAAGGAGGGATGGCTGGTATCCTTGAAGCAAAGAGGAAAAATACTCACCAAAATGAAAAAAATCATAAAACGGTCATAATTGAGACTGAGTTTATCGTCAGGCTCCCCCTTTTCGATCATTTCATAGACGCGCCGCCGCATGGTCATTCCTCCTTCCCAGTAAATACTATCTTTAGTGTAGCATAATTTTTCCCATAAAGAACCCCGACGATGGTCGGGGTTCTTTTATATTACACCGTTTCTTCCGTTTCTTCTTCAATATCTTCTTCGGAGATTTTGGCGATGCCCACGACGGTCACGCCTTCATCCAGATTCATCAGCTTCACGCCCTGGGAAACTCTGCCAATGGAGGAAATCTCTCTGCCGCGGAGACGAATGATGACGCCTTCGGAAGTAATCAGCATCAATTCTTCATTTTCGCCGATCATCAGTACCCCTGCCAGCTGGCCTGTTTTTTCCGTCAGCTGGTGAATCTTCAAGCCCTTGCCGCCTCTATACTGCAGGTTGAACTGTTCCACATTGGTTCGTTTGCCGAAGCCCTTTTCCGTTACATTCAGAATCTGGGCATTGGGGTCAATCTTGCCGGCGGAAACCACATAATCCTCTTCTTTCAGCGTAATGGCCTTCACGCCTGTTGCCGTTCTGCCCATGGGACGTACATCCTGTTCAGAGAACTTGATGCCCATGCCGCCCCGTGTGGCAACGAAAATTTCATCCTTGCCGTCTGTTGTCATCACAGAGATCAGGTCATCCTCTTCTCTGAGATTCAGCGCGATCAAGCCGCTCTTGCGGATATTGGCAAAGCTGGTCATATCTGTTTTCTTCACCAGACCCTGTTTTGTGATCATCACCAGATACTGGTCTTCCCTGAATTCATTTGCAGGGATCACCGCCATAATCTTTTCATCGGGGCTGATCTCCAGCAGGTTGACGATGGCAATGCCACGGGCGGTTCTGCCTGCTTCGGGGATTTCATAGCCCTTCATACGGTAAACCTTGCCGCGGCTGGTAAAGAACAGCAGTGTATCATGAGTAGATGCCAGGAACAGGTCTTTTACATAATCCTCTTCTCTGGTCTGCATGCCGATGATGCCTCTGCCACCGCGGTTCTGGCTCTTATAGGTATCCAGAGGGGTACGCTTTACATAATTCAGGTTGGACAGAGTAAATACACAAGTTTCCTCGTCAATCAGGTCTTCCACATCGATTTCGCCGGGGTTCTGTATCAGTTTGGTACGGCGTTCATCGGCATATTTATTCTTGATAGCAGAAATTTCATCCTTGATGACACCCAACAGCAGCTTTTCATCTGCCAGAATGGTCTTATAGTAAGCGATTTTTTTCTGCAGTTCCGCATATTCCGCATCTATCTTTTCTTTTTCCAGCCCCTGCAAACGGCGCAGCTGCATTTCCAGAATCGCCTGGGCCTGCACATCGGACAGACCAAAGCGTGCCATCAACCGTTCCTTGGCATCATCATAGCTGGTGCGGATGATGCGGATAACTTCATCGATATTATCGATGGCAATTCGCAGACCTTCCAAAATATGGGCTCTCTTCTCTGCCTTATCCAGATCAAAACGGGTTCTTCTGGTAACAACGTTTTCCTGGTGCTTCAGATATTCCGCCAGCATCTGCTGCAAATTCAGCACCACAGGTTTTCCGTCAACCAATGCCAGCATATTTGCCCCAAAGGATTCCTGTAAAGATGTATATTTATACAACTGGTTCAGGATCACGTTGGCGTTGTAGTCTTTCTTTACTTCGATGATGATTTTGATATCATCTCCGGCGGAGGCATCGTACAGGTCGCTGATGCCTTCTACGCGTTTTTCTTTTACCAAGTCTGCAATCTTTTCAATCAGACGCAGTTTATTAACCATATAGGGAATTTCTGTTACCACAATGCGTTCTCTGCCGTTATGGTTCTCGATTTCTGCCGTGGAACGGACAATAATCTTGCCACGACCCGTTCTATATGCCGCACGGATGCCGCTTTTCCCAAGGATGTTGGCGCCTGTGGGGAAGTCGGGGCCTTTGATATACTGCATCAATTCTTCCACATCGGTTTCTCTGCCTTCGATCTTGTTATCGATCATGCAAACGATACCATCAATTACCTCCCCAAGATTATGAGGTGGGATATTGGTAGCCATACCAACGGCGATACCGCTGGAGCCGTTCACCAGCAGGTTGGGGATACGGGAAGGCAGCACCGTAGGCTCTTTCTCATTCTCATCATAGTTGGGCACGAAATCAACGGTATCCTTTTCGATATCCGCTAGCATTTCCGCCGTGATCTTGGACATTCTGGCCTCTGTATAACGGCTGGCAGCAGCGCCATAGCCATCGATGGAGCCAAAGTTCCCGTGACCGTCTACCAGCATATAGCGCATGGAGAAATTCTGCGCCATACGCACCATTGCCTGATAAATAGAGCTGTCGCCATGGGGATGGTATTTACCCATGGTATCACCGACGATACGGGCGGATTTTCGATAACCCTTGTTAGGGTCCAGATTCATTTCATTCATGGAATACAGAATACGCCGCTGTACAGGCTTCAAACCGTCTCGTACATCAGGCAGCGCACGGGCAACAATAACGCTCATGGCATAGTCGATGTAGCATTTCTGCATTTCCTTGTTAATATCTATGGTTATAACTTTGTCGATCTCTTTGTTTTCGTCACTCATAAGTTCACCTCTTTAAGACCATTTAAGACCGTGAGGCTCTGCCTCACACTCCGCAAGCCTTTGAAAAGGCTTGACCTAAACTTTTATACGAAACTTAAATTTCTTTCAGAAATTCAAGTTTCAATTTCATATATTAGAAGCCGCAGTAGGGTTCGGGAAACGAATGTTCATCACTTTGCTCCGCAAAGCAGGCTTTGCCTGCCGCCCCATCTTGGGCGGTGAATTGGTTTTCCAAATGGATTCCGCAGGCGGAAACTGCGCTTTTCGTCGAGGAAAACAGGGAGTTTCAAGGTACCTGCACCGCCGGAACTCATCTGTTTAACATCTGTCACCCTCGCCAAAATCCTGATTTTGGCGAAAGTCGTTCCTTTAGGACGCCGCCTTAAAAGTCCATCTCAGCATACTGTGCGTTCTCTTCAATAAAAATCTTACGGGGCTCTACTTCATCGCCCATCAGCATACTGAAAATCTGATCTGCCAGCACTGCATCATCGATGGTAACCAATTTCAAAATACGATGTTCCACCGCCATCGTGGTATCCCGCAGCTGGTCAAAGTCCATTTCCCCCAGACCTTTATACCGCTGCACTTCCTTGATGCCGGTTCTGCCGATTTCCTGATACAATTCTTCCAGCTGAATATCATCGTAAACGTAATAATGCTGTTTATTTTTTTCCACACGATAGAGAGGGGGCTGGGCGATATAAACCTTCCCTTCTTCAATCAGCTGGGGCATATAACGATAGAAGAATGTCAGCAGCAGGGTGCGGATATGGGCGCCGTCTACGTCGGCATCGGTCATGATAACGATTTTATGATAGCGCAGTTTTTCAATATCAAAATCTTCGGAAATGCCCGTACCAAAGGCAGTGATCATATTTCTGATTTCTTCGGAATTCAAAATTCTGTCCAGTCTTGCTTTTTCCACGTTCAAAATCTTCCCGCGCAGGGGCAGGACAGCCTGGGTCTTGGGATCACGAGCCTTGATGGCAGAACCGCCGGCGGAATTCCCTTCGACGATATAGATTTCACATTCATAAGGGTCGCGGCTGGTGCAGTCGGTCAGTTTCCCAGGCATACGGGTATTTTCCAGACCTGTTTTGCGGCGCACCAGTTCCCTTGCCTTTCTGGCGGCGTCTCTGGCCCTGGAAGCCATCATCCCCTTTTCGATGATAGTTTTGCCGATGTTGGGGTTTTCCTCCAGGAAATAGGTCAGATATTCGCTGAGAACGCTTTCCACAGCGGCTTTGGCTTCGCTGGTACCCAGCTTTGCCTTTGTCTGCCCTTCAAACTGAGGGTCTTCCACCTTAATGCTGACAACGGCTGTAATGCCTTCCCGCACATCTTCGCCGGAAAGCTTTTTATCCGCATCCTTGATGATACCGATTTTTTTGCCGTAATCATTCAATGTCTTTGTCAGACCGGCTTTGAAGCCCACCAGATGGGTACCGCCATCAGGGGTATTGATATTGTTTACGAAGGTGAAAATGCTTTCTGTAAAGCCATCGTTATGCTGGAAAGCCACTTCCACCAGCACGCCGTCCTTTTCCCCAGTGGCATAAAAAATATTTTCATACAAGGGCTGACGGCTCTGGTTTAAAAAGCTGACGAATTCCTTGATACCGCCTTCATAATGGAAGGAGTGGCTCTGTTCCATTCCCTCTCTCAGGTCGATGAGGTTGATTTTCAGCCCCTTTGTCAGGAAGGCCGTTTCCCGAAAACGCTGTTTCAGGATATCGTAATCGAAAACAGTTTCCTCGAAGATAGTATCATCGGGCAGGAAATGGACGTAAGTACCTGTGATATCCGTTTCCCCTACGATGGTCAGAGGGCTGACAACATCACCTCTGCAGTATTTCTGCTGATGGATCTTGCCATCTCTGTGTACCTGTACAGTCAATTCCGTAGACAGGGCATTTACAACGGAAGCACCTACGCCATGCAGACCACCGGAAACCTTATATCCACCACCGCCGAATTTTCCTCCGGCATGGAGGATGGTAAATACCATTTCCAAGGCAGACATTCCCTTCTGCTCATTGATATCCACGGGGATCCCACGGCCGTTATCCATAACGGAAATGGAATTGTCATGGTGGATCTTTATGGTGATTTCGTTACAAAAGCCCGCCAGAGCTTCGTCTACGGAGTTATCTACGATTTCATAAACCAAATGGTGCAGACCTTTGGAGCTGGTGGAGCCGATATACATACCGGGACGCTTGCGGACAGCCTCCAACCCTTCCAAGACCTGAATTTGATTTGCATTATATTCTGATGACATCAAATCCCTCTCTTTCGGTCGATTTTTTCATCTTTCATTTTTCGCAAAGAAAAAAAGAAAGGACAATTTCTGGGCTTTCTTTTTCAATCGATCCTGCTTCAAAATTATATAATAGAATTATAGCACTTTTCCATTGATTTTTCAACGTTTTCCATAGATTTTCCATAGATTTTTTTTAAGAGTTTCTTCCTTATAATTTAGAGCAGATACAAAAAAGAAAAATCATTAAAAAAAGACACCACAACATGTAGTGTCTTTCTCAAATTTTATTTCCTTGCGGGGTGATGACACCATTTTCCACATAAAACAGGTTATCTTTCGCAATATATTTTTTCACGGAATCCTCGATACCGGTACAGGTGACAAAGGCCTGTAAGCCGCCGATAGATTCCAGCAGGAATTTCTGCCGTCTTTCATCTAATTCAGAAAACACATCATCCAGCAGGAGGACAGGTTCCTCCCCTGTTTCCTCCCGAATCAGGTCGATTTCCGCCAATCTGGCCGCCAAAGCCGTAGTCCGCTGTTGCCCTTGGGAGCCATAGACCTTCACTTCCCGCCCATCAATGGAAAAGATCACATCATCCTTATGGGGTCCGCTTTGGGTTGCGCCAAAAGAAATATCCCTGTCCAGATTGCGCCGCAGTTTTTCCGCCAGCATTCCTTCTTCGCAGTTGGGCTTATAGATGGTCTGCAACTGGTCTCTGCCCCCTGTCAGCCGAGAAAGCTTTTCCGCCGCAATTTCATCCAGACGGAGGAGAAACCCCTTTCTGGCGGAAATGATGCGCTCGCCGTATTCCGCCATCTGAGCATCCCAGACGAAAAGCGTCTCCGACAAATCCGGCTTTTTCTGTATCTCCTTCAACAGATTATTCCGCTGCTTCAAAATGCGATAATACTGTTGCAGATCGTAATAATAAACCTTGCTCAACTGGCAAAGCTCCATATCCAGAAAACGGCGGCGTTCCCCGGGGCCATCCTTTACCAGAGACAAATCCTCGGGAGAAAAAATAACGGCATATAGCGTACCAAACAAGTCCCCCAGCTTTCGCACAGGCAGACCATTGACAGCAATTCCCTTCTTTTCATTCTGCTTCAAGTGGACATCGATGCGGTCATAGCGATTTTTTCGCTGCACCATCATACGGATATGGCTTTCCTCCGCATCAAAATGGATGAGCTGCTGGTCGCTTTTGCCCCGCATAGAACGCCCCATGGCGCAGAAATAAAGGGACTCCAGAAAATTGGTCTTTCCTTGGGCGTTGCTGCCGTAAATCACATTGATTCCTTGGGATGGTTCGATTTTCAGTTGTGCAAGGTTTCGAAATCCCTGAAGGGAAACCTCTGTGATATACATTTTTATTCACCTACAATTTATAAATATAAATTATTTGATTCCATTATACAAATATTATGTAAATCATTTCTCAGAGCTGCCAAAAAGAAGATTCCCCTTGGCATCATAGGCAGAAATACTGTACACAACACTATGGTCAATACCTTCTTTGATTTGAGGTGCAAAATCCATATCCCATGGATCAAGCAGACAAAACATCTGTGATCCTTTTTCCACAGTAACAGACTGTTTTTGAACCTGGGTTTTCAATTTTTCTTCATCTTCGTGCCAAAAATACTCATAACGGACCACAAACTCCTTAATTGCAGGGTCTGTCACATAATAGCAGTCATAGCTTTTTTCATACCCTCGTATACGCACACCGGGGAAATCATGCACCCCTTGGCATAACATACCGGAACTTATTCCTTTGCCACCCTGATATAATTCATAAGTACCATTCTTCTGCAGCTGATAATAATGCATATAATACTCGCTGTATTTTTTATCATTTGCATCGGAAAAAATAACGATACGTACGGTTTCTTTCCCATCCTGTATCACAAAATCCTGAATATCACAAATCTCAATATTCATAGGAGATGCAAGCCTTTCCCGAACAGTATTTCTAAAAATCGCCCCTTCTGTCTCTCCACTTTCTCTGGGCCAGCAGAAAAACACCAAAAGAATCGCCAACGGAATCAAAATCATACATTTCAAAATAAATTTCGTCCGTTCTTCCATTCTTTCATCCATAGCGTTGCCCCTTTCCCATAGATAAGATTTATATTAACTTATTTTCCCAGTTCCCCTCCCAATTCCTCTAAAAGCCCCTGCAGCAAAATCACTCTTTCCTCATAAAAGGCCTGTTTTGCTTCTTTCTCATCGTCCTCAAAATAAGCGTATTCCTCAGGCCATTCCACCCAATCCTCAAAGAATCTTTCCATATCCTCCAGAATTTCCTGAATCAGCTCCAGCTTGGAAAGTCTTACCTCATATTCTTCTGAGCCATAATATCCCTGGGCAACGATTTTCACTGTTTCATCGGCAGTCAGGGTAAATTCGGAGCCTTCCTCATCGAAATGCAGTTCCACGGGAACATCATCCCGCAAAGCACGGATACAGGCATCCATGGCTTCCACAGGCACATCCTGAATATAGCTGCCAAGGCCTTCAAAATCCCCCAAAAGAATATCCGTCCAGCCGTTTTTTGGTTTCGTGAACATCAAACCACCTCTAATAAATATTTACTTAGTTCTTTTCTTTTTCCGGTAACTCGCTGACAAAGGTAGACCCCAGCACCAGTACAGCGCCGATAACACCAAAAACCCCCATATTTTCTTTCAGCAGCAGGGCAGAAAGCAAAATCGCCACGATAGGGTCGATATAGCTGAAAATAGCGATAGTCTGGGCTTTTAAATCCTTCATAGATACAAAATACAAAGCGTATGCCACCCCCGTATGGATCATGCCTACCAACAGCAGCATGACCAAAACAAAGGGGGTAAGAGCAGAACGCACCACACTCAAATCCTGGGTCAAAAGCACATAGGGCAGCAAAACGATAGCCCCTGTGCCCAGCTGCATGAAGGTCTTATCATAGGCAGAAATATCAGTGATCTTAAAATTCATCAGCACCACAGAAGCATAAAGCAACGCAGCCCCCAAGCCAAAAAGAATGCCCCTTGCCTCGGAAAAAGAGGGGATGCCCATTTGAATTCCCCCCGAAACAAAGACCATGCCCAATAACGCCACCACAACACAGAGGGCTTTTTTCGCCGTCAGCTTTTCTTTCAGCAAAAAGGGCGAAGCTAGTATCAAAAAAATAGGCTCCATATAGTAGCAAAGAGTGGCTGTTGCCACGGTAGTATAGTGATAGGCTTCAAACAACAAGATCCAGTTGATGCCGATGAAAGCGCCGGAAAGGACAAGCATCACAAGATTTTTGCGGATGGCTTTTTTATCGGGACTGCTTTTTTTCAGGAAAAGAAAAAGAAGCACGAACAATGCCCCCACAAAACCCCGCACCACAGCGATGAAGCTGGAGGGAAGAGGAATATATCGCACGAAAATGCCGATGGTACCGAAGATCACCATAGACGCGATCAATTCCAATTTTGCTTTACTCCCCATACTTTCGCACCTCTCTCATCTGTATCATTCAATTTGCATAATTATAAACTGCTGTATAAATATAAGCTTCTGCTTATTCTTCCGCAGCCACTTCCACACGACCAACACCCTTCAGCTTGATCACATCACCGGGACGGATTTTTTTGCCACGTTCTGTGGCTACTGCGCCATTGACCGTTACCATGCCCTCGGACAAGTAAAATTTCACATCAGAACCCTGGTCTACCAGACCTGCCAGCTTCAAGGCCTGCTGCAATTTAATAAATTCCGTATGAATAAAAATCTTTTCCATTTTCATAACCTCCTTTTTTAAGGGGCTCTGCCCCCTATCACCCCCGCAAGGGCATAATGCCCTTGACCTTATTTGTAGAAACTATCGTTTCTGCGAGAAATCAAACCATTCACGCCGAAAGCAAATCGGGTCAAAGGGGTGACCCCCTTGCGGAGTGTGAGGCAGAGCCTCACAAAAAGAATTGCCCAAAAGCGTGTTTTTGAAGGGGTCTGGGGAAACTTTTCACAAGTGAAAAAAGTTTCTCCAGCAATCTCTTTTACATTCTCAAAGGTAAAATCAAATATTTAAAGGAATCCCCCTCCACAGGCAGGATAGTGCAAGGGCTGAGGGATGCCATAAAGATCATTTTCACAGAATCCTCTTCGATGGAGCGCAGCGCCTCGATCAGATATCTGGGGTTGAAAGCGATGGCCAAATCGTCCCCCTCCACTTCCGCGGATACATTTTCATGGGCAGTTCCCATGTCACTTCTTGCGGTGATATCCATACCGTTTGCCCGGATCATCAGGCGGACAGGGGTCTTTCTGTTATCTCTGGAAACCAGAGACGCCCGTTCCAAAGCCTGGATCAACTCACTCTTGTCGATGACGACCTTTGTCTTATAATCTTCGGAGAAGGACTGGGCATAGCGGATGAAATCTCCTTCGATCAGCCGGGATACCATTACTGCTGTACCAAGGTCAAAGAGGATATGTTTTTCCGTCAGGTAGATGGAAAGGGTATCTTCTTCCTCCTGAGACAGGATCTTATTCAACTCCGCTAAGGTCTTACCAGGTACGATAACTTCTGTTTCGCCGCTACCCATGAGCAGTTCGTTTTTCCGGAAAGAAATACGATATCCATCTACGGAAACCACGTTTACGGATGTATTTTTCAGTTCAAACAGTTCCCCGGTCAGAACAGGCTTGCTGCCATCCTGGGCAATGGAGAAAATGGTCTGACGGATCATATCCCGCAATTTCGCCTGTTCCATGGAATAGATCTTTTCCTGTTCCACTTCCGGCAGGCTGGGGAAATCATCGCCGCTCTGACCCATAATCTTAAATTCAGAGGTGCCGCTGAGGATGGTCACGGCAAATGTATCGTCGGTCTCGATGGTGACAGAGTCCCCGTTCAAACGGCGAACGATTTCGTTGAAGATACGTGCTTCGATGGCAACTTCGCCTTTTTCGGTAATCTCTGCTTCGATAGGTGCTGTTTTAATGCCGATTTCCAGATCGTTACCAGTCATGACAAAGCCTTTTTCATCGGCTGTTAAAAGAATACATTCCAGAATGGGTAATGTTGTGCGGTTGGAAACCGCTTTGTTAACAATGTTGATGTACTGCAGGAGCAGATCTTTGCTGCATGTCAGTTTCATAGTTGTGTACAACTCCTTTGTTCACATGTATAGAAAGATATAATAACATTCGATCAGTAGTAGCAGTAGTAGAGGCTGTGGGTTTGTGGAAAACTCCAAATCGCCCCAAAAATCAAGGAAAATCCATCTTGGAAAACCCTGTGGATAAGTGGAAATAAATACATGGGTTGTCCACGTTTTCCACAGAAGAGGGAGAAGGGACAAGGTTATCCACAAAGTATTCAGATAAAATTCACAAGGGGATGTGGAAGGAAAATATCATTATATATGAGGGAGCTTTTTCTTATTAGGGGGGAACTTTCTTTTCTTTGGAAAAGTTCCCCCCTAATACCCCTTCAAAAACCCGCTTGAAAGGCAAAAAGACCTTGAGGGCTCTGCCCTCAATACAACCGCAAGGGGCTCAGCCCCTTGACCCGATTTGCCTGCGGCGCATATTTCCTGATTTTCCTCTGAAAAAGCGATAGCTTTTTCGTATTGGGTTCCAAGGGGGTGACCCCCTTCCTTGGCAGGGTTTGGGACAGCGTCCCAAGGTTTTACGCCTCTTTGATATCCTTTTCCAGCTGCAGGATGATTTTCTGCAATGCGGTATCCGTCTCCAGCTGTTTTTCGATCTTAGAAATGGCATAGATCACAGTGGTATGGTCTCTGCCGCCGAAGCTTTCACCGATCTTCGGCAGGGAGATATCCAGAAGTTTTCTGCAGAGATACATGGATATCTGTCTGGGAAAGGCGATATTCTTGGGCTTTTTGCTGCCCTGGATATCCTCTACCCGAATATTATAATGCTCTGCCACCACCTGCTGGATCAGTTCCGGCGTCAGAGGGGCAGAAGAATGTTCACTGAAGATGTCCTTCAGGCTGTTTTCTGCCAGAGCAATGGAAATATCCTGATTGGTCAGGGTTGCAAAGGCCACGATGCGGGTCAATGCACCTTCCAGTTCACGGATATTGGATGCGATATTTTTGGCGATATATGCCATGACATCATCGGGGACGGTCAGGTCATCCCGTTCTGCTTTTTTCTTCAGAATGGCGATTCTTGTTTCGTAATCGGGGGGCTGTACGTCTGCGATCAGGCCCCATTCGAACCGGCTGCGCAGTCGATCTTCCAATGTCTTGATCTCCTTGGGAGGACGGTCGGAAGAAATGATGATCTGCTTATTGGATTCATACAATGCATTGAAGGTATGGAAAAATTCCTCCTGGGTACCTTCTTTTTTGGAGATGAACTGGATATCGTCAATCATCAGTACATCAATATTGCGGTATT
Source organism: uncultured Clostridia bacterium (assembly GCA_937901125.1). GTDB lineage: Bacteria > Bacillota > Clostridia > Lachnospirales > Anaerotignaceae > Anaerotignum_A. Next base: position 27,086 of record CALCGT010000006.1, on the reverse strand, counting down.
TATTGCGGAATTCCTCGTTTTTATTATTCTGGATGGAGTTGATCAGCTCGATGGTGAAGGTCTCACTGGTAACATAAAGCACCTTGGCATCGGGGTTTTTATCCAGAATAAAATGACCGATGGAATGCATCAGGTGGGTCTTGCCTAGCCCGGAATTTCCGTATAAAAACAGGGGATTATAGGCCTGGGCAGGGGCTTCCGCAACGGCAAGGGATGCGGCATGGGCCATACGGTTGCTGTTGCCGACAACGAAAGAGTCGAAAACGTATTTGGGATTCAGGTTTCTTGCCAGTTCGTTTTCTGTTTTCTTTTCCTTCACCAGATTATGCTTGCCAAGGCCCCCTGCCTTCTGTTCTTCTTCTGTGGTGATGACGATTTCATATTCGTTTTTGGTGACGAATTTCACTGCGTTTCGGATGATGGGCAGGTTGCGTTTTTCCAGCATTTCCTTGAAAAATGCGTTTTCGACCTGCAGGATCAGCTGATTCCCATCGATCCCGCAGGGAATGATGGGCTGGATCCATGTTTCAAAGCTGACGGGAGAAGTCTCTTCTTCGATGATCTTCAGGGCTTCTTCCCAGATCTGTTTCAGTTCCATTTCTTTCCCTCCTATTTTATTTCCTGTTTGTGGATGATAGGGTTTTGTTATCCACAGGTCGTTGGGATATTCCTGTGAAAAACAGGATACGACATCCCTCGGTTTCCAAGTTATGAACAGGTTTTTTCATTTCCCTTCTGCACAAATTCCACACAGGCACAAATATAACTAGTATCAGGCCGGAAGGGTTTCCTTTGGAAAAAGGATTCACAGTTATTTTCACAATCTGAAAAAGTTATCAACAGAGTTGTCAACAGATTGTGGATAACATAATGTAGGGTGTTGTGAAACCTGTGGAATTTCATAAGGGCATTCTTGTCCTTAGTATATCAAAAGTTATCCACAGGTTCAATGAAAAACTTGTCCAAAAAAATTGTCAAATGATATTGTATACAAGATATAGTAAATCTGGTCTCAGAAAATCTAAATGTTCCTTTTTCATTGAAAAATTATCGGAATTTTCCTGTGGAAATGTGGAAAAATCCGCTTGGCAAGCGGGTTTCAGGAAAAATTTTTTCTTGACGAGCCTTGCTTTTTTTACTATAATAGGGGCAGTGCTCATAAAAAGGGTGAGCAGAACCCGGAAATTGAAGGAGGTGCAACAACCATGAAAATGACATTCCAGCCTAAGAAAAGACAGAGAAGCAGAGAACACGGCTTCAGAAAAAGAATGAGAACAGCAAACGGCAGAAAAGTGCTTGCTGCAAGAAGAAAAAAAGGTAGAAAAGTATTATCCGCATAATCTTTTCATGTTTATTTTAAGGCCGCAGATTCTTTCGTGTGGCCTTTTGTTCGTCATGGAAGATTTTTTTGAGCGGGCTGCAAAGGAGGTTGGGCCGATGAAGCATACAGAATCTTTGAAGAAAAATTTTCAGTTTCGCCATGTATATAATAGAGGCAGATCCATCGCCAACCGCCATTTGGTGTTGTATTTGGTCAAAAACGGAACACAGGGAAATAAGCTGGGCATTTCTGTCAGCAAAAAGGTGGGCAAAAGCGTTGTCCGTTCCCATGTGACACGGCTGATCAGGGAAAGCTATCGCAGCATAGAAGAGGGGATCAAAACGGGGTATGACATGGTGGTTATCGCCCGTGTTTCCTGTGCCGATGCTTCCTATCACGAGGTGTGCCGTTCTTTGCGGCATCTTTTCAAAAAACAACAGCTTCTGCTGAGCGCGTCTGAAAGAAAGGACCGTCAGGATAAATTAGAAGCAGAAAACAGAAAAGAAGTGGAAGAACCGAATGTTTAAAAAACTATTTCTGTTATTGATCCGGTTTTATCAGGCGGCGATTTCTCCCCATTTCAGACCCTGCTGTCGGTTTACGCCGACATGCTCCAAATATGCGTATATCGCCATTTCCAGACACGGTGCGATAAAGGGCACGTATCTTGCCGTTCGGAGACTTTTGAAATGCCATCCTTTCCACGAGGGTGGGTATGATCCTGTTCCGGAAAAGAAAAAATAACTGTCCTTTGGGGCGAAAATCTCGTATTGTTTGTTGAAGGAGGAAAAAATGTTTAGTTCCTATTTACTGGAAGCATTGCCTTCCGTAAGAGAGCCCGGTGTTATCATCGGACCAGTAGCCAACCTGATGGCTAAAGTTTATAACATGCTGTTTGAATTTTTGCACAGCAGTACTAGTGTAGGCTCTCTGGGTCTGGCTATCATTATTTTTACATTGATCGTGAAATTGATTCTGTTCCCTCTGATGGTGAAGCAGCAGAAATCTTCTTTTAAGATGCAGCAGCTGCAGCCTGAAATGATGAAGATAAGAAAGAAATATGAAGGAAAGACAGATCAGATGTCTCAGCAGCGCATGGCCTTTGAAATGCAGGAATTGCAGAAAAACAGCGGTGTAAGCATGCTGGGGGGCTGCCTGCCCATGCTGATCCAGCTGCCTATCCTGTATGCATTGTTCTATCTGTTCCAGAACGCATACGTTTATGTAGATGTCATTGGCAACAACTATACAGATATTGCCAATGCTATTGTCAATATTCCTACCGCTTTGAGAATGGAAGTATTCCAGCCCTTTGCACAGGAATTTGCAAATACTTACAAAAATGTAGCGATCATCAAAGATGGTTTTGATATGAGTCAGGTAGGGGATATCACTATGCTGATCAACTACCTGAAAGCAGATGACTGGGCAACTATCATGACAAACCTAGGTTCCGCAGGTGATGCTTTGGCACCTCTGCTGGAAACAAAAAATAACATCGAAACCTTCCTGACCATTCCTCTGGTAAGTAAGGCTGGTCTGTCCTTCCCCGGTGTCATTATTCCTATCGCTGCCGGTGTGACCACATGGCTGCAGTCCAAGATCATGATGATGATGAACCCTCAGCAGAACGATCCCAATAACCCTGCAGCAGCTATGTCCAAATCCATGCTGTATATGATGCCTATTATGATGGGCTTCTTCTCCATCTCCATGCCCGCAGGTCTGGGTCTGTACTGGACGATCAGTAACATTTTCGGTATCATCCAGCAGGTAGTATTGCAGAAACATTATAAAAAGAAATTTGCAGAGGAGGCAGCACAGTAATGGAAGAAATCAGAAAAAGCGCAAAGACCGTGGATGAAGCCATTGCAGCTGCACTGGCTGAACTGGACGCAACACGGGAAGAAGTAGATATCACAGTGATCGACGAAGGTTCCAAAGGATTTTTGGGCATGTTCGGCGGCAAGGATGCTGTTGTTCTGGTGAAGAAAAACTTCAATCCCGAAAAAGAAGCAGAAACTTTCCTGAAGGAAGTGTTCCTGTCCATGGGCCTGATCGTGAAGATCAAAACAGAATTGAAGGATAAACACTTGTTTGTAGAACTGACAGGGGATGATATGGGTATCCTGATCGGTAAAAGAGGCCAGACACTGGATGCTCTGCAGTATTTGGTAAATCTGGTTGTCAATAAGAAAAGCCCTTATTACATCAGCGTCATGCTGGATACAGAAAATTACCGCCAGAGAAGAAAAGAAACACTGGAAAGCCTGGCATTTAACCTAGCGAAAAAGGTAAAACATACAAAGAAAAATGTGGTTCTGGAACCCATGAACCCCTATGAAAGAAGAATCATCCATTCTGCACTGCAGAATGATCGTTTTGTTACAACATACAGCGAAGGGGAAGAACCTTATCGTAATGTTGTGATTACTCTGAAATAAGAAACCATTGGAAACCCGTTGTTGTATACATCGGGTTTTCGTTTTATTCAAGACCTCGGGGATATCAGGAACCTTTCTTCCCTTGGTGAAGGGTTCCCGAACCCTCCAAAGAACCGCTTAAAGGGTAATTTTTTGTGAGGCGCTGCCTCACACTCCGCAAGCCTTTAAAAAGGCTTGACCTAAACTTTATTTGCCTGCGGCGCTGAATCTGAAATTTAATTCCTCGCAAAACGTTAGTTTTTGCAAATGAGGGTCCAGGGAAATTATTTCCCTGGCAGGGTTTGGGACGGAGTCCCAAGAAAAGAGGTAAACTATGAAAAGAGAATATATGTTAGACGACGTCATTGCGGCTATCTCCACGCCCATGGGCGTAGGCGGTATCGGCATTGTCCGTATGAGTGGTGCAGGCTGTATCGCTATGGCGGATGATATCTTTATCGGCAAGAAAAAATTATCGGAAAAAGCTACCCATACCCTGTCCTATGGGAAGATCACCGACGGCAAGGGCGGCGAGATCATCGACGAAGTCCTTGTTTCCGTTATGAAAGCACCCCATACCTACACAAAAGAGGATATCGTGGAGATCAACTGCCATGGCGGCTCTCTGGTGACCAGAAGGGTATTGGAAGCTGTGCTGAAAACCGGTGCCCGTGTGGCAGAGCCCGGGGAATTCACAAAGCGTGGATTTTTGAACGGTCGTATCGACCTGACCCAGGCAGAAGCCGTCATCGATCTGATCCATTCCAAAACGGAATTATCTCGTCAGGCGGCGGTGAATCAGCTGGAAGGCCGGCTGAAAACAGCAGTCAGAGAGATGCGGGAAGAAATTCTGGATATGATCGCTTCCATCGAAGCTGTGATCGATTACCCCGACTATGATATTGAGGATGAAACCTACGGCAATATGGAAAAGGGCGCAACAAAGTTGTTGTCCCAGATGGAAAAGCTATTGGAAGGTGCCGACCGAGGAAAGATTATTCGGGATGGCCTGCAGACGGTCATCGTTGGTAAGCCAAATGTGGGGAAATCCTCCCTGCTGAACTGGCTGTTGGAGGAGGATCGTGCCATTGTAACGGATATCCCTGGTACCACCCGTGACACCGTTGAAGAATACCTGAATATCGATGGTATCCCCATCAAAATCGTAGATACAGCAGGGATTCGGGAAACAGGTGATTTGGTGGAACGGATGGGGGTGGAAAAATCCAAGGCCTATGCGGAAAATGCAGATCTGGTCATTCTGATGCTGGATGGCTCCCGTCCTTTGGAAGAGGAGGATAAAGAAATCCTTTCCTTTATCAAAGAGAAAAAGACCATTGTCCTGCTGAATAAGGTGGATCTGGAACAGAAGCTGTCTCTGGAAGAGCTGGAAAGCTTTGTGCCAAAGGAACAGATTTTGTTTATTTCTGTAAAGAAAAATCAAGGCTTTGACAGGCTCATTGATGCCTTGAAAACTATGTTTTTGGATGGACATACGGCAACGGCGGAGGATGCCCTGCTGGGCAATACCCGCCATAAGGATGCCCTGTACCGTGCCAAAGAGGCTATGGAGCATTGTTTGGAGACCATCACCATGCGGATGCCAGAGGATTTCATTTCCATGGATTTGCAGGATGCCAACCGTGCCTTGGGCGAGATTACCGGCGACACTAGTGATGAAGAGATTATAGATCGAATTTTTACAAAGTTCTGTCTTGGGAAATAAGGTGAAATAAAATTGGAACGAGAAAATGAATTAGACATAGAGCCTATTAAAAAGCTGCTGTGGAAAATGGCAGTTCCTGCTATTACGGCACAAGTAGTAAATGTATTATATAATGTGGTAGACCGTATCTATATCGGGCATATTCCCGGCACAGGGAAACTTTCTCTGACAGGTTTGGGGGTTTGTATGCCCCTGATTTTGCTGATCTCTGCCTTTGCGGCCTTGGCAGGCATGGGCGGTGCCCCCCGGGCATCTATCATGCTGGGGCGGAAAGACAAGGAGGAAGCCGAGCGTATTTTGGGAAACTGTACGGCTTTGCTTTTGTTGGTCTCTCTGACCCTGACGGTGCTGTTTTTACTGTTTGCGGAGTCTTTTCTTATGACCTTTGGTGCAAGTGAAAATACCATTCCCTTCGCCATGGACTATATGCGGATCTATACCTTTGGTACGGTGTTTGTACAGTTGACCTTGGGGTTGAATGCTTTTATCACTGCCCAGGGGTTTGCCAAAGTCAGCATGAAGACTATTCTGATCGGCGCTGTCACCAATATTATCCTGGACCCTATTTTCATCTTCCTTTTTGGCATGGGTGTGAAGGGGGCGGCGCTGGCGACGGTCCTTTCTCAGGCCCTTTCTGCGGCGTGGGTTCTGCGTTTTCTGACAGGAAAACAGACCGTTTTGCGTCTGCAAAAGAAATATCTGCGCCTGCGGGCAAAAACCATCCTGCCCTGTGTGCTGCTGGGGCTGAGTCCCTTTGTGATGCAGTCCACAGAAAGTATTTTGAATATCTGCTTCAATTCCTCTCTGCTGAAATATGGCGGAGATACAGCGGTAGGGGCTATGACCATTTTGTCCAGCATGATGCAGTTTACTATGCTGCCCCTGTCCGGTCTTGCCCAGGGGGCACAGCCGATCACCGGCTATAATTTTGGTGCCAAAAAGCCGGAGCGGGTGCGGGAATCCTTTCGGCTGCTGCTGAAAAGCTGTGTGGTCTATGCAGGGGTATTATGGCTTCTTATCATGCTGTTCCCCAGACAGGTCTCCATGCTTTTTGCAGGAGATGCAGCCTTTTTGGATTATACGGCATGGGCATTGCGTATTTATATGGCGGTGGGCTTCCTTATGGGGATACAGATCGCTTGTCAGCAGACCTTTATCGCCATTGGAAATGCAAAGACCTCTTTGTTTTTGGCCATCTATCGGAAAATCATCCTGCTGATTCCGCTCATCTATCTTTTGCCCCGTTTCTTCGAGAAAAAGGATATGGCGGTATTTTTGGCAGAACCGGTGGCGGATTTCATTGCCGTGACGACTACAGTCCTTTTGTTTGCATGGCAGTTTCAAAACGCCATGAAAGGCTTGGAAGAAAAAACAGAAAATCCTTGATTTTACAGGGAAAACCGTTGCGTTTTCCCTATTTTTCTTTTAAAATTAAATATTAGAGTAAATTTTGTTTTGTATCCTAGAAAAGAGGAATTTGAATATGTATCAAGCAGAAACCATCGATGTTGCTATCATCGGCGGCGGTCATGCCGGCTGTGAAGCGGCCCTTGCGGCGGCCCGTCTTGGCATGAATACGGTGATGTTTGCCATTTCTCTGGACAGCATCGCCATGATGCCTTGCAACCCCTCTATCGGGGGCAGCTCCAAGGGGCATCTGGTGCGGGAAATCGACGCTTTGGGCGGCGAAATGGGCAAGGTCATCGACAAAACCTATATCCAGACAAAAATGCTGAATACAGGCAAAGGCCCTGCGGTCTATTCCCTGCGGGCACAGGCGGATAAGATTGCTTATCAGACACAAATGAAGCATTGTCTGGAAAATACACCAAATTTGAAAATCAAACAGGCGGAGATTGTGGATATCCTCATGGAAGAGGGCAAGGTCAGCGGCGTGGTGACAGCTTCCGGTGCGGTCTACAGCTGTAAGGCTGTGGTGCTGTGTATGGGGACTTACATGAAAGCCCGCTGCCTGACGGGGGAACATATCACCGAAAGCGGTCCTAACAACCTAATGCCTGCCACGAAACTTTCCGCAAGGCTAAAGGAAATGGGGATCGACCTGTTCCGTTTCAAAACAGGCACTCCTGCCAGAATGAACAAAAATTCTCTGGACTTAAGCAAAATGCAGCCCCAGTACGGGGATGAGGATATCGTGCCTTTTTCTTTCGAAAATAAACCCAAGGATATCGAAAAGCCCCAGGCCCTTTGCTGGCTGACCTATACCAATGAAAAGACCCATCAGGTTATTCGGGATAATCTCCACCGTTCCCCTATGTTCGGTGGTGTCATCGAAGGGACAGGCCCTCGTTACTGCCCCTCCATCGAGGATAAAATCGTTCGCTTTGCCGATAAGGAACGACATCAGCTTTTCGTAGAGCCGGAAGGGGAAAATACCGAAGAAATGTATATTCAGGGTATGAGCTCTTCTCTTCCCGAGGATGTGCAGATCGCCATGTATCGCACCATCCCCGGCTTGGAAAATTGCGAGATCACCCGTTTTGCCTACGCCATCGAATACGATTGTATTGATGCCACCCAGCTGAAGCTGTCTCTGGAATTCAAGGATTTCCCTGGTCTGTTCAGCGCAGGGCAGTTCAACGGTTCTTCCGGTTATGAGGAGGCGGCGGCCCAGGGGCTCATCGGCGGCATCAATGCGGTGCAGTATATTCAGGGGAAGGAACCTCTGATCTTGCAGCGTTCCGATGGCTATATCGGCGTGCTGATTGACGATATTGTAAACAAAGGTACCAGAGAGCCCTACAGAATGATGACCAGCCGTGCGGAATTCCGTCTGCTGCTGCGGCAGGATAATGCCGACCAGAGACTGACTCCCATCGGCCACGAAATCGGTCTGATTTCCGAAGAAAGATATCAAGCTTTGTTGGAAAAGGAACGGTTGGTGGCTGCAGAAATCGAACGGGTACAGGGTGTCACCATGGGCCCCAGCGAACCTGTATTGGCTCTGTTGGAAAGATACAACACAGCTCCCATCAAAAATGGTGCCCGCCTTTCCGACCTGATCAAACGCCCCCAGCTGACCTATGATGCTTTGGCGGAAATTGACCCCCAACGTCCTGAACTGCCTGCGGATGTAAGAGAGCAGGTGAATATCCAGATCAAATATGCCGGTTATATCGACCAACAGCTGAAACAGGTGGAACAGTTCAAGAAGCTGGAAGGTCGTCTGCTGCCTATGGATCTGGATTATGAGACCATTCAGGGTCTGCGTCTGGAGGCAAGACAGAAGCTGAATCTGGTTCGTCCCCAGAACTTGGGGCAGGCCAGCCGAATCACAGGGGTATCCCCTGCGGATATTTCCGTATTGCTCATCTATATGGAACAGATGAAGCGGAACAAATAAACAAAAGAATTGGATGTGATGCTATGACAGGATTTTTTCTGCCATGGAATGAAAAGAACAGACAACTGAAACGGGGCGAGAAAAAACTGCATCTGCCCAAGGGGACATTTTCCCTGGAGGATGCTGTTTTCGATAACCGCAAGCCTGCATACGTTTCCCTGCCCAACCCCAGAGGGACCCTCCGTTCCTTTTTGCAGGCGGTGGAAAGCGGGAAAAAAGAGGAAGCCATGGGTTATTTTTCCAGCAGCGTATCAGAAGCGGTGGATTATGAGGAAATGGAAGGCTTTTTGAAGGATTTGAAGGAATACTATTGCTTTGCCGATGAAAGCAGAAACGGCATCCGGACGGTTTCTGTCACCAAAAACAGCAAGGATGGGGAGATCTTCTCCTTCCGCATGGTGGCGGAGCCAGATTCCTATGGCAAATGGAAAATTTTCAGCATTGAAAAAGAAGGGAAGGAATAAACCATGGAATATAAAGCACTACTCAAGGATTGCTGTGACCAGATGGGTATCGCCCTCAGCGAAGCCCAGCAGGAACAGTTTATGACATATCTTTCCCTTCTGCTGGAATGGAATGAAAAAATGAACCTGACCGCCATTACGGAAAAACGGGACGTGGTGCTAAAGCATTTTGCCGACTGCCTGAGTCTTGTGCCTGCGGTGGAATGGAAAAAGGAAATGCAGGTCATCGACGTTGGCACCGGGGCTGGCTTTCCTGGTGTTCCTGTGAAAATTGCCTGCCCTGAAATAGAGCTGACATTGCTGGATTCCTTGCAGAAGCGCATTGGTTTTTTACAGGAAGTGGGCACACAGCTGTATTTGGATGGCGTGAACTATGTCCATAGCCGTGCGGAGGATGGGGGACAGAACCCCGATTACAGGGAAAAATTCGATCTGTGTGTTTCCCGTGCCGTGGCAAATCTGGCGGTTTTGGCCGAATATTGCCTACCTTTTGTACGGGTAGGCGGCAGATTGGCGGCTTTAAAAGGCCCCGATGCAGAGACAGAAGTGGCCCAGGCCAAGGGTGCTTTGGAAAAGCTGGGGGGGAGACTGGTGGAGATCAGGGATGTTGCCATCCCTTATACCGATTTATCCCATAAATTGGTATTTATTGAGAAGGTATCTCCTACGCCAAAGAAATACCCCCGTAACGCCGGAAAAATCAAAAAAGATCCTTTGTAAGACCGTGGGGCACTGCCCCACTACCCCGTGAGGGGGTCACCCCTCGACCCGAGTTGCAAAAGCATACGCTTTTGTGGAGTAGAAATTTCAGTATATAGGCTCGTATCGATGTATATTATGTCGATATGGGCTTTTTTTTGTGGAACAGATTTTTTCTATCGGGAAAAAAGCCGTGTTATGATGGTGAAAAAGATAAATTGAACCGATTTTCCCTGCAAAAACGATAGTTTTTGCGAATGGGGGTCGAAGGGAATCATTCCCCTCGCAGGGTGTGGGACAGCGTCTCACAAGAAAAAAGGAGGAAATACCATGGAAGTTTTAAAGTTTTCGGAAATGCGCTTGAAAAAGGATAAGGTAGTCTTTCAGCTGCCCATTGATAAAATTCGCTCAAACCCCTATCAGCCCAGAAAATATTTCAACCGTGCCGCATTGGAAGAATTGTCGGACAGCATCAAGACCTATGGCGTTTTGCAGCCCATCACTGTCCGTAAAATGAGTGGTGGCTATTATGAACTGGTGGCAGGGGAACGACGCCTGCGGGCATCGGAACTGGCAGGCTTGGAGACGATTCCTGCCATTCTGATGCAGGTCAGCGACAGCGACAGTGCCGTGATGGCATTCATCGAAAATATCCAGCGGCAGAATCTGAGCTTTCTGGAGGAAGCGGAGGGCTATCGCAATATGATGGAGGATTATGGACTGACCCAGGAGGAACTGGCGGCGAAATTATCCAAAAGCCAGTCCTCCATCGCCAATAAGCTGCGGGTATTGAAACTGGAGGACAGCGTGAAAAAACTGCTGTTGGAATATCATTTCACGGAACGCCATGCCCGTGCCCTTCTGAAGCTACCCGATGAGGAAACGCGGCTGCTGGTTCTCAGCCAGATGATACAGGAAGAAATGAACGTGAAAAAGACGGAAGAACTGGTGGAGGCAACCTTGGAGCAGATGCGTCCCCGCTATGTGGAAAAAGGAGAGCAGAAGGAAAAGAGATATGTCCGTTCGGCGGATTTCCGCCTGTTTACCAATACCATCAAGCAGAGCGTGGAGGTCATCCGCCGGTCTGGCATGGATGTGGTCTATGAGGATAAACAAGACGAGGAAGGCTGCGAGATCGTCATCCGCATCCGCAAAAGCGGACAGGATATCTCCGCTTGATTTGTCCCCCGTAACGCTTTATAATTGCTACTATAAAGAACGTTACAGACAGGAGGGGACAGCATGAAGGAAAGACCTGTTTTGATCCGCGCCGATTATGGTTTTGTGGAATTGCGGCTAAAAGAAGTCATGGAAGAGAGGGGCATCACCAGAAACCAGCTGGCAAAGCTCATCGATGCAAGGTTTGAAGTGGTCAGCAAATGGTATAAGGGCGAAGTGGAAAAAATGGATCTGGATATCCTTGCCCGCATCTGCTATGCCCTGGACTGTACTACGGAAGATCTGCTGCGGTATGTTCCCGCAGAAAAGGAATAAGCAAATTTGCTTGTGTCGAGGAATCTGGGGGTGAAAGTATGAAAGAAAAAAGAGTACTTTTTGGCATATGCTGCATGGTTTGTACCATGTTGGTTTCGGGATGCGGCGCAAAAAAGGAAAGTGCCGAACTGCCTGCTGTGGATAGGACAGAAGAAGTGGATGGTACAGAAATTTACAGGGATATTCTGGAATATAGGAAGCCATTGAACGGACCAGTGAAGAGGTATCTGAAAAAATTGACTGGACAAAAATGTGGGCAAAAAAATACCCCATCCTTGCTCAATATCAGCAGGAAGTGGAGGTATCTTATTATGCGGCAGAGCTGAGCAGACTGCTTGGCGACCTGAAAGAAAAATATGGATACGATGATTTAAATGCTTTTCTCGTTCTGAAAGATATTCTGGCAGCTGTTTGGAATAATCGAGAGAAAAAGTAAGGCATCATCCAATTTAACAGACAGAAGAACAGAAAAAAGACCTTCGCAGTGCGAAGGTCTCACTTTTTTAGATGGGTTTTTCAAAAAGCTTGTCCAGCTTCATAAAGGTTGCTGTGGCTGTACCCACAAGGATATCCTTTCCATTGCGGTTGACCCAGCCCTCTGCCACCATGCTGATGAGGGTACGCCCCAGATTGGTGATCTTCACCCGATACTGTACCATATCCCCCAGAAGGACAGGCTTCAGGAAAGTGGTGGTCAGGTTGACGGTGGTGATCATGTGCTGTTTGGCATAATAATGGCAGGTCAGGCCAAAGGAAACATCGAAGCAGGTGATGATGATACCGCCGTGGAGACTGCCGCCGGGATTCAGTTCCCAGGGCAGAGCTTCAAAGGCGATGCAAGCCTCTCTTTTTTCAAAATCGCAGGAAACAAAATGGGGCTCCAGATGCACCAGCACTCCCTTGTTGGAAATGGGATTATCGGGGTGGCCCAGCTGAGAAAGCCACTGTTCCATATTTTCCTGAGAAGAAATCTCGTCTTTTAATGTAATCAGTTCCATTGGTTCCACCTCCTTAACCGCTGACAGCCATAAATGTGGCTGTGGCGATACATGCTAAAATATCGTCCCGTTCCAGCCGCACTTCTGCCTTTACCGTTGCCAGAGTGCGTCCCACAGAATCCAGCTGACATTTTATATGGAAGGTGTCCCCCAGAGCGATGGGCTTCAGGAAGCTGACGTTCATGGTCACCGTTACCACTGTGGGGGCATTCAGATGGGTATAATAATGGGCCAGCATGCCCATGGTAGTATCCAGTGCCGTAGAGGTCATGCCGCCATGGATGATATTCTCAGGGTTAAGCTCCCATTCCTGCACATCATAGGCGATATCGATGGTGCCTTTTTCAAAATCGCAGGAAACGAAGCAAGGGTCCATACGGGGGATGACACCGTGGTGTTTGATCTCAGAATCGGGCTTCATGGCGTTGCGAAAAAAGGTTTCCATATCCGCCTGAGAAAGTCCGTCAATTTTTGTCCAGTTCATTGATGTTTCTCCTTTGTTTTTCTTTATTTCAAAAAATCTTTTGCATTTTCCAAAAAAGCTTTGCTGTTTTCTATATGGGGCAAAGCACCTGTTTTTTCAAAGAGGGCGAAGGAACCATAGTCCTTCATTTTTTCCGCTGTGTCAAAATGGGCGGCGGGATTCATTTTATTTTCCTCGCCCCAGATCATCAGGAAGGGGATGGAAAGCTGTGCAAACGCAGGCTTTGTATCTGCTGCGTAAAACCTTGTTTGAATGCCGGCGAAGGTTGCCTGGGCATGGATGCCGTATCGGGCAGCGTCGGCATATCTCTGCACCAGTTCCGGGGAAATGGTTTCCTTGGCGTAAAAAGCATTTTCTAAAATAGCCTTGAGCTTCCCTTTGGAGGTGCTCAAAAGGAATTTCTGGGTGCCTGCCACAGGGGCAAGGAGCAGGGACAGGGGCTTTGTATCCTCTTCGGTGGCAAAGCCTTTGCCGATGCCTTCCGGGGAGATCATCACCATACGGCGGATGTCCTCAGGATGGAGCAGGGAAAGGATCAGACCGAAATCGGCACCTGCGTTTGCACCGCAGAAGCAGACGGGGCGTTTCACTGCCTTTTCAATGAAATCGTGGAGAAAAGTTGCGTATTGATATGCTGTCCAGGGTTCTTTGGGACAGAAGGAATTGCCGAAGCCAGGCAGATCCACAGCATAAACATGGTAATCTGCCGCCAACGCATCCGCTACATCATCCCATTCCCGGGAGGATGCCCCAAGCATCATGCTGTGTACTAAAAGCAGGGGCCTGCCATGGCCCAGGGAACGATAGGCAATGGTACCTTCTTCTGTTTCATATGTTTCCATCAGATGAGTCTCATCTTTTTTCTTTTGGGCTTTTTTCAGGCAAAGTTTCTGATAGCCCGCCAGACCGGCAAGGGCTGCACCGATGGTACCGAAAAATGCCAGAAAATATTTCACTATTTTTTTCTTCATATCCAAAACCTCCCTCAGAGGAATTTTTATACAATCTGATATATGATCTTCCCGGGCAGGGGTTGCAGGGCAGCCCCATACATGTCGATTCTATTTCTTGCTTTTTTCTATTATGAACCTAATTTCAGCATTTGAAAAGGGGGAAATTCATAAGATAAATTGAAGATTTTCCAAAGGAGAGCGGGACATGGATGGGTTTTTGGCATTGGCGGGGCAGCTGTTTCTGATCCTTTGTATCCAGTCGATACTGGAGGCTATGGCTTCGGCAAAATGGCAAAACAATTTTATGCAAAAGCCCATCGAATTGGGGTGCTACCTGGCAAGCCTGCTGGCGGTGCTGCGGTTCATGCAGTCCTATTTATTCAGCATTTTACGGTCTTTTTCGAAGTTTTTTTAAAAAATATTCATTTTTACAAAAAAATGCTTGACGGATAGACAAAACGATGGTATTATATCATCTGTACTCAGTACGAGTTACGCCGATGTGGCTCAATTGGCAGAGCAGCTGACTTGTAATCAGCAGGTTATCGGTTCGAGTCCGATCGTTGGCTTTATGGAGGAATTCCCGAGTGGCCAAAGGGGACAGACTGTAAATCTGCTGGCACTGCCTTCGGTGGTTCGAATCCACCTTCCCCCATTTTTAACATCGCGGAGTGGAGCAGTTGGTAGCTCGTCGGGCTCATAACCCGAAGGCCATAGGTTCAAGTCCTATCTCCGCAACTCACTTGAAAGTCGCTTAAACAGAGGGTTTGAGCGGTTTTTTTGTTTTAAACTCATAAACGATTTGTAATCAAACTGAAACACTGTTACAATGAAATTACAAAATGCCTCATTGCATTGACATTCATAGGTTGAATAGGATATTATTATTTTACTTTTTTTATTATATTGGAAGGGGGCATTTTGAATGGAAGTGTGCAGTTATATGGTTTTACAGTCTCTGTGTGATGGAATGGAATGTTTTGGAATTGCAGTTTTGCAGGAAGTTGATGGAAAAACAAATGTTTTAAGAGAAATCAAAGATATCAGCTGCAATAAAGGAATGATATGTCAATTAGTAGAACGATGTAACTGTTATCGGCTTTCAGAATGTCAGGTAATGGATGTTATTGAAGATTTTTTGGGAAATATATGATAAAAAACGTTGGTGATGCTTGAGAGCATTCACCAACGTTTTTTATTCTTAAATCTCAGTCCATACGGAACCATTTCGATTACTTACAAGACTTGCCTGGATAAATCGAACTCCGGCAACTCCGTCTTCCACAGTTGGGAAATCCAGATCACTGGAATCTGGTTGTTCACCGTTAATATGCTTTAACAGAGCACCTGCAAAAGACTGATACATATTTGCAAAAGCTTCATATAAGCCTTCAGGATGACCGAAGGGAAGCCGTGTCACTTCTTCAGTACGAGGAGAAACATATCCCATGCCTCGGTTAAAAATCTGTGTGGGCTGTCCTTTGGGAGTGAAGCGAAGTATATTCGGCTCTTCCTGTATCCATTCGATAGCTCCTTTTGTTCCGAAGATACGTACACGCAGATCATTCATATGACCTACACAAACCTGGGAAGAAGAGAAAACGCCATGAGCTCCGTTATCAAATTCTACAAGAATATTTGCATTCAGATCTAAGGGTTGTCCATACGTGTCCAGCATTGCACAGACCCGAGTCAAATGCAATCCTGTGATATAGGATACAGTATGCTCAATATGAGAACCAATATCACCTACACAGTTAGATCCACCGGAGAGTTCCGGATCCTTACGCCAGGAAGAAAGTTTCAGCATAGCCTGATCGGTATTTCCGATATCATCAACCAAATATTCCTGTAAGTATTCAGCATTTACATTGATGACTTCGCCGATAGCACCACTTTGTACTAAATAACGGGCTTCTTTAACCATTGCGTTGCCGGAATATGAATAATTGACTCCAAACAAAAGATTATTTTCAGAAGCAATCTTTTGAAGCTCTTCGGCCTGATCTACGGTAAAAGTCAAAGGCTTTTCACAATAAACATGAATACCGCATTCAAGAAACTTTTTAGCAACTTCATAATGGAGATTATTAGGAGAACAGATGCTGACCCAGTCAATACCATCCGCTCTCTTAGCCTCTTCTTCCGCCATGGTTATATAATCCGGATAAATGCGGTTTTCTTCAAGGCCATAATGCATACCGCATTCCTGGTTGGTTGCTGTATCTCTTGAGAAACAGCCGCAAACAAGATCAGCAGTTTCACTCATAGCAACGGCTTTACGGTGTACATCACCGATAAAGGCATTCAGTCCACCGCCGATCATGCCATATCGCAGTCTTGTACGTTTCATAATAGATCCTCCTTATAATAAGATTGATATGATTAAAGAGTAATGGAAGCAGGCGGCAGATGCGGGGAGGACACTGAAATTTTCATCTCTCCTTCGCAGGCAGCAGCATAGATTATCAATCGGCCATCATGTGCACGACGATAAGTAGCGCTGTAATCTGTAATATCTGCCAGATCGCCATTTTCCAAACCTTTTAGAACGCCATTTTCAATTTGAACATACAGAAGGCTGCTGTCATGGGGTACCAGGTGTCCTTGACTGTCAACCATGGATACTTCGATCTGATATAAAGGATCGGAATCAAAATCCGGATCTTCCCAGCAATGCAGATGAATCTGACAGGCGGTGCCTACAGTGAATAAGGAATGTTCAGCCGGACCTGCGACAGCACGTAATGTACCTGGAGCGTATGGGATTATAACAGAAATACAATCCTCCTCCCAATCACGTGTATAGGTTCCGAGCTCCTGATCATTTAAGTAAAGGATTACGGATGGCTGATTGGTATAGATTTTGACGGTGACGTTCTGGCCGGGAATATAATTCCAGGATTCAGATACCGGTGTAAATTCATGCACATTGTCAGTCTGCCATGTAGTAGCCAGGTGAACCATGGGTTCTGAAGTCCAGAAACTCTGGCGGCGGTAATAGGATGTTTTTTCAAAACCCGCTAACGTGATAATTCCGGCGCCGGAACCGTGAATCGGCCAGCCGTGTGCCTCGCCCAGATAATCGATACCGGTCCATAAGAACTGACCGGAAATATACTCATTATCGGTTACATAACGCCAGGCTTTATAACCATGACCATTTTCACTTCCAAGAAAATGTTTGTCCGGGAAACGGGTATGACTTTCTTCATAAAGATGTTCTTTATAATTATATCCGACAACGTTTAAAGGATCGATAAAACCAACGGTGGAAGAAAGTTCGGGAAAAGCAGCAGCTAAAGTTACCGGCCGGGTTGGATCTGTTTTCTTTACAATATCCGTTAGTTGTCTGGATAAAACACCTAAACGCTCTGCATTGGGGCGATAGGCGTTATACTGGCGTTCCTGAGCCGGTTTATTGGCATCATTGTTACCGGTCATAGTCTTGAAAGAAGGATGACAATACGGATCATTTGGGTAATCGATTTCATTACCGATACTCCAGAGTAAGATGCTGGGATGGTTGCGATCGCGACGTACCCAATCAATCAGATCCCGTTCGTGCCATTCCGGAAAATCTACATAATAGCCTTGATGTTTCGGGGGATATACATTATGACCGGTACTCCATTTGTTTTTGGGACCTTCCCATTCATCAAAGGCTTCATCCATCATAATGAATCCCATAGAATCGCACAGATCATAAAGCTCCGGCATATGTGGATTATGTGAAGTTCGTATCGCATTGCAGCCCATTTTTTTCAACGAAGCTAAACGACGGCGCCATATTGCCGGGGTTACAGCAGCTCCCAGACATCCGGCATCATGGTGGAGGCATACACCTTTCAAAAGCAAAGGTTCTTTATTTAAGAAGAAACCAAGATCCGCGTCAAAAACAAAATCTCGGATGCCGACTTTTCGGGTATCAATCAGAGAAAGTTCATTATCGGACTGCAAATAGGTACTTAAAGTGTACAGATTCGGATGATCCGGAGACCAGAGAAATGGGTTTTCGATGGAAGAGGAGATGTCAGCAATGCCGACAGAACCAGCTGGTACTGACATAGATCCAGCTGCTTCCGATATGATGGTATCTGTACGATCAGTCAGACGATGAAGGAGAGTTACGTTGGCATCTGTGGAAGCAGCATTGCGGATCTCGGTGCGAACCTGCCAGAATGCGGCTTCTGTAGAAACAGAAGGTGTTGTAAAGCTGATTCCATCAGGCACCATATGAACGGCATCGGTGACGGTTAAAGTGACCTTGCGGGTAATACCGGATCCGGTATACCAACGGGAATCTGCTATATCACGATGATCTACATAGACTGCGATAATGGTATCCGCATCATAGCGGAGAAAATCGGTGATGTCATAGGTCTGTGGTATGTATCCATTGGGTCTTCCGCCCAGATAATAGCTGTTGCACCATATACGGCTGTTTTTATAAATTCCATCAAAAGTGATAGAGACACGGCGGCCTTTCCATTCCTCTTTCAGTGGAATATGAAGGCGGTACCAGCCTATACCACCGGTCAGATATCCGGTACCGCTGGAATATTCCTTGGCAAAAGGCTGCGTAACGGACCAATCGTGCGGTAAAGTGACTTCAGTCCAGGCTGAATCATCATACCATGCCTGCCAGGCATCCGGACAATCGCCCAGATAAAAGCGACAGCCGCTGTTTATCGTTTGAATCACAGTATTCATTAAATTACCTCCCGATCATATAATTAATTTCATTATAAGAGCAGACATAGAATAGTGCAATCATTTTGTGAATCCGATGTTATAATTGGCGTGCTTTGTCCATATAATAGATTGATAATTTGAAGTAGGTACGATATAATATACGGGCATATCATTTGGAATTCAAAGATGATACAGGAGGATGATGAATGAAGAAATCAAAAGGGAATATACTGGTACAGATATTTCGTGGTGCAATGATTGGACTGGGAGCTGTACTGCCGGGAGTTTCCGGTGGTGTATTATGCGTTATTTTTGGTTTGTATCAGCCCATCATGGAAGTACTGGCAGATCCGTTTCATGCAATAAAGAAACATATTCGTATGTTAATACCGGTAGGTATTGGTATTATATTGGGCTTTTTAGGAATTGCACGGGTACTCGGCTTTTTGCTGAATGAATATCCGGGACCCTCGGTCAGTCTTTTTGCCGGTGTTATTTTGGGAATGATGCCTTCTTTGTATAAGGAAGCGGGATTGCAGGGGCGTGATAAAAAGTCTTATATTTCCATGGGAGTGGCCTTTGGAGTATTACTGATCTTTCTTGGATGGATACAGACGGTGTCCACACAGATTGTACCGAATTTTGGGTGGTATCTTTTCTGTGGTGTCTGCCTGGCAATGAGTGTTATCGTACCGGGACTCAGTTTTTCAACATTGCTGATGCCTTTAGGATTGTATACTCCGCTGCTGGATGGAATCGGACATTTGCAGATGCATGTACTGGTACCGGCGGGTTTGGCAGGTCTTCTGACAGCAGTGCTGTTAGCGAATGCAATCAAAAGACTGTTTGATAAGCATTATTCGGTACTGTTCCATGCATTAGTCGGTATTGTAGCAGCAGCAACCCTGGTGATTATTCCCTGGAAGAACATGGGCTGGGTTGAGATTGCATGCCTGGCAGGTGGTATTGTATTGGGATATGTATTGGACAGGTTACAGATGAGAGTCGAAAAAGAATAATGAACAACAGAAAAGCATCCCTTCTTTGATCAAAGGGATGCTTGTTTTTATAATTAACAAGGCGCGGGACCTACGGAGTCACGCAGGATGAGTTCACCAGGGAGGATGACGCGCACGTTGATGCTGCGGTTATTCAGCAGACGCTCAGTCAGTAAAGTAACAGCATATTCCCCCATGAAATCAGTATGCAGATGTACAGTGGATAGAGGGGGAACCATATATTTAGCAGAAGGAATATCATTGTAACCGATCAGACTGATATCCTGAGGAATACGAAGGCCTAATTCATTCGCAGCATGATAACATCCTACAGCGATGGTATCGTTCGCGACGATGGCAGCTGTTGGCGGGTTATCCAAAGCAAAAAGTTCTTTCAGATACTGATAACCGATTTTGGGATTATAGGATCCGGCATTACAACAGTATTCCGGATGATAGATACCGGCTGCTTTCAAACAATCATTATATGTACGGATCCGTGGATCATCGATGGGCTGACCATCCGTATCAAACTCGCCGCCGCCAATCAGGGCAATCCGTTCATGACCCAGATTGCGTAGATGCTCAATAATATCGCGGGTAACACCTTCCATGTCATGGGTGATGGAGTCATGACGGAATGGATTTGGAGCACTGTCGACTAAAACCATGGGCTTTCCAAGAGATTCGATGTAACGCAGCATGGAATCACTGAAAGTACCGAGGCAGAGAATACCATCAATATCACTGACAGAATCCGGCGTTTCAGAAACCGTTAATGTACGGCTGCGAAATCCCTGCTCGTTGATTGTACGTTCCATAGCAATACGAACAGCCATATAATAGGTATCGGTTAATTCCTCTTCCATAGAGTAGGTATAAATCATACCGATACGCAGCCTGCGTTTTCTTTTTTTCTTTTCTTTCATCGTATATTCCAAAGCCTCAGCAGCTTCAAAAATACGTTTACGGGTTTCATCCTGCACATTTAAGGTTTCATCATAGTTTAATACACGGGAAACAGTAGCAAGAGAGACGCCGGCACGTTCTGCAATATCTTTAATGGTAGCCATAAAAAAGCCTCCTGGTAAAAGTCAATGTAAAAACATAAGTTTGTCGTTTATTTTACTACATATTAAGACTTTGTGCAACGGTGGATATCCGGAGGAGTCTATGATATACTGTAATAAAATGCAGGGAGGTACCATAATGAAAGATCGCATGCGTTTTTGTATTTTGCTGCTGGTTTTTATACTTTTAATGACGGGCTGCAGACAGAGTGAAAAAATAGAAACATCCGATACAGAAAATCAGGAAAGCTCGGAAGCAATAGAGGTTTCGGAAATCATAGAAAAAAAGAAAAATGCGAAACCGGCCGGAACGATGATCGAAGAAGGGATTTACGATATTACATCCTATCTTAAGGTCGAAGGACACAGTGTTACCGGTATGTATATACTGGATACGGAGCGAATCCTGGTGACTTTATTGGATCAGGAAAATTTATTTAAGACACAGATTTATGATGTATATACGGGAGCATTGCTGGAAGAAAACAGCTGGAATCAATGGTATACGGAGTTTTCCGTATTTGAAACGGAAGATGGAAGCCGAGGATACAGTGCGGTGGATGAAGAAGGTACGCATGCTCTGGCTTATTGGAATCAGGAATGGAGAATGGTAGAAATACCGGAGAAACTTCAAAATGTAGCTTTTTACGGCAACGGTAAAATGATGGGAATCTCGGGAGATACACTGTATCGGGATGGTGCAGAAATAAAGCTGCCGGGGGATTATCCTTATTATGATTTTATAAAAACCAAATCCGATGGAACGGTACTATTGCAAGCCTATGACAGTGAAACAGAGCATTATTTGTATTTCCTTGTAGATATACGTGGCCGCATACAGGAAGAAGATATTGGTACAGAGTGGATAACACGGTATAATGAATGGTACCTGAAAGCCGAGAATCGGGAATTAATTCTAAGTCATGAAGATAACTTCAGAAGCCAGACGATATTCCGGTTGGATGAAAAAGAAGAAATGGTCTGGGATGTTGCGGGAAATACATTATTGACAGCGACCATTGATAATGAAATACGAATGTATAATATCAGTAGCGGGCAGATACAGCATAAATATGCGGCAGGGCGAAATCTGTATTTTGCATCCCTGTCACAGGACGGGACCAAAGCCCTCGTTGGGTATCAGGGGAATGTATTCTGCTATATCGATATAAAATATGGAGAGCTTGAATCAAAAAACAGCAACTGGCCGGGATGGGTTCATACCGATACAGATATATATACCCAAATCGAAATGATGGAAGCCAAATATCCGGTTGAGATATACACAGGAGAAGATGCGATATATCCGTTTCAGGATTTTGCCGCGCTGCCTTTGATGGATCCGGTGGCGATTGAAGAAGCACTCAAAGAGGTAGATAAAGTATTAGGAGCTTTTCCGCAAGGATTTCTGGAAGAGTTATTATCGACATCGATTTCTAAAATGCGGATCTATATCACCGGTGAAATTATTGGAGACCCGGCAAAGGGTGCTACCAGTGATCCTGTCGCCTTTGCCTATACGGATTATACATTGGAAACGCAGTTTATCGTACTGGATGGAAGTGAGCCGGAGTCTATTATTCGAAATCTTTCACACGAACTGATGCACGCCATCGATACCTGTATAACAGAAAAGGCACAGTATGGCTATGCGGGATTCTGGAAATGGGATTCCTACCAGCCATGGGATTTCTGGTATAATTTTTCCTATCAGAATGAAGAGGGTCTGGATTACAGTGATATACGGTATACCCGTTTTGATGATGAGAATGAGGTATATTTTATGGATGCATATTCAAAGACATATGCCACAGAAGACAGGGCGCGTATTTTTGAACATCTGATGGAAGCGGGTATAAAAGGAACACCTTTGGATGAATATGCAGGAACTCCGCTCATGAAAAAAGCAGAGTACCTGTGTGAGGTACTCCGCTCCGCATTTATATGTGTCGAAGAAGAAACCGTGTGGGAAAAAGGGCTCGTAAAATGATCATTTCTTTTCAAAACCATGAATCCAATCGGCTTTGAAATAATACAAAAGAAAAACGATAAAGCTCAGTGTCCATGTAATGGGATACGCGTACATGACAGTCTGGATATGCGGAATAAAGCGCACAGCGATGGTTATATAGGAAACACGGATCACGCACCAGCATATGAGCATAACAAACATGGGTACTTTGGCCTTGCCGGCACCGCGAAGAACACCGGCTACGCAGTGGGATGTAGCCATCAGGAAATAAAAGGGCGCAATCGTGCGGGCCATAAGAACGCCATAGGCAACAACATCCGGCTGGTCGTTAAAGAGTCCGATTAATGTGGGTGCCGTGGCTACAAACAGAATACCAAAGAGTTCAGCAAGAAGGGGTCCCAAAAGTATGCCGAAAAGGGATCCTTTTTTGGCGCGCTCATACTCTTTCGCACCCAGATTCTGACCTATAAATGTGGTGAGAGATAACGCAAAACTGGTAACAGGAAGGAACGCAAAACCCTCCAGCTTGGAGTAGGCTCCGCATCCGGCTACAGCTGCCGCACCAAAAGCATTGATGTTGGACTGTACGACCACATTCGCAAGGGAAATAATGGAGTTCTGCACACCGGAAGGCAGGCCATAACTGATAACCTGCTTGAGAATGATCGGATCCAGGCGGATCTCTTTCCAGTGCACACGGTATTCCGGATCACTATGTGCCAGTTTATAGAATGCTAGTACAGCACTTAGGATCTGAGATATGACGGTAGCCAGTGCGGCACCGGCTACACTCATATGGAAGACTCCGACAAAAAGAAGGTCCAGTACAACATTCGTGATTGAAGAAATGATCAGATAATACAAAGGATGACGGGAATCTCCAACTGCCTGGAAGATGCCGCTTGCAATATTATACATGATCACTGCAGATACCCCGGCAAAATAGGTGCGGAAATACAGTACGGAGTTGGGCATGACGCTTTCCGGTGTACCCATAAGCCGGAGAATCCAGGGAGTCAGAATCACACCGATAATCGTAAGAAGAACACTGGCAATCAATCCAAAGGCAATCATCGTATGGATTGATTTCTGTACGCGTTCGATGTCACGGGCGCCATAGTAACGGGCGATGACAACACCCGCACCCATGGCGATACCATTGAAAAAACCGACCATCAGAAAGATCAGGCTGGAAGAGGAACCTACGGCTGCGAGAGCGTCACTGCCGACAAAATTACCGACGACGATGGAGTCTACGGTATTGTAAAGCTGCTGAAACAGATTTCCAAGAAACAGTGGAATGGCAAATGTGAGTATTTTACGCCAGATGGGGCCTTCTGTAAGAAGGGTCGATTTTTTGTTCATATAGAATCTCCAGATACTATCAAAGATGGGGTCTGATGAATTTGATCAGACCATTTATTAGTATACTCCTTAAGGACAGTTACTTGCAAGCTGTTTTTGCCGGTTGCAGGACTGCCTGTGGAATGGTACAATCAGTGAGAATGAAAAAATGTGAAAAACGAAAAAATACTTTAGGAAAGTGGATGAATATATGAAAAGTCTGATGCTGCATTATGATTTCACAGAGGTCAACAGTACAATAGTCGGAGATGTATCCGGTCAGGGGATGGCGGGAGTCATTCGTGGATATGATGCGGATGGTATGGAATTTTTGACAGAAGAAATCTATGGACGGCAGCAGGAAATTCTTTCACTGCCGGGCGGTGTTAATGGTGGATATATTGAACTGCTCAGTGGTGTTCTGCAAAAGAATGAAGGGCTGACGGTATCCTTCTGGTGCCGTTTACATGAGGCGGGCCGGGGAGACATGCTATTGTCTTTTGGAGAGGATCAGGCACTTTATTTAAGAATACTGTCCTCTGCGGAAGCGTCCGATGTGCTGGAGGAGGAGATTCCGGAGGATGGTTTCGTATTAGTACCGTGTATCACCAGCGGAGGAAGCAGCCAGGAAAGGCAAGCATCCAATACCGTCGTTTTGCAGAAGAACCGGTGGTATATGATCACGATTACATTGGATAAAGAGCCGGAAAGCCACTTAAAATATTATGTGGATGCCAGATTGGCAGCGGATCTCGTGAATCGGCGGCTGGCAGCAGTATCGCTGTATGAGGCGGAGCAGTCCTTTTTTGGTAAAGGATTGAAGGATACGGTACCAGTACAGGCAGATTATGCCGATATTCGGATCTATCACCGTGTATGTGATGAAGCAGAAGTGGACAAAATGTTTCAGATCGATGATGAAGCAAGGGTGGTAATGGATGCACAGCAGATTCAGATACCATCGGTTGTGGATTCGGATTTTTGTGTACCGACAGCAGGATCTTATGGAAGCAATATGCGGTGGAACAGCAACAAGCCGGATATTATCAGTGAAAAAGGAACAGTCACAAGGCCCACAGCAGGAAGCGGTGATGCGGTGGTTGCGATGACAGCCCGGATCTGTTGTGGTACAGTAAGCCGAAGTTATACCTATGAAATCGTTGTTAAGGCATTGCCAACAGAACAGGAAATCGTAGAGCATGATGCGGCTGTTTTAACAGTACCGGGATATCATCATGTATATAAGGATCTGGAATTACCGGATCGGGGAGAATGGGGATCCGCCATTACCTATGAAAGCAGCGATCCTTCTGTTGTAAGCAATGCCGGTATTGTGCAACGTCCTGCCAGTATGAGAGTCCCTGTGCTGATGAAAGCGCATTTGGTATATGGAAAAGCATCGTGTACGAAAGAGCTGGCGCTGGTGGTGATGCCGGAAAGGGCGGTATCTGGGGGAAATGGGGAAAGTGTGAAAAAAACGGTCATCTGGAACGCAGAGTCCCGTAGTATGCGGGGAAAAAGATTCCCTCTATATGCTGCAAAAATGACGGGTCATACGATCTTTACAGCCAATTGTGACAGGGATCTGGAATATCTGCGTCTTTTGGACGCAGACCGAATGTTGTATAATTTCAGGGCGGCTTTCGGACAGGATATCCACGGAGCGAAGCCTCTCGGTGGCTGGGATGAGCCGATGGGCCTCTTACGGGGGCATAGTACCGGTCATTTTCTGTCCGCGTTAGCGCATGCCTATGCAGGAACAGGGGACAGGGAACTGAAGGAAAAACTGGAATATATGGTTTCGGAGCTGCGCTCTCTGCAGAAGCTTTCCAAAGGGCATCCTGCAGATTTTCAAACAGCATGCTCACCCAATAATGCATCTCAGAGACTGTGGAGCAAGGATCCATCCACGTGGGGGGAAGGGTTCCTCAGTGCTTACTCACCGGATCAGTTTGCTTTGCTGGAGCAGTATACACCCTATGCGACCATCTGGGCGCCCTATTATACGCTGCACAAAATACTGGCTGGATTGCTGGATGCTTATGTATACACATCGAATGAAACCGCACTGGAGGTCGCCTGCGGTATCGGAGACTGGGTATCGGACAGGCTTTCTGCTTTAACAGAGGAGCAGCGCAGTAAGATGTGGGCGATGTACATAGCTGGGGAGTATGGCGGTATGAATGAGTCCATGAGTACGCTGTATCTGATTACCGGAGCAGATCGATACCGTAGAGCAGCGGCTCTTTTCGATAATCCAGGATTTTTTGACGGATTGGCTGCCGGTGTGGATACGGTAGCAGGGCGTCATGCCAATCAGCATATTCCGCAGATCATCGGGGCCTTGCAGGAATACCGGGCTACCGGTGAAGAGAGGTATTACAAAATCGCCTGTAACTTCTGGAAAATGGTTACAACCCAGTATGCATATGCGATTGGTGGAGTAGGCCGTGGTGAAATGTTCAAGGAAGCAGGCATACTGGCTGGAAATATTGAGGGCGTTACAAACTGCGAGACCTGTGCGGCGTATAACATGCTGAAGCTGACGCAGGAACTCTATCGATATAATCCGGATTGCGCAGAATTTATGGATTATTATGAACGGACACAGCTCAATCAGATTGCTGCATCCCAGACACCCCATGTGACGGAGTTTCGTCATAATGGTGTGACCTATATGCTGCCCATCGGCCCCGGAGCCCGTCGTCGTTACAGTACGGATTATGATGACTTTTCCTGCTGCCATGGAACCGGTATGGAAAATCATGTGAAATATCAGGAGAATATCTATTACCAGACGGAGGAAGCGGTGTATGTCAATCTGTATATACCCAGTGAGCTGGAGCTGGGTAATGGAGGATCCTTGGTGATGTCTGGTACATTTCCGGGCGAAACGATGCAGTTACGGGCAGTGAACAAGAATATTACCGTACGGCTGCGTGTGCCTTGCTGGTGCAGGGATGGATTCATGGTGCAGGAAGGCGATTCCACGGCAAAAGCATCCGCAGAGGACGGTTATGTGGAAGTGTTCATAAAAGCTGGGGAAAGTGTGGATATCTCGATGCCCTATCAGGTACATCT
>CALCGT010000005.1 GCA_937901125.1 uncultured Clostridia bacterium | reverse complement strand
AATAGACAGTATAATCTATTAGGCAGGAGTGTTACAAATTAACTATACCAGAGCAGACTCATGTCATACAGAAAGCAAAGCATAAAGAAACAAAACAGGTGAACTTTACGATAGCCATTTATATTTGCAGGGAATACCTACGTAACAAACGGAATCTAAGTCCACCTGAAGTGATTAAGTTGATCGAAAAAAACGTGTTACCAGTAAGACCTGGACGAAAAGACCCTCGCAAAGTCAAGCCCCAGGCATCGGTAAGTTTTCTATATAGAGTAGCTTAATCATAAATAATTATAAGGATCTTTAGACAGATATGCAATCTGTCTTTTTGTTGTACAAAAAATCAAGAATACATAACAAAAGACACATGATAATCATCAACAACTTGAGATTACTATGTGTCTTTATGATTACACCATTATTAACTTAATGACATTGTCCATTGGGAGCCCTTATATTCTATATTTTTTTGAAAAAGAAAGGAATTTTAAAAAAATCTATTTACTGATTACCGTTCAGTGTTGCTGTTCTGTTTACGGAATCCCACTGAATATCCAGCACGCCCAGAGCTGTTGCCAAGTCTCTCATGGGCAGGAAGGTTCTGCCGTCCTTGATTTCCACTTCGGAGGATGCGGGCAGCGCAGAACCGTTTACATAGATCACTTTCTGTCCATAGGTCATTGTGATGATGCGCTGACCATACATGATCGTTACTGTTCTGGTAGGCTGATCCCACAGGACTGCGTTCTTATCGATACCCAGGGCATTTGCCACTGCTCTTACAGGGAGCATCGTATAGCCTGCAGCGTTGATGTACGCAGGAACATCCAGATCGATTTTGTTTTCACCGGAAAGAATGTAATTTCCCCCAACGGGAACTACAACCTTTGTTGTGAAGCCATATTCATCTCTGCCGCCTGTTACGATATTGACAAAACCTTCTTTCACAACGTTTTCGTAATCAGAAACGTCGCCTACGGTATAATCATCCTTTTCTACACCGCCAAACAGGACTGTATCCAGATAGCCAACACCGGAACCTTTTCCGCTGAAGGATACATCGATATCGGAACCCTGTTCCATGGATGTTGTCAGCAGCAGATCATAGAAGCCAGCAGGGATATCTCTGGACAGATACAATTCCATGTCGGAAATAGTTACCACTGCCGCTTCTTCGTCAGAAGATTCTTTTACCTGGAATGCCAGTGTGCCGTTTTTCTTATTAGTAGAATCGTTCAGTGTCATTTCAGATTCTTTATTTACTGTAAATGTTGCATCCTTTTCAAACTGGATCACCTCGCCTTTTTCAATATTCAGCGCAAATACAGCTTCTTTTTCTGCCCACAAACCGGCTTCTGCTTCTGCTACAGTGATAGATGTGGGAATTTTTGTATAGCGGTAGTCGATCTTCAAATCATTCTGTTCCGCTTTTACTTCGTAGGGCTTCGCAAATTCTGCGATGGTTACTGTTTGTTCGTCAATGTCGTCGCCTGTCAGTGTCAGGTCTACTTCACCCTCGAATGTAGGATCTGCCACCAGCGCCAGTGTGAATGTCAGCTTTGCAGGGTCGCTCTGTGTTGTTGTGTTCACATCATCGAAGGTTCTTCTCTTGAATTCGAATTCCACATAATCGCCATCCTGATATGCTTTCAGGAATTTTTCTTCCACATCCTCTGCAGATGCTTCCTTGCCGCTGATATACAGGCCTTCTGCTTCTGTTACTTCAACGCCCTTGCTGCCATTGCTTGTTTTTTCCGCTACATATACGCCTTCAGGCAGCTTGAAAGAGAATGCCTTTTTCATGTTCCATGCACCGGGGAAGGATTCCTGCACAGTAACTTCCAAAGACATATGATCAGAATCATCTGTCAAACCATAGTTATCCACGCCTACACCACTGTAGATCACAGGAACATCTTCATCTTCATCAATTGTCATCCCTACGGAATAATCTACGACTTTCAGGACGTCAATGCTTGCAGAATCATAATTCTTCGCAGAAACTTTGATGGAAGCGATATCGTCAACTTTGGCTGTTGTCGCTTCGATCAGGATACCCTGACCATTGTTGATGCCTTCTACACCTTTGATGTTGATTTCGGAACGACCTTCTTCAACGGATACAGTCAATTCTGTATCACTTTTCTTTGTGATGCTGTAGCCATCCCCTTTCAGGCCATTGCAGCTATTCAGGAATTCAAAGCCTTTGGAAAGCTTCAATGTCAATTCGCTGGGCAGGTTCCCTACCGCTGCTTCGATCTTCAGACCTTTGGAAGAAATTTCTGCAACTTCTTCAACTGCAACAGTTTCCAGTTTTTTAACGGAAGCCTTCAGGCCTTTGCTCATAACGGAAACGTATGTCAGATCATCCACATTTACCATTTCAGATTCTACAGAAACTGTGGCAGTTCTGCCTTCGCCGGTCTTTTCCATAACAGAATACAGATCGATGACGATGATATCATCTTCTTCAAAGTTGCCGTTGAATGTATATGTAACTTCGTTTTCATCTGCATCTCTTTCATCTACAGAAACTTCCAGTCTTTCTTTTTTGCTTTCGCCGCCTTCGATGACCCATGTGTTGTCATCATCTCTAACAGAGATCAGGCTCTCCAAATCCTGACCGTCCAAGAATTTTGCATTGTCCAGCGATACTGTAACATCTACTTCCTCAGGTGCTACCCCTGTGCCTGTGTGTTTATATGTTACATCCTTTACCTTGATCTGAAGTTCGGGAACACTGCCCAAAACCTCGTTAATGATGCTGTTGTTGGCTTCAACTTCTGCCTTTGTTACCTCCAACATACCAACAATCTTGGCTGTAGCCGTAACATTATCCTTTGCAAATGCTGTTACAGGCATTGCGGAAACAGCCATTACCCCAGCCAATACCATAGAAAATACTCTTTTCATGGTGGTTCCTCCTTTTACGATTTTCTTTTCATCTCATTCTTGTCTCTTTTGTGCAATCAGCTGTTTGCAAGGCAATATTAACATTCACTAACTATTTTGACAATAGTTTTTCATGTTTCGTAATATATTCGTAAATATTATGAAATAATTGCTTAAATATTTCAGTTCCTTGACGATTCTGTAACATCGGGAACAAAAATCAAATTCTTTCGTAAAAAGGATAAAAAATAACCTCCGAAAAACCTTCGGAGGCTGGTATTTCCATTCTATGTAGTTATTTCGGTTCTCTGCCCTCTTCAAATACTCGGATCATTTCACGGGTCAGGCTGATGCCGTCATCATGGGCGGGCAGATCATTTCTGGGGAACCATTCCGCCATAGCCAGTTCTTCTCGATCCAATGTGATGGTATCATCCTCCCCATCCAGGTCGCAATAATAGCCCAGCAGCAGACCACCTGTCACGCCCCATGGCTGTGTTTTATAATAACGGATATTCTTTACTTTCAGGCCAACTTCTTCCATGACTTCCCGAGCAACAGTCTCTTCCACTGTTTCTCCAATTTCTGTAAAGCCTGCGATCATGCCATAGCGGGTATAGCTTCGGTTGGCATATTTACTCAGAAGCAGATTGTCCCCATGGGTCACACCAACAATAACAGAAGGTGCGATCTTCGGGAAAATCATATGATTACATTCCGGGCAGCACATCATGCGTTCCTTGGCATCATGCTGTGTCTTTGCCCCACATCTGCCGCAGAAACGATTGCTACGATACCAGTCGAAGAGATGCCATGCCGTCATCATGGCATAGCAGACATTTTTGGAAACTACCTGCCGCAAGCTTACAGCTGCTTCAAAACCATATTCGGGGTCGCCGCTTTCTCCCGCTTCGCCCATCCAGATAAAATAATCTTCTCCCTGCATACGGAATACATATTGCAGTTTCTTTTCATACCAATGTTGCCAATGATTTTCTTCTGCCCACGTCATCACTTGCTGATAAGTAGGCAGTGTCAGTGTATCATCTGCTGCTCTTTTCACCAGCAATTTATTTCCATTGGCACAAACGACCTTTGCATCGGCAGTGGGTTCCACGATACGATATTCGTTTTCCAATTTACCATATTCCAAATCCTGTAACATTTTTGATTACCCTCTCTTTATCTTTTTTCTTTCGTCCGCTGGATTGTGAAATCCTTAAATTTTTCCACCGCAGGGGGCAGATACCGATTCAGCACATAAGCCAAGTAAACCATGCGGCGGGAATAAGGGGTATCCAATTCCAACTTCGTCACATGGTAATTATCCAAGGCAGGGTTGTCTGTTACGATGGCAATGCCCTGATTTGCCGCAACCAGACCTGCCATAGAATTGACATCTTCAAACTGACAGAGAATATTAGGCATGATCTGCGCCTTTGTGAACATATCATCAATGATGCGGCGCATACCGCTTTCCTTTGTGTAGGAAACCAAAGGATACGGGCAGATATCCTGTATTGTCACCTTTTTCTTGCTTTCCAGAGGATGACCTTTCGGCATGATCACCACAAGGCTCTGCTCATACACGGGGATGAACTCCACATCGCTTTCCGCTTCCACCATAGAACAAAAAATCAGGTCATATTTTTCCCGTTTCAAATTATATAGCAATGTTTTTGTATTGCCTTCATAGCAGGAAAAGGAGATATTTTTATTCTGAGGATCATCCAAAAAACCGGCGATCAGATCGGGGACAAAGTTGGTACCAACCGATGTCATATAAGCCAGACCCACATGACCGCCCCCTTCGGAAACCAGCCGTTCGATCTGGTTTTTACCCAACTCCAGTTGGGTCAGAGCGTTTTCCACATAGAACATATAGATCCTGCCATATTTGGTCAGAACCACATTTCTGCCCTGTTTTTCAAAAAGATTTGCCCCCAGTTCCTTTTCCATGGAAGAAATAGAATGGCTCAGGGTAGGCTGAGAAATATTCAGCTTTTCCGCCGCTTTGGTATAATGCTCCAATTCTGCCAGAGTTTTAAAATAATAGAGCTGGTTCAAATTCATGACTTTCCCTCCTATTCTCGTGCCGTAGAAAAATCGCACAAGAAAGCAGCAAATCAAAAAACTTATCGCTGCCATTAAAATTTTTATATCTTATAAAAGTATATCAAGACAAATAGAAAAAATCTATAGATTTAATCACCAAAAAAGCAG
The DNA here is from genome assembly GCA_937901125.1 of uncultured Clostridia bacterium. Lineage (GTDB taxonomy): Bacteria > Bacillota > Clostridia > Lachnospirales > Anaerotignaceae > Anaerotignum_A. Next base: position 21,064 of record CALCGT010000005.1, on the reverse strand, counting down.
AAAGAAATTGTCTCTTCTGCCAAAGAAACCCTTTTACACTCTTTTTCCTTGCACAGCCTCCCTAAAAATTGCCAAAAGCATAGAAAAACCGAATGTTTCTGCAAGCAGACGCTCGGTTTTCTATGCTTTCGCAGTTTTCTCCGTTATTTCCATTTATTTCATAAATCTATCAATAAAATCTTGTTCACTCAAAATGGGGATACCCAGTTCTGCCGCCTTTTTATTCTTAGAAGATACAGAATGAATGTCATTATTGATGAGGAAATTGGTTTTCTTTGTGACACTGCCTGTCACCTTTCCGCCGCCCTTTTCGATCAGGACCTGCAATTCCTTGCGGTTGGCAAACTGCTCCAAGTCCCCCGTCACAACGAAAATCAAGCCAGCCAGAGGGCTTTCTTCCCCTTCCTCCGCCTTTTCCGGCTGCTGGATTCGCAGATATTGCAGGGCATCCTCCAGCAAACGAAGATGTTCCTTCTGGCGGAAATAGGTGCTGATGCTGTGGGCAATGATCTCGCCGAAACCTTCCACCTCCACCAGTTCTTCCTGGGTCGCTGCTTTGATTTTTTCCAGATCATATCCGCAATGGGCGCAAAGCAATTTGGCATTTCGCAAGCCAACATGGTTAATACCCAAAGCATAGATGAAATTAGGCAATTCCACATCCTTCGCCTTTTCGATGGAAGCGATCAGGTTGTTATAGGATTTTACACCGAAGCCTTCCATTTCACAAATTTCCCCTTCGTGCTGATCCAAACGAAACAGATCAGGGTAGTTTTCCACAAACCCTTTTTCCAGGAATTTTTTCAGAGTCTCCTCGGAAAGCCCTTCCATATTCATGGCATCTCGGGAAACAAAATGGCTCAAAGCCTGTATCCGCTGGGCAGAGCAGTTGGGATTGGTGCAGTAGAGGGCTTCCCCGTCCCGCAGCTTTCTGACCTCCGTTTCCCCGCCGCAGACGAAACACGCCTTGGGAATTTCCGCTGTGGAAACTTTTCCCGTCAGGTTTTCCGCAATCTGAGGGATAATCATATTTGCTTTATAAACTTTAATCGTATCACCGATGCTCAGCTTCAGTTCTTTTAAAATACTGACATTATGGACACTGGCACGGCTCACCGTGGAGCCCTCCAATTCCACAGGGTCAAAAATCGCCACAGGATTCATCAGCCCTGTACGGGAGGTATTCCATTCGATCTCTCTGAGGGTGGTTTCTTCCATTTCATCCGCCCATTTAAAGGCGATGGAATCCTTGGGGAATTTAGATGTTCTGCCAAGGCTCTGGCTATAGGAAATACTGTCAAAAGTCAGCACTAGGCCATCGGAAGCAATATCATTTTCTTCGATTTTGTTGCGAAAATTTTCCACTTCCGCCACTACAGTTTCTGCCGTGACCATCACATGCTCCACTAGGTCAAAGCCCATCTTTGCCAGCCAGTCCATATTTTCCCCTTTGCTGTCGGAAATCTCTTTTCCTTCCGCACTCACCAGCGTAAAGGCAATAAATTTGACGTTCCTTTTTGCGGCAATTTTGCTGTTCAGCTGGCGCACGGTACCACTGCAGAGATTACGAGGATTTTTGTATTGCTCATCTTCCCCCAGTTCTTCATTGATGCGGTAAAATTCGCTGTAGGGGATGACACCTTCCCCTCGCAGCACCAGTTCCCCCTTGAAAGGGATGGAAAGAGGCAAATTGCTGAACACACGAGCGTTGTGGGTCACATCTTCGCCTATCTCCCCATTGCCGCGGGTGATAGCCTGTTCCAATGTGCCATTGTTATATTTCAAAACGATGGTCAAACCGTCCAGTTTCCAAGAAAGGATGCCTTTCTTATCCAGAAGAAAGCTCGCCAGCTTCGCCGTTTCCTTTGTCTTATCCAAAGAAAGGATGGGGCTTTCGTGACGCACCTTCACCAGATTGCTCAGAACGGTATAGCCCACTTTTTGGGTAGGACTATTGGCTAAAACCGTGCCTGTTTTTTCTTCCAACGCCGCCAATTCATCATAGAGGGCATCATATTCCTGATTGGACAAAATCTCTCTGTCCTCCTGATAATATGCTTTGGAAGCTTCGTTGAGCTGTTCCACCAAAGCCTTCATTCTGTCTGTCATAAATTGCTCCTGCCCCTTCTCTCGTTTATCGTATTCGGAAATCTCGCTATAGATTTGACATCTCCGTTTTCGTTTTTTCAACTCATTCGCTTACTTTAATCAGCTTGGAAAGTCTTGCCATAAATTTCTTTGTACCCTTGGCACCAAAAGAAACTTCTACTTCAAAATCCGCACCGCCGTTGTTGATGGAAACCACCGTACCGATGCCATACTTAGGCGCACGCACCTTATCCCCCACGCCATAATCCAGCTTGAAATCCTTAGGGGCGGGCATTTCCTTTTTCATGCCAAATCTCGCCGTAGGGAGAGTGACATTTTTTCTGCCCATGGGCGGCTGCAGCTTAGACTGGGTCATCATATCATACCGCTTCGCCATTTCGGAAACCTGACGGGTAGGCATATCTACCAAATCCGCAGGAATCTCCTTCAAGAAACGGGAAGGAGGATTATACTGGGTGATGCCATGCTGCATACGGTTTTTCGCATGGGTCATAAACAGTTCTTCCTTGGCACGGGTGATGCCCACATAGCAAAGACGTCGTTCTTCTTCGATCTCTTTTTCCCCGCCATACATTACCGCACGATAGCCGGGGAAAATCCCCTCTTCCATGCCGATAATGAAAACATAGGGAAATTCCAGCCCCTTGGCACTATGCAAAGTCATCAGGGCAACAGTTTCTTCGCCTTCTTCATAGCTGTCGATATCTGCCACCAATGCAACCTCTTCCAAAAAGCCTTCCAGATTGCCTTCGGGGTTAGCTTTATCATATTCTGCTGCTTTATTCACAAATTCATCGATATTCTGGATGCGGTTTAGGGCTTCGTCTGTGCCCTCTTCCATCAAAATCTGCAGATAGCCGGTGCGTTTTACCACAGCATCCAGCAATTCTGCCACGGAAAGACTTTCCGCATCTTCTCTCAGTTGTTCAAACAGTTCATAGAAATCCTTGAATTTTGCCGCTCTTGTTTTCAGAGAAGTGATCTCATCCAAATGGCTCAATGCACCATAGAGGGACAGACCATTTTCATCGGCAAAAGTTGCCAGCTTATCCAAAGAAGTTTCGCCGATGCCCCGCTTGGGCACGTTGATGATGCGGCGCAACGCAATCGTATCCGCAGGGTTTGCCAGCACCTTCAGATAGGAAAGAATATCACGAATTTCCTTTCTTTCATAGAAACGCACACCGCCAAAAAGACGATAAGGAATCCCCTTCCGCACCATCATATCCTCCACAGCACGGGACTGGGCATTGGTACGATAGAGAACCGCCATCTGATTTCTGGTCTTACCTGCCTTTTCCAATTCTTGAATCTTTTCTGCTACAAAACGACATTCACCGTATTCATTATCTGCTTTATAAATATGTAAAATGCTGCCGCTGTCATTTTCCGTCCAGAGGGTCTTATCCTTTCTGGTCTGGTTATGATGGATGACAGCATTGGCTGCCTCCAGAATCTTCTTGGTGGAACGGTAATTCTGCTCCAGCTTGATGACAATGGTATCGGGGAAATCCTTTTCAAAATCCAGAATATTGCGGATATTGGCACCACGCCAGCCATAAATGCTCTGGTCGTCGTCCCCGACTACGCAAAGATTTTTATATTTTGCCGCCAGCATTGCCACCAGCTCATACTGGCTGGTATTGGTATCCTGATATTCGTCCACCATGATATAGCGGAAGCGATCCTGATATCTTTCCAGAACTTCGGGGAACTGGCGGAATAGAAGCACGGTTTTATAGATCAGATCATCGAAATCCAAGGCATTGTTTTCCTTCAGCATTTTCTGATAGGTCTGATACACCTTGGCAATACGGACTGCTTTCAGGTCGTTTCTGTCTACCTTCTGGCTATATTCCTCCCAACTTGTCATTTCTTCCTTCAAATGGCTGATAATGGACATCGCCCCTTTGACAGAAAAGGACTTATCTGTAGTGCTCATATTCAGTCTTTTGAAGGCTTCCCGCATGATCTTTTCCTGATCGTCTGCATCGTAGATAGAAAACTGATTTTCATAATCCAGATGGTGGATCTCCCTGCGGAGGATACGCACACAAGTGGAGTGGAAAGTGCTGATCCACATATCTCTTGCACCATCGCCCACCAGCTTTTCCACACGCTCCTTCATTTCCTTTGCCGCCTTATTGGTAAATGTGATGGCAAGGATATTCCAGGGCTTCACGCCTGTTTCGAGCAAATGGGCAATACGCACTGTCAGCGCACCCGTTTTGCCGCTGCCCGCGCCAGCTAGAATCAGCACAGGGCCTTCCGTCTGCAGGACGGCTTTTTTCTGCATATCATTGAGTTGTTCAAATCCAATCATGATTCTTACTCCTGTTCTTTTTATGATTCCTTTCTTCAGAGCCAATATTCCAGATTTTCAGGGAATTTCTAATGGGTTGGTCATCTACGAAGATATCAACCCCCTCCACTTGTCTCTAAAAAAACACAAGAAAGGCTGATTTGGCGAAATCCTTTCACCAAATCAGCCCTTATAATCTCTTTCAAACATCCATCAAAAAGATTATTCCTTTTCTTCTTTTTCCCTTTTCGCTTTCACACGATCGATCGCCAGCTTGTAACCATCTGTACCATAATGCAGGCAACGGTTAACACGGCTGATGGTCGCTGTGGATGCGCCTGTTTTTTCCGCAATTTCCACATATGTGCGCTTTGCATCCAACATTGCCGCAACTTCCATTCTCTGGGCAATCGCCTGGATCTCATTGACAGTACAAAGGTCTTCAAAGAGCTGATAGCACTCATCAACGGTTTCCATGCTGAGGATGCACTCGAACAATTTATCGGTCAATTCGGTTTTGATCTTTTTATTCATCTGGGAACGCCACCTTCTCCTTAAAATTCTCATTTTATATTAACATACTAAAGTGTTAAAGTAAAGGCTTTTTTTCACGTTCTTTTGTTCAAATCACTTTATTTTTTGTGTTTCAGACTGGCAAGGAATTTTGCAGGATCGGTATTCAGGATTAGCTCTTCTGGGAAATCCACTTCCTGCAGCAGCATTTCCGCATAGGAAAAATCGCCTATACTGGTATAAAAATGGGCATCGCTGCCCAGCACCACAGGCTGACCCGCTTCCATGCTCATCAGCAGGAGCTCTTTGATATTTTCCCTGCTGCCATCCCGGAAGCCGCCGGGGGTCAGGGATGCATTATTGACCTCCAGGATTGTCCCCGTTTCCTTTGCCATGCGGAACACTTCCTGATAATCCACATCATAACGGGGGTCACCGGGGTGACCGATGATATCCACATAAGGATTTTCCATAACCTTCAGAAAGGCTCTGGTGTTTTCCGCTCTGCTGCCCGGTTTGATACAGGGCATATGCAGGCTGGCGATGGCCAGATCCAAACGGGAAAGGACTGCTTCATCCATATCTACTTTGCCCTCAAAATCAAGGATATTCAATTCAATGCCCCGGAGCAGGCGCACCCCGTGGAGCTCCTTCGGCAAAACATGGAGATTGGCAAAATAAGCATGGCTTGTCGTATCCTTCATTGCAGGGGCATGGTCAGTCAAAGCCACCAATTCAAGCCCCTTTTCCGCCGCCCATCTTAAGTTTTCATCCACTGTGCTGTAAGCATGTCCGCTGGCAACGGAGTGGGTATGGGTATCCATCAATCGTTTCATTCTGCGTCCCTCTCTTGTGGAAATAACGTCATTCATTAAATTTAAGTATAACACTGTTTTCTCCGAAATACAAGCTGAAGACTTTGGGAAAAGAGCTATGCTGTCCTTCGACGAAAAATTCTGATTTCAAGTTACGCACCAGTGCGGCTGTCACCCATTTGACCTTGTCACATACTATATAAATGAACACAAACAATTTAAAGGAGGCTGTCTTATGGGAGCTTTTGAATTTGACTGTAAAGCAGATCTGAGCGCAAGAAACTGCTGCTTCTGCGGCAGCAACAACTGCAACAACGATCATGACAACAACAGAGAGCGAGGAGAAGAAACCTGTATCATCGCCCAGAAGATCTTCGACCAGTGCCGTATCCAGAAATGTCTGAGCAGCGACATTCTGGGGCCTGCCCGGGCGGCAAGAAGCAACAACCCCAGCTGCAACGATATGCTGTGCGAAGGGGATATCATCGTTCCGCCCTGCAATGCCGCTGATGTTACCATCCGCGATTTGGAGCTGGATCGTATCGAGATCCTGCGGAAGAAGCCCAATCCCCTGCAGAGAGGCTGCTGGGATCTGGAGCTGAAATATGTATTCAACTATACCCTGGAATTCAGAAGGGCTGACGGCGGTTTCATTGGGTGCATTGATGCTACAAACACCTACCACCTGCGGGTGACTCTGTTTGGTTCCACGGAAGCCAATGTGACCACTGTGACGGACCAGTTCCACAATGGCACTTCCAAGGGTGGGCCTTTTGTCATCGCTGAAGGCAAAGCCATCGCCTTGGCAGCAGAACTGCGTCATCCCTCCTGCAACCCCTGCAGCTGCAATTGTGGCTGTGATTCCTGCGATTCCGGTCGGAACAACGGCGATGCCGCCCTGGGCGCACCTATCGCTGTCAACGTGACCATCGGTCTGTTCACCATCGTAAAACTGTTCCGTACCGTAAATATGGTGGTAAATTCTTTGGGCAGATGTGTGCCTGAACGCTGCTCTTCTCTGGCAACAAACTGTGATCCTTGTGAAGGGTTCGAAGATATCCGCTTCCCTCTGGATCTGTTTTCTCCTACGGCTGAACCTCGCTCCTGCTGTGGTTTCGGTCCCATCTTCGGTTCCCCTGACTGTGATTTCAGAGGCAGAAACTGTGACAGAGACAGAGATCGGGATAGAGACTGCGACAGAAACAGAGACTGTGACAGGGACTGTGACAGGGACAGAGATCAGGACAGAGACTGTGATAGAAACAGAGATCGCGACAGAGACTGTGATAGAAACAGAGATCGCGACAGAGACTGTGACAGGGACAGAGATCGCGACAGAGACTGTGACAGGGACAGAGATCGCGACCGCTGCAACTGCAGATGATTTTCTAAAAACCGTTACCCTTTCATCCACCCATAATTTTCCCCGGCCATGGCCGGGGATCTTTTTTTCATAAAAACTGAGCAAACAAAAAGTACCCATTTTAATCGTTCCGCTTATGAAAATGAACCAATGCAACAAAAAACGGATAAATCGTTGAAGATCAAGGATTTATCCGTTTTAGATGTTTTCTTATTGAGATGTGCCTTTGGGTGCTTCTCTCATTTTTCTATTTTTACGGCAAAGCTTTCCGTCAATTTCTGATAACATTCCTCGCAAAGATCAAAGCAGTCCTGTCTGCCGTCCTGGTTGGAAAAATATCCCCATGTTTTTTCTCCGTGAAAATAATCCGCTGTATCCAAGGGGATCTCCCTGCCGCAGCCATTGCAGACTACTTTGGACAGAACTTTTTCTTCCCGCATCACTGCATGATATTCTCTCATCTTTCTTCCCCTCACCTTTCTATTTCTCTCTTTCGTTTACAGTTCATAGGATATCATCCTTTTGTCGAAAAAGCAAAGGGGAATCAATGGCAGAGCTGGCAAAGGCAATCCTCCTCCCCCTGCAAAAGTATGAGAAACGGTTGTCTTTCCTCCGCCTGATATGATACAATCACAAATAGAAAGACAGAGGTGTTTAAAATATGCAAAAAATGAAAACGGCTTTGTCTCAGTGTCGTGTCTGCCCCAGAAACTGTGGTGTTGACCGCACCACAGGCAAAACAGGGTGGTGTCGTGCGACCTATCTACCAAAGGTTGCACTGGTCAGTGCCCACCATTGGGAGGAACCGCCCATCAGCGGCACAAAAGGCTCGGGAACCGTATTTTTCAGCCATTGCAATCTGGGCTGTGTCTTCTGCCAGAACCATGATATCAGCCAGGAAAGCTTTGGACAGGAAATCACTGTAGAACGACTGGCGGAAATTTTTCTGGAACAGCAGGAACGTGGCTTCCATAATATCAATCTGGTTTCCGCAGTGCAGTTTATCCCCCAAGCGGCAAAAGCATTGGAGCTGGCAAAAAACGCAGGCTTGTCCATCCCTGTGGTTTACAATTCCAACGGCTATGAGTCTTTGGAAGGGCTGAAACAGCTGGAGGGGCTGGTGGATGTTTACCTGCCGGATTTTAAATATTGGAACAACGATTTGGGATTGGAGTATTCCAAAGGTCCCCATTACAGGGAAACAGCGGCCCAAGCCATTTTGGAAATGCGCCGGCAGACAGGGGAAGAGTGCTTCGACGAAGACGGCATCCTACAGAAAGGCATCATCATCCGCCATCTGGTATTACCCGGGCAATATCGGGACAGTTTTCAGGTGTTGGATTGGATTCGGGAAAATCTGGGGGAAAACGCTTATGTTTCATTGATGAGCCAGTATACCCCTATGCACAGGGCGAAGGAATATAACCCCCTTGCCCGCAGGCTGACCACCTTTGAATATGACAAAGTGGTAGACCATTTCTTCGAAATCGGTCTGAAAAACGGATTTATGCAGAAACGTTCCTCGGCAACGTCTGACTATACACCTGCCTTCGATCTGGCGGGTGTAGCCAGTGCCGAGAGTTTTTATAAGAGAGAGGAGAATAAACCATGATCAGAAAAGAAAGAGTTGTTACAGTAGAAGGCCTGAGAGACGGCAAAGGCAGCGTAGAGATCCACCATATCCTGGAAGGCACCGACCTGATGGGTCACGGCACTATGTTTGCCCGTGTCATCGTAAAACCCCACAGCAGCATCGGCTGGCATCAACACGTAGGTAATACAGAACCCTACTACATTCTGAAGGGCGTAGGCACTTTCGTAGATAACGATGGTACAAAAACAGAAGTTCATCCCGGCGATGTCTGCACCATCGAAGTGGGTCAGTGGCATTCCATGGAAAACAACACCGATGAAGATATAGAAATGATCGCATTCGTTATGAATGATGATCTGAAATTTTGATAACCAAAAAAGAGTCCTTTCGGACTCTTTTCTCTTATTATTTGATAAATTCGATTTCTTCTGCGAAAATCGTCAGATAACCCACTTTGCCGTTGTTTTTCCACAGCAGACCATGATATTCATTGCCGCCTTCTACGGGATGCACTTCCTGATAGAGCCAATCAGCCCCCAGCATATAGCCATCCTGTTCCAAGATCTTATAATTCTTGAAAATGACTTTCTTTACATCAGAAAAGCAAGGCTCCATTTTGAACGCAAGCTGGTTATCTTTCATTTCCACCGCTGTAATTCGGCTGTCATGGAAATTAAATTCCTTCTGGATTTCTTCACCTACAGCTTCTTTCACAGTAGGACAATATGTTTCCCAGTATTCTTTCAGCATTGCATTCATCTGTTTTTCATTTTTTTCACAGATTTCCTTCAAATGCTGTCTAACTTCTTTTGTCGCGATATCCAATGCCAGTATGCGTACGTCTGCCACCTGTTCCAGAATTTCCTTTGGCAGTCTTTCCTGCATGGATCTTACGATATTTTCATGGGTAGACTGGAATTCAGCCTCTGTTGCTGCCTTATTGAAAGAAGCATGATTTTTTTCCTCTTCTTTTCTTTCTTTCACAAAAGCACGACGACGGCGCAGATACAGGTCATGATAATATTCTTCGGAAAATGTTTCTGCGTTTTTGGATACCTGCATATTCAAATGATACCCCACGACACCGCAGGCTGCATACCATTCTTTTGTAAAATATTTCATGTCTCTTTTCCCCCTTCTTCTTCATCGTATATCATACCACCCCTGCATGATAAATGTCATTCTACATTCTTAACAAATTCCCAATAAAAAAGCAAGGATATTTCTACCCTTGCTCTAATTCTTCCTGATTTATCATGCATTACCCAACTGATATACACGGATGATGGAACAAATTTCTTTCACCATAGACATAGAAGAAAGTACTGTCATGGCATCTCTAAATCTCTTTTCTTCAACTTCATGGGTCACAATAACGATTTCCGCTGTATCGCCCATAGTTGCTTTCTGCAGCAGAATGGAAATACTTACATTATTGCTTGCAAATACACTTGCCATAGATGCTAACGTTCCAGCCCTGTCTTCCAAATTCATACGAATATAGTAACTGCTCTTTGCATCACCAATTTTTTTGATAGGCAGTTCTTTATAGCAACTGCAGCCGATACGGCCATTGCAGTGAAACAGCATATTTCTCGCCACATCCATGATATCACCTACAACAGCACTGCCTGTGGGCATGGCACCTGCGCCACGGCCATAGAACATGGCATCATCCATCGCATCACCATGGACAAGTACCGCATTGAATGCATCATTTACCGCTGCCAGAGGATGACGTTCGGGGATCAAAGTAGGATGCACCTTCACTTCAATACCATTCTCTGTATTCTTTGCGATACCCAGCAGCTTGATGGTGCAGCCCAATTCCTGAGCATAGCGCATATCCTTTGCTGTGATTTTTGTAATACCTTCTGTGAAAACATCGTTGAAGGTTACAGGCGTATTAAAGGCGATGGATGCCATAATGGCAATCTTACGTCCTGCATCATAGCCTTCCACATCCGCCGTAGGATCTGCTTCCGCATAGCCCAAATCGGTTGCCAACTGCAGGGCTTCTTTGAAGTCCATCCCCTCTTCTTCCATTTTTGTCAGGATAAAGTTTGTGGTACCGTTAATAATCCCCATCACTTCCGTGATATTGTTGCCTGCCAGACACTGCTTCAAAGGACGGATAATGGGAATACCGCCGGCAACAGCTGCCTCAAACAGCAGATCGCAGTGATTTGCCGCCGCAGTTTCCAGCAATTCATGTCCATGCATCGCCATCAGGTCTTTATTTGCTGTCACTACATGCTTACCTTTTTTCAGCGCTTCTGTAATATAAGTGCGGGCAGGTTCGATGCCGCCCATCACTTCTACGACAATATCGATACTGTCGTCATTGATGACATCTTCAAATTGATCTGTCAGTTTTTCCCCAGGAACAGCATCGGCATATTTCGCCTTGTTGCGTACCAAAACCCTTGCCACTTCCAGCCTTGCGCCTATCTTGAAAGGCATTTCATCCTTTTGATTTTCAATAATCTTATATACACCGCCGCCAACTGTGCCCATGCCCAGCAGGGCGATTTTTCTAACGATCTGCTCCATATTTTTTCCTCCGTCGATATCCTGATTCTAAAAAATACAAGTGTCTTTCACAAGTGATATTAAGATTTTATCATGAAAATTCCACTTGTCAATAGCTTTTGTCTTTTTTTCGAAAACATTTTTCCATCACAGAAATACATTTCGTATACAAATCATTCTCTTATGAAAAAATGATATTCCGGAGGAAATTGCTATGATAAAAAAATGGTTTCATGATAAAATTTCCTATCAAATTTATCCTAAAAGTTTTTGTGATTCCAACGGAGACGGTATCGGCGACCTGAAAGGGATACTTTCCAAGCTGGACTACCTACAGGCTCTCGGCGTGGATATCCTCTGGCTGTCCCCTATCTATCAATCCCCTTTCGTGGATCAGGGATATGACATTTCCGATTATTACAGTATCGCAGCGGAATTCGGCACCATGGAGGAATTTGATGAGCTGCTGGCTGAAACCAAACGGAGGGGTATGTACCTTATCATGGATTTGGTAGTAAACCATTGTTCCGACCAGCATGAGTGGTTCCAAAAAGTTCTGGCCAACCCTGATGGCGAAGAAGCTTCCTATTTCTATTTCGTCAAAGGCAAGGACGGACAGCCGCCCAGCAATTACCGGGGCTATTTCGGCGGCAGCACATGGGAGCCAATTCCCGGCACTGACAAATTCTATCTGCACAGCTTTGCCAAAGAACAGACCGATTTGAATTAGGAAAATCCTGCCCTGCGCCGAAAAATTTACGATATGGTGAACTGGTGGCTGGAACAAGGGTTGGCAGGCTTCCGCATCGATGCCATCATCAACATTAAAAGAGCCCCGGCTTTCTTTCTTATGAACCTGACGACCCTGATGGCGCATTGCCGTCTGCAAGATGATCGAACAGGCCTGGGACATTGGCACACTTTTGCAGGAATTAAAACAGGAAACGTTTGCAAAATACGATGCCTTTACCGTTGGCGGGGTTTTTCATATGCAACCCGCTGAATTGCAAGCTTTTGTTGGGGAAAATGGTTATTTTTCCACTATGTTTGATTTGAGTGCCCAAAAATTGACCTGTGGAGAACATGGCTGGTATGATGCAAAGCCATTTCCTTCGACAGCTGGAGAGAAACCATCTTTGCTGCCCATTGGTTTTCTTGCCAATATTATTGAAAACCACGACGAACCCAGAGGGGCAAGCCGCTTTCTGCCGGACTATGTCCAAAATGAAGCTGGCAAAAAAATGCTGGAAACCACTTCCCTGCTGCTGCGGGGCATCCCTTTTCTCTATCAGGGACAGGAACTTGGCATAACCAATTGCCGCAGAAGCAGCATTGATGAATACAACGATATCAATACCCTTGACCAATATCAGCTGGCACTGGACAGCGGCTGCAGCCAATCCCAAGCCTTGCAGAGTTGTTGGGAAAACAGCCGGGACAACGCCCGAACGCCCATGCAGTGGAGCGCAGCAGAACATGCAGGCTTTTCCACAGGCAAGCCATGGCTGGTAGTGAATCCCAATTACAAAAAAATCAACGCCGCTGAACAGGAAACCCGTAAAGATTCTGTTCTGCAATATTATCGTAGACTAATTGCCCTGCGAAAAGCCCCTGCTTATGTGGATACCTTCGTTTATGGCGATTTCATTCCTGCCTTTGAAACGAAATACCACATTCTGGCTTATTGGCACATCAACCCAGAAAATAGGCAAAAAATCTTAGCTACTGCCAACTATGGCACAGAAGCCCAATCCCTTCCCCTCCCTGCAGGTGAATATGAACTGCTTTTGTCCAATATGGATATTTCCGTGGAAAAAGTGCTGTATCTGCCCAACTGTGCCGCTGCTGTACTGCTGTGGAAAGGAATCTCTTGATCTGCTCTGATAAGATTTGACAAAGGGATAAAGAGTAGTTTAGAATAAAAAAGAATGCCTAAATAATATAGAAAAAACGAATGATGACTTTTGTCATTGATGAAAATAGAGGTGAAGTCAGAATGACTGGCGCAGAACGACGCAAAAAAATTTTAGAATTAATGAAGGAATCCTCTACACCCCTTTCCGGCGGTGCCTTGGGGAATGCAATGGGTGTCAGCCGTCAGGTGATCGTACAGGATATTGCTCTGCTGCGTACAGAAGGTCATTCTATTCTGGCAACCGCTCGGGGCTATCTTCTGGATGAGCCAAAAGAAACCGTACGTCTGTTCAAGGTTTGCCATGATGAAGCCCGTACAGAGGAAGAACTGAAGACCATTGTTGATCTGGGCGGCTATATTCTGGATGTCATGGTGAATCACCGGGTTTATGGAAAGGTCTCTGCTCCTCTGAATATCAAAAACCGCAGAGATGTACAGGCTTTTATGGTCCATCTAAAATCCGGGAAATCTTCTCCTCTGCTGAACGTTACTTCCGGTTATCATTTTCACCACGTTTCCGCCGAAAGCGAAGATATTTTGGATGAGATCGAAGAAGCTCTGCATCAGAAAAATTTCTTGACAGAATTTTTCCCCTACGAAAAAGAAGATGTTTAAAATCAAGCTGTTTCCAGGAGGAATTCTGGGGAAAACAGGGATTATATCTCGATTTTCCTTGAATTCTGCTTGAAATAATGATAAAATATTTTGATGAAATTTTATTGAGGAGGGTTCCTAATGTCAGGACATTCTAAGTTTGCAAATATCAAACATAAAAAAGAAAAAAACGATGCGAAGAAGGGTAAAATCTTCACGATGCTGGGCAGAGAAATCCAGGTGGCAGTCAAAGCCGGCGGTCCCGATCCTGCTGTAAACGGCAAGCTGCGTGACGTTATCGCAAAATGTAAAGCCAACAACATGCCTAACGATACCATCGACAGAAGTATCAAAAAAGCGGCTGGTAATGAAGAAGGCGTAGAATACGAACTGGTAACATACGAAGGCTATGGCCCCAATGGCGTAGCTGTCATCGTAGAAGTGCTGACAGATAACAGAAACCGTGCAGCAGCCAATGTAAGAAACGCATTCAATAAAGGCGGCGGCAATATGGGTAACAGCGGCTGTGTATCCTTCATGTTTGATGAAAAAGGTCTGATCGTGATCGATAAAGAAGAAGTGGTTATGGATGAAGAAGAACTGATGATGGTCGCTCTGGATGCTGGTGCAGATGACTTTGCAGCAGAAGAAGACAGCTACGAAATCACAACAGCTCCTGATGATTTCTCCGCAGTTCGTGAAGCACTGGAAGCTGCAGGCATCCCTATGGCAAGTGCAGAAGTAACTATGATCCCCCAGACATATACAGAACTGACATCCGAAGAAGATATCAAGAAGATGAATAAACTGCTGGATCTGCTGGATGATGACGACGACGTTCAGAATACTTACCACAACTGGGACGAATAAAAACAAAAACCGCTGGAAGTGCTTAAAATCAGCATTTCCAACGGTTTATTTTTTTTGAATCGTACCAAAAACGTACCATTATATTATTGTAGTGTTTCCAGCTTCTCACAAACAGTACTTTGCTTATGGGGGTAAAGGTGGGCGTATGTTTCCAAAGTAGTCTTGACGTTTTCATGCCCTAGCCTATCGGCAACGATAAGCGGTTGAAACCCTAATTCGATAAGCAAGGACGCATGAGAGTGTCTTAAATCATGCAGCCTTATTTTCTTCACTCCTGCCCTTTCTGCCGCTTCATTCAGATGCAGCCGCAGCGCAGGGCGGCTCATAGAAAAAAGCCTTGTATCATTGGAACAATCATAAATATGGGAAATATATTCCCTGATATGCTCTGCAAGGAAAGGCGGGATATCTACAACCCGCTTACTTTTCTTTGTTTTCGGTGTCAGAATCAATTCTTCATTGTCCAGCTTCGCATAGTTTTTATTGATGGTAATGCGATTGTGTTTAAAATCAACATCCCCCACATTTAACGCCAGCATTTCCCCGTTTCGCATACCTGTCCAGAAAAGAACCTCAAAAGCGGTTTTATAATCTATCCCCTCTACTTCCTGTATAAACTTCTTAAAATCTTGCAGCGTCCAAAATTGAATATCAGCTTTCTTTGTCCCGCTGGGGCTGGAATAAATCTTGCAGGGGTTAGAAGTAAGGTTATAATATCTTACGGCAAAGGTAAACACGCAGGATATTTGCCCGTTTACCTTGCTCAAATAAAGCGTACTATACTCTTTGTCACTCTTTAAAAGCTGATTATTAAACTGCCTAAGTGTATTCGGGGTTATTTCGTTGATAGGCATTTCCCCAATCTGCGGAAGAATCAGGTTGTCTATGATATTCTTCTTTACCCTGTAAGAAGTGGGCTTCAAGTGGTTTTTTGCATCTTCAAGGTATAATTCACACATACTGCGAAAAGACATTTCACAACTTCCAGAGTGTTTCTTGATATATTCCCGCTCATACTCCTGTGCATCCCGCTTTAATGCGAAACCCTCTTTCTTTTTCCGTTTCCGCTGCCCTGTCCAGTCGGTATAATAAAAACTGGTGTACCAGGTATTTCTTTCCTCGTTCTTATAAACAGGCATAAAAATAAAACCCCCTTTTTCTCATAGGTTGTAGAAAGATCGGGCGGTCTGTGCTATACTGGTTTTGTTAGATGGTGACGCACAAGCCGCCGCAAGCCTTCCCGCAGCCTATGCAGGAGGGCTTTTTTATTCTTTTTTTTCTGTGTATTTTGGCATTTCGAGCAATTCTTCAATGCGTTCAAAAATCTTTTCTCGTCCTGCATTATTAAGCTGCAAAAAGTTATAAAGAAGGTTTTTAATTGTCTGCGTAATATCCTCAGAATAGGTATGATCTATTAAAGATTCTGCTCTATTTTGAAGTTCATCAATAATAGACCAAATCATCTTTTCTAAATCCATTTCTTTATACGGATTATCTTCACCAAAGATCAAATAATCATAAGGCACTTTTAAAGCATCCGCAATTTTAAATAATGTCCCATATTTAGGGTTTTGCTTTCCAAGTTCATATTTTCTTATATTAGGTTCAGCAATCCCACACAGTTCTCCAAGGGCTTTCTGTGTCAAACCTCTTTGCTTGCGAATTTCTCTAATGCGATTACCAATTATATTATTTTCACTCATGCTATTACCACCTCATGTCAAATATAACATATTCAACATAAGGATAACAAGAAAAATAAAATAACCAATTGACAGATTGAAAACAATCTGATAACATCATATCAATAGCAGCTTTATTTCAATCTGTCAAAATTATAATATCAGCTTTATAAAAAGCTGTCAATAAAAAGGAGAGTGAAGAAATGAAATTAAACGAACAAAAATTAACACTTGCCATGGCAAACGCCTGTTTGAATGCCTACGGGCTTTGTGAAGCGGCAGGCATCCAGTACCAAACATACCGCCGCATTATCAAGGGTTTCTCCTGCAAACCTGCTACGGCGGGCAGCATTGCGGCAGCGTTAGGCGTACGGGTAGAAGATTTAATCGAAAAGGAGGAATGACACATGGAGAAAATCACACCTTTACAGGCGATTAGAAAAAAATGTTTATCTTGTTCTGGGGACAGCATCAAAGAAGCACGCCTTTGTCCTGTTGAAAAATGCCAGCTTTTTCCGTTTAGAATGGGTCACAAGCCAAAAGCCGACAAATATATCGACCAGACCACCGAACAATAAAAAAGTGGCGGTTTTTCTATTTGTTTTTTGAAATACGGGGGTGATAATATGATTGACCGAATTATTACGATGCTTTCAACGCTTGATGAACAGCAGCTTGTTTTTGTCTTATCATTTTTGCAAGGGTTGACAGGAGGTGGAAGGGATGGAAACCAAGGCAAATAAGAAATTTTATCGTGCTGCGGATATCATGGACGAACTTGATTGTTCCTCTGCCTACGCCTACAAAGTCATTCGGATTTTAAACGTCGAATTGCAAAAGGCGGGTTATCTCACCGCTTCGGGGCGTGTTCCTGCGGCTTACTTCTTTGACCGCTTCGGCATCGAGAAGAAATGATTGGGCGTGATTAGATGTCAAAATCAAATAAGTATAAAGCACGTTCTTTTGAGAGTGCAGGCGGGAAGAATGGAAAAAATGATACATACGCCACTATTTATGATTCGATGCTTTATCATCCTGCATTTATGAGTTTGAAAAATCGGCAAAAGGTGCTTTATTTATATATCAAAAGCAGATATTTTGGGCATAAAAAGCCGAGGGAAGATTTTCCAGATATTCCAGATTTGCGTGGTGATGATTTATTTTATTTTCCTCTTACGGCTGGAATTGAAGCTGGTATATATACCTCTAGCATGAAACGGGAATTATATAACGATATCAAAGCATTGGAAGAACATGGGCTTATTCGTACCGTTTTTAACGGAAAACCAACCAAACGGAAAAGTATCTACGGATTCAGTAATAAGTGGCAAACGTGGGAGGGAGGATAGACTAAAACCCTTGTGGGTTATAACCCACACTAACTTGTGGGCTATGACCCACAAGAAAGCAAAAAAACACATGAATCTTGTGGGCTATGACCCACAAGAAAGGCTGTTTTTTAATGGGTATCTTGTGGGCTATAACCCACAGTTCTATAACATTTACCATTTACCATTGTAAAATGGCAGAAAAACAGGAGGAAAAACATGGACAAACAGACACAGCAAGACCCAGCAGCATTAAAAGCCGCATACAGGCATTTCATACATAAATTTGTTGACGAAATCGAGGACGAAAAACAACTATGTTCAATCTATACTTTTGTGCATATCAAAGTATTTGGTAATTCTTCCGAAAACGGAAAAAGCCGCACCCAATAACCCCGCCAAAGGAAAAAGGTGCAGCCAAAAAAGCAAGTTTATTTTATCACGATTTTTCACCCGCTGCAATGGTCAAAACGGCAAAAATAACCATATGTTTAGGCATTTTTGCCGCTGCCGCTTCATTCATAGATAGCCTTTGTGGTGTGTTCCCGCCTGCCGCTGCCGCTTCACAGAAGCGTTCCATAGCAGCAGACTTTTATATCGGCTTGCCATTGCAGCGGCATACAGGGGGCAACGTGGGACAACGAGGGACAACGAAGGACAAACAAGGACAACGAGGAACAATCTAGGCGAAGAAGAAGAAAAAGAAGAAGAATATATATATCGGCAAATTTGCCGCAAAACCATAACGTAGCATAGTATTTTTTGAAAGGAGTGCTTTTCATGGAGAAAGGGAGTAAAGTTATCCTCATGCAGCCAACAGGAGAAGCAAAGGAATGTAAAATAAGCAAAATAAAGCCCGCTTTCTGTTATTTCACCGTCAAGGAAGAATACCGCTTCAATACGGTTTTGGAATGTCTGGAAAAGAAAATCAATGGTGAATGGGTTGAATACTGCGATTGGAATATGCTTGTCTTTCCAGAGAATACCGCAGTAAATCCCCTTTGGACTACCCAGCGCAGAGAATTAGCCAAAGAAATATTGTTTATGATGGATGAAAGAAAAGTAAGCGTTATAGAAAGCATTGTACGAAATCTGATGGAAACAGACGAAATAAGACGATGCAGGCAATACACAGAGAATTTTTCCAAAAGCTGATATACATACACAAAAAGAGAAAGAGCCTTTTTCCAATGTGCGCACAGAGGAATCAGGCTCTTTTTTACAATCATTTCCGCAAGGGTTCCCCAAATAGCGGGGTACAATTCCCCGAATCGTTCCGCCAAGCGGCATCCGTTCAAGAAGGTTATCAAGTGCTAGTATGCAAAGCCCACTGGCTGACGTCCGAAACGAGCGTTGAGTTACCCTTCTAGATTATACTATACCGCAGCAAAATAAAAATGACAATAAGAATTTTTGTAAAAATAGGGTATATTCTAAATTTGCATCAAAAACCCACCAAAAACGAGTAAAATATAAATTATTTTTCAATTTATTTTACTGAATGTAAATATAGTCATCGACTTATATTTTACTATATGGTATCATAGAACCATAAAAGAAAGGGGGCTTCAAAATGAATATAGCCTATGTAAGAGTATCCACAGTAGAACAGAATGAGGGCAGGCAGATAGAAGCACTCAAGGAGAAAAATATTGATAAATGGTATACAGAAAAGGTAAGCGCAAAGGATACCAACAGACCGCAGCTTAAAGAAATGCTGGAATTTGCTCGTGAAGGTGATACAATTTTCATTCACGATTTTTCCAGATTGGCACGCAGCACAAAAGACCTTTTGGATATTGTGGAAATACTCAACGCTAAGGGCGTACACCTTGTTAGCAATAAAGAGAATATCGACAGCAGCACACCCACGGGGAAACTTATGCTTACCATGATTGGGGCTATTGCAGAATTTGAACGTACAAATCTCTTAGAACGGCAGCGGGAAGGAATTGCACTTGCAGTAAAAGAGGGAAAGTATAAAGGTCGCAGGGAAGTTAAGGTTGATAATTTTGAGGAACATTACCAAAAATACAAAAACAGAGAGTTAAACAAAGTGCAGCTTGCAGCAGAGTTAGGCATCACCCGCCCCACCCTTAACAAGCTGATTGATAAATACGAACAGGAACACGAAAAATAAAAGAGCCGAAAGGCTCTTTTTCTTTGTTCCCTTGTGTTTTTGTTTCTATCGTGTTACAATCCCGCTATGGAACAATCGTGTTACAGGGTGGCTTGACCTTCATTCTACATAGAATGGGGGTGATGCTGATGAAATTTGACTTTAAAGATTTAATGTCTTTTGGCACGTTTCTTTTGGCATTGCTGACATTCATTTTTTTGAATTTCAAGTAAAGCTATAAGCATAGAAAAACCACCCTAATACTTTGGTCGGTTGCAGGGTGGCTTTCCATGCTTCTTCTCTAATCGGTCAACCCACCTTGTGGGCGGTTGTTCCTCTTGCTTTTATTATGCCCCATTCCTGCGGAAAATGCAAGTTTTTTATAGCTTTGTTTGTCTATCCGACACTTTTTTCTAAAAGTGCCGAAAGTGCCGAAAAACACCCTATTTTTGCAAGAAAGTTTCTTTTTACGAAATATTCCAAGAAAGAGTAAAAAACAAGTTTTCCTTGAAAAATCAACGTTTTCCCGCATCTTTTTGTTGAAATGACACTTTGATACATCCGACACTTTTTAGGGGTAGAGTGCCGATTTTTCCATTCAAATTTTTCCATGCAAATTTTACTGCATACGATGAATAATCACTTGCAAAGCCTTGTAAATACTGGGTTTCCCCTACCCCGCTGCCGCTTTTCCTCTATTTTACATATCTAGCTATTGTGTTAAATAAGAATTTTTCCAGCATATAATGTTGGTTTATCCCATTTCAAAATTATGTTTTACACTTCCTCAATATGTAAAATAGGAATGAAAAAGAGAAAAATACTGCATATAATACACAAATCTATCGAATAGAATGTATATTATTCAAACCTTGTAGTAGAAAATACCAACGCCACACTAGATAGCGTTACAATGTAACGCAGATGAAACACAAGAGAAACAAAAATATATCCCCATTGCAAGGGGTAACAATGTTACCCCACTGTTACCAAATTGTTACCCAGATATAGATATAGATATAGATATAGAGATAGAGATAGAGATATACTTTGTGGTGCGTTCCCGTCTGCCGCTGCCGCTTCACAGAAGCGTTCTAAAGCAGCAGGCTTTTGCATCGGCTTACCATGGCAGCGGCGCACAGAGGGATACAGGCGTGCGTTCCCGCCTGCCGCTGCCGCTTCACAGAAGCGTTCCATAGCAGCAGGCTTTTATATCGGCTTGCCATTGCAGTAGCGTACAAAAAGAGTACCAAAAAAACAAAATAAATATTTTTATCTTGAATTGTCAAGTCAAGTGCAACGATACAGAAAAATAAACTTCATAAGGG
>CALCGT010000004.1 GCA_937901125.1 uncultured Clostridia bacterium | reverse complement strand
TACTTTATTGTAACGTATAGTTATATTTCGTGTCCACTTTTTTAATATAGATCCAGACACAGTCGGTAGAAATGAAAAGGCGATAAGAGAGTATGTCAAGAATCAACTGCAAGAAGATATAGCAGAAGAACAAATATCGCTGAAAGAGTACATTGACCCGTTTACGGGTGAGCCGGTGAAATAAGACAAAAAATAACAGCCACTTTTTAGTGGCTGTCTGAGAACGAAAAGCGGTTGGCAGACTTTTCAATGCGTCTTAAGACGCAGCAAGTAAAAGTGCCTTATAGGCTAAGTGCAAACCACGTCTTTTAGGCGTGGTTATGATCCCTTAATGCTGTTCTAATGAAACTCTCAGCAAAAACAAGAATTATTCATGCAGCGTTCACATTTCGTTCAAATTCGTGCAGTATAATGGCAACATAAAGAAATTGAATAATGATAAATGCATTGGAGGAATAGATATGTATGATTTTGATGATGTAAACCCTAAAAAAAATGAAAACGAAGAACAGGAGTGTATCGAAAGTTCCGCAGAGGAAGAAAAGAGCAAACCCTTCGAAAACGAAGAATCCATCGAAATGAAAGCAAAAGTAATTTCTGCGGAAGAAGCAGAAAACCAAAAGGCGGAAACTCTGAATAAACAGGCAGAGCAGGCAGAAACGCAGGAAGAGATCAAAGAAGAAATACCTCGTCCTTCTGTGAGAGAGTATCACTACGAAGAAAAGGTGAAAAAGACGCCTAAGAAGAAAAAAGGCTGGGCGAAATTTATTGCCGGCTGCCTGATTGTTAGTATTGCCGGCGGTGGATCCATCGGTGCAGGCTATGGAGCAGTGCAGCATTATTTCCAGAAAGAAAGCGGCGTGCAGACAACAAATGTAACGGATACAGAAAAAATCTCTTTTCTGACAGATGGTCTTTCTACAGTGGATATAGTGAAAAAGGTAAAGCCTTCTGTTGTCAGTGTTTCCACTACGGTAACAGGCACAGCCAAGTATTTCGGCAAATACGCAGTGCCCTATGAATCTGAAGGGGCAGGCAGTGGTGTCATCTTCTATTCCGATGACAGCAAGGTGGCTATCGCAACGAATAACCACGTTATTGAAGGGGCAAGCTCCATTTTTGTTACCTTTGAAGGCAATATCAGCGTATCTGCCAAGGCCATTGGCACAAAGAGCGAATCTGACTTGGCAGTATTGTCTGTATCCTGGGACGATCTGAAGGTGGCAGGCATCACCAGCGTGGCAACAGCTACATTCGGTGATTCTGACGCCCTGGAAGTAGGCGAATATGTCATCGCCATCGGCAACGCCATGGGCATGGGCCTTTCTGCTACAGATGGTATCATCAGCATGAAAGAACAGACCATTAACGTGGACGGCAATGCTCTGAAAGTATTGCAGACCAGCGCAGCCATCAACAGTGGTAACAGCGGCGGCGCATTGGTAAACGGCAAAGGCGAGGTCATTGGGATCAATACGGCGAAATATAATTCTTCCATGGCGGAAGGCATGGGTTACGCTATCCCCAGCAACTATATCAAACCAATCGTTGAGGAACTGCTGGAATCCGGCACACAGCCCAAGCCTTATATCGGCATCACAGGTACCAGCATCACAGAGGAAAATGCTTCCCTGTATAAACTGCCTGTGGGCGCATTGATTATGGAAGTGACGGAAAATGGCCCTGCGGCAAATGCAGGCCTGCAGGTGGGCGATGTCATCACCCAGTATGACGGCAAAACAGTCATGGATATGGATACCCTGGTAGAGCTAGTGAATGGCACAGAGATCGGCAAAACGGTAGATGTCCATGCAGTGAGAGATGGTCAGAAGAGCATTGACCTGAAAATTAAAATTGGTGATAAAAACGCATGATAAAGCGAAGAAAAACTTATGGAAATAGAAAAACGTTTGTGGAGCAAACCCATGAGCAGCCAAAAGGGATGTGAAGAGAAACATTTTCAATTGAAAATGTTATATACAGGCGAGCCTCGGTTCAAAAGAACCGGGGTTTTTCTTTTTGGATGAAGGATTGCATTTTTGGGAAAGATATTGTAAAATATAAGAACAAACGTTCCTGTTGCTGCGGGGGAAAGGAGGAAAGTGGTATGTCCGATCGCATCTATCTATGTATCGATTTAAAAAGCTTTTACGCTTCTGTGGAATGTGTGGAACGGGGGCTTGACCCCATGACGACGAATCTTGTGGTAGCAGACGCCTCCCGTACAGAAAAAACGATCTGTCTTGCCGTTTCACCTGCATTGAAGTCCTTTGGTGTTCCCGGGCGTCCGCGGCTGTTTGAAGTGGTGCAAAAGGTACAGGAACTGAATTATGCAAGAAAGGGGAAGGCACCAGGGAAAGCATTTCGGGATTCCTCATGCGATACAGAAGAGCTGCAGAAAGACCCGTCTTTGGAGCTTTCCTATATCACAGCTGTGCCCAGAATGGCGCATTATATGAAGTATAGTGCAGGGATTTATGAGATCTATCTGAAATATATTGCGCCGCAGGATATCCATGTATATTCCATCGATGAGGTTTTTATGGATTTGACGTCCTATTTGGATTTCTATCATCTATCTGCCCGTGCGCTTGCTTCCAAGATCATGGGGCATGTGTATGATGCTACCGGCATCACTGCAACGGCTGGCTTGGGGACCAATCTGTATCTTGCGAAGGTAGCTATGGATATTATGGCAAAGCATATGCCGGCAGATGAAAAGGGCATGCGTATTGCGGAACTGGATGAGATGTCCTATCGGCGGCAGCTTTGGAGCCATCAGCCCATTTCGGATTTCTGGCGGGTAGGCAGGGGCTATACCAAAAAGCTCCATGCCATTGGGCTGTACACCATGGGGGATATTGCCCGATATTCTCTTGAATCTCGGGGAGAAGATAAATTGTACGGGTTATTTGGCGTAAATGCAGAGCTTTTGATTGACCATGCCTGGGGTTGGGAACCCTGCTCCATGGCGGATATCAAAGCCTATCGGCCGGAAAGCAACAGCCTGGGTTCAGGACAGGTGCTGCCCTATGCGTATCCTGCGGAACAGGCGAAAATGGTCGTGCGGGAAATGACGGATATGCTGGTCCTTGGCCTAGTGGATAAGGGGCTGGTGACAGATCAGCTGGTGCTGACGGTGGGGTTTGATACGGAAAACCTGGCGGACCCGGAAATTCGGAAGCAGTATAAAGGTGCTATTGTGACAGATTATTATGGCAGGAAGATTCCGAAGCATGCCCATGGAACGGCGAACCTGAAAATGCATACCAATTCTGCCAGACAGATCATCCATGAGGTCATGGAATTGTATGATCGTATTGTAGAGAAAAATCTGTTGGTGCGAAGGGTCAATATCACAGCAAATCATATCACAGAAGAAAAAGATGCGGAAGAAGAAATGAAGTATGAGCAGCTGGATTTGTTTACAGATATAGAGGCGGAGGTTAAAAGGCGGGAAGAAGAAAAGGAAGCCCTGGAAAAAGAAAAACATTTGCAGCAGGCAGTTTTGCAGATACAAAAGAAGTATGGAAAAAATTCTATCCTGAAGGGGGTGAACCTGATGGAGGGAGCAACGACGGTGAGCCGAAATAGACAGATCGGCGGGCATAAGGCATGAGAAAGGAGCAGTTCCATGAGCGAAAAAGTTCAGGATACCCATCAATATGATGATATGATCCATCTTCCCCATCATCAGTCCTCTTGTCATCCACAAATGCCTGCTGCGGATCGGGCGGCGCAGTTTGCGCCATTTTCTGCATTGGTTGGATATGACGAGATCATAAAGGATGTGGCAAAGGTCAAAAGTCAGGAAAGATAAAGCAGATTGGATGAAGATGGAAAGTCGTTTACAAAAGGATAAGGGAAAACCGAAACCACCAGCGAAGCTGGTGGTTTTTTATACACTTGAATTTACAATCTAAGTGCAACAGATAAAAAAAGACTCATAGTCTGGTAC
>CALCGT010000003.1 GCA_937901125.1 uncultured Clostridia bacterium | reverse complement strand
TTATAAGCCCTTATAGGGCTGGAGCAAACCACGTCTTTTAGGCGTGGTTATGATTTTGTATATTTAATAATAGAAAAGCGACAGAGCAAAAGCCCTGCCGCCATGTTTTTTTAATAAAGCCAATGATGTCACTTTGGAAAGATTTGGAGAATGGGTGTATGCCTGCCGAAGCAGTTCCGCGTCCCTCCGCCGAATCATCGCCCTTTGGCATCCCCAACAGCAGATGAAAAAGAACAGCCGTTCAAGTCGTCCACCCCTCTGCATCTCGCGAAGGAAATCCCTCTGTTTGATGAACAAAGGCCATATTAACGTAAAAACACAGAATATATTATAGTCATATTTCGACGACTTGTCAATTAAAAAGAAATAGGTATTGATAAATTCGTGTGTTGACCTGTATAATAGAAAAGATAGCTCTTGATGAGGAGCATGTAAAATAATATTTGTTTGAAGGAGAGATGTACACATGAGATATGAAGGTACTGTTTACAGACCCCCCAGTGAAGCAGGCAGTCTGATCATCCAGCTGACCATCGGCTGTGCCAGAAATACCTGCACATTCTGCAATATGTATAAGGATAAAAAATTCCGTATCCGCCCCTTGGAAGAAGTGGTGGAGGATTTGGAAATGGCAAGAAAATACTACAACCGCATCAAGGTGCGCCGCATTTTCCTGGCAGACGGCGATGCTCTAATCGTAAAGACGGAGGATCTGCTGTATATCATTGACAAATGTAAGGAGATTTTCCCTGAGGTGGAACGTATCTCCGTATACGGTGCCCCCAAGGATATCCTGCATAAAACGCCGGAAGAACTGCGCTGCCTGAAGGAAGCAGGCCTGGATATGGTTTATATGGGCTTGGAATCCGGTGCGGATGAAGTACTGAAGGAAGTAAAGAAAGGCGTTACTTCCGATGAAATGATCGAAGCAGGGAAAAAGGTGAGAGCCGCAGGGATGATCCTCTCCATGACAGTGATTTCCGGTCTGGGCGGCAAAAAGCTCTGGAGAGAGCATGCCCTGGGCAGTGCAAGGGTCATTTCTGCCATCAAGCCCGAATATGTCGGCTTCCTGACACTGATGATCGAGCCCGGAACAGAAATGTACGATCAGTATAACAGAGGGGAGATGGAACTGCTGACACCCCATGAAGTGCTGGATGAAACAGAGCTGTTCATCCGCAGTGTGGATGCAGAAGGCACCATGTTCCGTTCCAACCATGCCTCCAACTATATCCCTCTGGGCGGCACATTGAACGGGGAACGGGATAAGATCTTGGCACAGATCGAAACAAGTAGACAGAGAAGCAAATTCCGTCCTGATGTATTCAGAGGCATCTAATAAGGAAAGTCTCGTACTGTGCCAATATTCTTCGGCAAGTTTACTTGCAAAGAATATTGGCATTGGACGGGCAATCGACTTTCCATAAACAGCAAGCGTGTAGATTTTAAGGAGTATGATAGTATGGCGTGGCTGGGTTTTGTCACATTGATAACGATATATTGGTGTTTTTTCCTAGTCGTGACCACAGGCCGATGGGGGTGGGGGCTCTTGACAGGTTGGCTTTTGCCCATCCTTGCCATGGCCATCAGCTTCGAAGAAGGAATGCAGGTCAATGGGCTGATGGTGCTCATTTGTGTTGTTATGTTTCTGCTCTGCCGCAGAGGGCTGACAGAGATCCGCGGCTGGAATATCAAGCAGAGAAAGAAGCATCCAGTGATTTTCTGGACACTGTATATCATTATTTTTCTGCTGATGCTCTACAGTGTGGCTCAGGCGCAGATCAGGGGCTATATCCTGAATATTCAGGGCTGGGGCAGTGAAACCATGCCGTATGTGCGACTGCTTTTGACTATCCTTCCACTGCTGGTGCTGAATTATTTCTATACAGCCCAAGTCTATACGGGGATCGACCGTTCCAGATTGAAGGAATGGGAGTTGATTCTGCTGTCCTGCCGCTGTTTTGTTTCCCACGAAAGCGGTGCGGAAAAGATCGCCAAACAGGGAAAGTATCTGGAAGGCATCAATAATGGTGTGACTTACCATTTCCAGCTGACGAAGCGCACCTTCCAAATGCTGAAAAAAGAAAAGACTCTGCGCCTGCAGATGAGAACAGGTCTCTTCGGCGGGTTGTATATCACAGAATTGGAAAATCCTGATTTCTTCAAGCGCGTCCGCCGTCTGGACAGAAAATACGCCAAGTTTGGTATCTTTTTCTGTGTGCTGGTGATGGCATTCGCCGTTTGGTTGTTCTGGTTCTGTTAAAAAATAGAAGCCTTAAACTCGAGAAGTTTAAGGCTTTTTTATGTTCTATCTTCTTTTTCGGTGTTGCGCTGGTTCAACATCTTTTCGAAGAAAACAATCGTATAATTTTTCCGACGCGCTGACCAGCTTTCCGTTGACCACTGCCCGCAAGGGGGCATCTTCCCACACTAGCTCTTGCCATTCTAGGGCACAGCCCCTTCTATAGTTACGGGGAAGGAGATTTCCTTTGGAAAGAAAGAGGGGCCATTCTTCGGGCGAAACTTCACACCATTTTTCCCATATGATAACGTCACCATTGGTGCACTCATAATAGGAAGGTAGCTCGATGCCATGGATATGGATATCTTCCAAATCCTCCAGTTCGGACATCGGCCACCAAAAGCCTGCCATTTCGTCAGGGTCTTGGCTGTACCAGACCCGCAGGGGCTCACCGTTTTCTGCCCGCATCCGCAGTACTGTCAGGTCAGGATAGTTTTTTCCCATCAGATCCCTCACACTAAGGGATAAATTATAGCAATAAATATTTTTTTCGGAGACTCCTGCAGATTCCATCATGCTGCCGGTTCCACGTCCAAATACAACTTCTATCATGGTATCCACCTCCTTCTTCCATTCTAATTCATTTTGGCGAGGAAATCCACATATGCTGAACAGAAGGGATGTGTCTCTATGAAAAAACTCCTTGGCGTGATGCTTTTATATATCGTATTAGCGGTGCTGCTCCTGCCCTTTTTGGTGACGGCTCTTTGCGGTGGTTTTCGCAAGGAATTGCCCCATCAGGCAAAGGCTCTTTACGGCTTGGCAGACCTCGCCCCCCTGGATTCGGAGCTGGAGGAATATGTGGTGGGGGTGGTGGCGGCGGAAATGCCTGCGGCTTTCCCGGAGGAAGCACTGAAAGCCCAAGCCGTTGCCGCCCGTACTTATCAGATGCGGCAAATGCAGGCGGCGGGAAGTGATACTGTCCTCTATGATGTGGGACAGGCATACATCACCGAGGAGGAACAGAAGAAAAAATGGGGGGAGAACTACGCTTTTTATGCCGCAAAAATACGCAATGCTGTCCGTGCCACGGAGGGGGAGATTATGGTATATGAAGGAGAGCCTATTTTGGCGGCGTTCCATGCCCAAAGCGCAGGGAAAACGGAGGATGCAGAAAATGTCTGGAACAGCCCGATGCCTTATCTGAAAAGCGTGGACAGTAGCGAGGATAAAAATGCTCCCGATAACAAAACGACAATGACTTTTTCTGCAAAGGAGATTTCGGACAAACTGGGCTGTGAAGCCAAGGAAATATCCATCCGCAGCCGTACCGATGCAGGCTATGTGGATCAGGTGCAGGTAGGGGACAAAAGCTTTACAGGAAGAGAAATACGGCAAGCCCTTGGTCTGCGCAGTTCCAATTTCACCGTGGAAAAG
Source organism: uncultured Clostridia bacterium (assembly GCA_937901125.1). Classification (GTDB taxonomy): domain Bacteria; phylum Bacillota; class Clostridia; order Lachnospirales; family Anaerotignaceae; genus Anaerotignum_A. Next base: position 37,134 of record CALCGT010000003.1, on the reverse strand, counting down.
GAAGGAGATGGCTTTCTGTTTACTGTATTCGGTTATGGGCATGGGGCAGGCATGAGCCAGTACGGGGCATCTTTTTTGGGGGAAAAGGGCATGGATTACCATGAAATTTTGAAACACTATTATACGGGCATCGATTTCCGAAAGATTGCATAAAATCTTCTTATGGTGGCAACAATAGCATCGGAGGTGCTATTGAAATGAGAAAAAACGAGAAAGAAACGGCGAAGCGGATGCAGACTTTGGCCATCTGCGGCTGTCTGTGCCTGGTGGCAGTGGGGGCAGGGGTGACCTATCGTGCTTTTGACAGAACCCCTGAGGAATCTGCGGATTTTGCAGAAATGGAACAGCCTGTGACGGCGGTGCAAACTCCTGCCATCGATACGGCAATTTTAAATCGGGATAAGCGGAGCAACGACCCCGGGGAAGCCCCCGATGCAGAGAAAAAAACACCTGCAAAGCAGACGGAGGAAAAACCTGCGAAGCCTGTGTTTGCCTACCCAGTGGAAGGGGAGATTCTTCTGCCCTACAGCGTGGATCATGCCATCTATGACCCTACTTTGGATCAGTACCGCACCAACGCAGGCATCAGCCTGTCCGCGGAACCGGGAACGGCAGTCAAAGCGGCGGCGGATGGTGTTGTAAAAGAGATTAAAGAGGATGCGGAAACAGGCATGACAGTGGTTATCGATCATGCGGAAAACTGGCTGACTACATACGGTCAGCTGGAGAAGACCGTAAAAGTCAAGGAAGGCGAAACCGTAAAACAGGGGCAGACCATTGGTTCTGTGGCTGCGCCTACGAAATATGGCGTGGCTCTGGGCAGCCATTTGGAATTTGCCATGGAACAGGATGGGGAACCCAAAGACCCTACTGAAAATCTGAAGAAAAGTTGAGCGGGAAAGAAGTCTGGGGAAACGTATTTCTTATCAGACTTCTTTTTTTGCGGGAATAGAAAAAGAATGTCCAAAAACTATTTTTTTGTGAAAAAACCGCTTTACGAATTTTCGGAAAGAGGATAAAATGATAGGACAAGGGTAATCCTATTTAGACAGGGGGTTGAAGTATGAAACGTTTGTCTATCGTAAAAGGTGATATTGTAAAAGCAAAAACAGATGCTATCGTCAATGCAGCCAATACGTCCCTTCTGGGCGGCGGCGGTGTGGATGGTGCCATCCATCGTGCCGCAGGGCCGGAGCTTTTGGCAGAATGTGAGACACTGCATGGCTGCCCCACCGGCGAGGCAAAGATCACAAAAGGCTATAAGCTGAAGGCCAAATATGTGATCCATACGCCCGGGCCTATCTGGCGGGGCGGGAAATGGGGCGAAGAGGAGCTTTTGGCCAACTGCTATAAGAATTCTCTTGCGCTGGCAAAGGAAAATGGCGTAAAAACCATTGCCTTTCCTTCCATCAGTACCGGGGTCTATCGTTTTCCTGTGGATCAGGCGGCAAGGATTGCTGTGGGCGAAATCCTGCATTTCCTGAAAAATGACGATTCCATAGAACAGATCGTTCTGGTATGCTTCGATGACAGAACCAAGGAAGCTTATCTGGATGCTCTGGCAGAGCTGACAGCATAAAAAATATACGAAAAACAATAAAATCTCGGGCAAAAAATGTCCGGGATTTTTTATTTGTACAATCGGTTATTTGATTTTATGTGAACCTATGAGCGATATGTCTACGAACATCCTTTTGTGGAAAAAGTGGAGAAATCCAACGGTTTATCCACAAACAAAATCCTTAGAACGCAGGTTTTCCACAAAGTTATTCACATTATCCACAGTTTCCGTGGGAAAGAATTGTGGAAAAAAGGGGGACGGATGTTTTTTTTGTGGATTTCTGAAAAGCCCAAAAATCCGCCATTTTCATTTTCAGGAAAATCAACAGAAATCCGTAACATGGATTATGGAAACTAAAAAATAAAAATTCGACAAAATTTTTTGTTGGTATTGTCGCAAAAAAATTATCTGAAAATGAGGGATATTTTTTCAAAAGAAAAAGGGATTTGAAAAAATATGGAGAATAATAAGAGTAAACAAAGAGAAAGTTTCTAAAAAGAAATACATGCTATGGGTCAGAAAGACCCAATCTTTCTTTTTGAATCTGATTGGCTTTGCCGATTTGATATATTTGCCGATCCTCTTTTAGAGATGAGAGGATCACGAAGGGAGTTGTTTTTATGCGTTACAACATTATTGGTAAGAACATCGATGTATGGGACAAAACAAAAGAAATGGTTGAAAAGAAGATGGATCGAATCGCTAAGCTGTTCCCTGCGGATACAGAAGCGACCATCACACTGAGCCTGGAAAAATTGGTTTCCACTGTTGAAGTGACCATTCCTATGAATAAAAGATATGTACGTGCCGAAGTACAGGATTCTGATATGACAGCTGCTATGGATAAAGCTGTGGATATCCTGGAAGGTCAGGTAGTACGTTATAAAAAACGTATGCGTACAAAAGTAAGAAGTAGCGCAGAAGCTTACGCAGCAGAATATGCAACCATCCTGGTTCCCGAAGAAGATCTGGATGACGAACCTATGGTGAAGATCGAAAAAGTAAAACATTTCGAGGTAAAGCCTATGGATGCGGAAGAAGCCGTTATGGAAATGGAACTGGTAGGTCATAATTTCTTCGTATTCCGTAATGGGGAAACGGACGAAGTAAACGTTGTTTATAAGAGAAAGAACGGTACATACGGCCTGATCGAACCTGAATATTGATAGAAACGGAGAAAAGTTTTTATGGAATAGTAATTTGACAAGTTTCCTTGCGAAGCGAAGCAAAGTGCTGTGACATAAGAAGTTTGCGGAGTAAACCAAGCCTTAGACCTTTGGTCTAAGGCTTTCTTTTAGGAAAAGTCAGGGAATGCCACCGCATCCCTTTTTCATGAAGAGAGGAGGATCAATATGTGGTTTGTATTTGCATTGCTGTCTGCGGTTTTTGCGGCGTTGACCTCTATATTGGCAAAGATCGGCATTGACGGTGTCAATTCAAATCTGGCAACGGCTATCAGGACCGTGGTAGTAGTCATCATGGCTTGGGGCATGGCTTTTTTGACGAACGCACAGAGCGGCATTTCTGCAATCAGCAGAAAAAGTTGGATATTCTTGATTTTATCAGGCCTAGCAACAGGGGCATCCTGGCTATGCTACTATAGGGCATTGCAGATGGGGGAAGCATCCAAAGTGGTTCCCATTGATAAATTAAGTGTAGTCATTACATTGGTGCTGGCTTTCGTATTTTTGCATGAAACGTTTACAATGAAATCTTTAATCGGCTGTATTTTGATCGGGGTCGGAACGTTCGTTATGGTTCTGTAAAATCTAAGTTTCCAAAGGGGCCGGAAACGCCCTTTTTTTAATGAAAACATACTTTTGCCCTAATGGAGTTTTAATATTGCCTTCTTAAAATGGAATATATTATGAAAAAAGAGGCGTATGCCATGAAGAAGGGAGCATTGGCAGCCCTGACTGTCCTTTGTGTCGCTTTGACACAGACAGTCTTCACAGCCACAGCAGAAACGACCGTATCCCTTTCCGATGACAAAATCCTGGTAAACGGGAAGGAGATCACAGAAGACGAAACAAATGCTGTTTATCTGGATCACAAAAACGAGACCCACAGCGATGTGCCTGAGGAACTGGCTGATCTAGGAAACAGAGTCATTACCATTACAGATGGGGGCACGTACATCTTCAGCGGCACGGCAACGGATGCTCAGATTGCTGTTTGGGCGGAGGATTCCGATGATGTGCGCATTGTTCTGAAGGGGGTGGATATCAGCTGCAGAACAGCAGCAGCTATCCAGATTTATTCCGCTGCTGATCCCAGAAGAGAGGGAAAATACGGTGTGACCATCGAAATCGCCGAAGACAGTGAAAATCTGGTGAACGGTTCCCATACAAAGAAAACAGATACAGATGATATCAAACATGATGCAGCCATCAGCTCCAATATTTCCCTCGGTTTTGAAGGCAAAGGCGACCTGACCGTCAATGGGGATAATGAGGGCATTGAGGTGAAATACGGTCACCTGACTTTTAACGGCGGCAATATCACCATCCATTCCAACGATGACCCCATCAATAGTTCTGAAGACGGTTACGCGGTTGTTACCATCAATGCTGGTTATATTTTCAGTTCTGTCACCAGCCACCCCCAGTATGAAGGGGACGGTTTGGATTCCAATGGCTACATTAAAATCAACGGCGGCACAGCCATCAATTTGGCTCACCCCTATAGTATGGACAGCGGTATTGACTCTGACTGCGGTTCTTATATCAACGGCGGTGTCGTTGTTGGTGCAGGCAATATGTATGCCCTATCGAAAATGATTCCGAACAGCTGTATATGCTACTGCAGTTTTCTGAAAGCACGGATGATCTGTTGGTGGTAACAGATGAAAATGATAAGCCCGTATTTGCCTACGATTTCCCTTATAGCTACACTTATATTGCTTTGAGTACACCGGAGCTGGAAGAGAGCACCTACCATGTTTATATGGGTGGCGAGATCGAAGGCGTAGAAAAGGATGGGCTGTATACAGAGATCACATCCTACACAGGCGGCACACAGCTGCACCACGGCGGTGCTGTGACAAGTGAGAAAGGCTTTGGCAGAAAAAGACCGGAGGGCATGGAACCCCCGGAAGGCTTTGACGGGCAGCGCCCCGAACTGCCGGAAGGTATGGAATGGTCGGAGGATATGAAAGACCGTAAGAGGGAAAGACTAGAACCGCCCCGGGGGATGGAAAAAGAAATGCCCCCCAGAGTTGACAGACAGATGACATCTTCCTCTGATACGATTACAGAAGCATTCTGCCTGAGCAAAGACAACAAAACCTTTACAAATGTTTCTTCCGTAGTGAATGATTCCGAATTTGCAGATGTAGCGAAGGATGCTTGGTATTACAATGCAGTGACCACCGCAGCTTCTCGGGGTATCCTGACGGATATTGCAGAAAAGAAATTGGAGGCGAATACCAAAGTGGACAGAGAAGAACTGGTACAGATGCTGTATAACTATCTGGGCGGCGGAGCCGAAGGCACATTGGACAAGAACTTTTCTGATGCGGATAAAGTCACAGCGGAAAATGCCTTTGCATGGGCGTTGGATTCTAATATTATTTCCGGTAATCAGGAAAGCCTGTGCCCCACTGCTTTGGTGACAAAAGCAGAAGCGGCGACCATGCTAGTCAATGCAGGAAAATAAAGGAAAAAGAAAGGTACTCAAAAACGAGTACCTTTTTTGATATTATAGAAGTTTCTTTTCCCATGGCTTCAACCGATAGAAGCTGAAGGAAAGGATGGTAGACAAAGACCAGCCGATGGGCCAAGCCATCCAAATGCCTGTGGCGCCCAAGCCAAGACTCTTTGCGAAAACAAAGGCCAGCACCACCCGCAGCAGCAGGTCTGTGAAGGTGGTGGTCATAAAATACAGCATGGCGCTGCCGCCCCGCAGGACACCGTCGCACATGATTTTGATGGTCACTACAAAATAGAAGGGCGTCACGATATGGAGGAAGGTGATGCCTACCTGAATGGCAGCTTGGCTTTCCTCCTTCATAAACAGACCCATGGCCGTTTGGCTGCCCAAGAAATAGAACAGGAAGAAGGGTACACAGACCAAAATCCCCAGCAAAGCCCCGGCACGAAACCCATCCCCCACACGCTCTCTCTTTCCAGCACCCAGATTCTGGGCTGTGAAAGAGGAAAGCCCATTGGACAGGGTCGTCATGCAGGTGACAGCAAAGGTGTTCAGCTTGATGGCTGCGGAATAGCCGGCGATCACGGCGGAACCAAAGCTGTTGACCAAAGACTGGACGAACAGATTCCCTACAGAAACGAAGCATTGCTGCAAAATGCTGGGGATAGCAACAATGGCGATCTGCTTCAGCATGGAGGCGGAGAATTTTTCATAGGGCTCATTGGTTCTTAGCTGTTTCAGACGATGGAGCAGGGTAACGAGGGCTAGGATAGAAGCTGCCCCTTGGGCAACAAAGGTAGCCCATGCTACACCGGAAACCCCCATCTGCAGCACTACTACGAAAATGATATCCAGCAGGATATTTGCTATGGAAGAGCCGATCAGGAAATACAGCGGCGTGCGGCTGTCCCCAAGGGAGGTAAAGATGCCTGTGCAGATATTGTAAAGGAACAGAAACAAAAAGCCGAATATGTAAATCCTTAGATACAATGCCGCATCGGCAAAAACATTTTCGGGGGTCTGGATAAGAGAAAGAAGCCCATTCCCCAAAAGAAGTCCCAGAACAGTCATCACGATGCTGACACCAATGCAGGCGAAAAAGATGGTGCAGATGGCTGTTTTCAGCTTGCCGTACTGCTTGCCGCCGAAGAGACGGGAAACCACAACGGCACAGCCGATATTGCTGCCCACAGCCACCGCCACGAAAATCATGGTGATGGGGTAGGATGCGCCGACGGCGGCCAAAGCGTCTTCCCCGATGAACCGCCCGGCGATAATGCTGTCGGCAATGTTATACATCTGTTGGAACATAACGCTCAAAAGCATCGGTATGGAAAAGGCCCACAGCATTTTTCGGCTGCTGCCCTGTGTCAGATCTGTGATCAATGCAGTCATCTCCTTTATTTGTATATCATTTTAGTATTTTGGAATCAAACATTCATACCAATAGCCAGTATACTCCTTTCTTTTGAGAAAAGTAAGCAGAAAGGAAAAGAATTTTTGGGAAGTGTGTCACTCGTCAAGGGGAATGGATTGTGGTATGATACAGAATGGTAAAAAATCAGGTCTATTTTGGAGGCGTTTATTAGAATGGCTAAATTATATTTCAGATATGGTGTTATGGGCAGTTCCAAATCTGCTCAGGCCCTCATTACAAAATTCAATTACGAGGAACAGGGGATGCGGGTCTGGCTCATCAAACCTGCGGCAGATACCCGCTATGGGGTGGATAAGGTTCATTCCCGCATCGGGCTGGAACAGCAGGCGGACAGCATTGGGGAGGATATGGATTTGTACCAGATCTTCCGGGACAGAGAACGGGAGTTTTATGATGTTATCATTGCCGATGAAGCTCAGTTTTTGACCCCCACCCATGTGGAACAGCTGCGGGATATCGTGGATAACTACAATGTTCCCGTGTTCTGCTTTGGCCTCAGAACAGATTTCTGCACAAAACTATTCCCTGGCAGTGCAAGGCTCTTTGAACTGGCAGATTCCATTTCTGAATTAAAAACAGTCTGTACCTGCGGCGGCAAAGCCATGGTGAATGCCCGCATCGACAGCGCAGGTAATGTCATTACAGAAGGGAAACAATTCCTTTTGGGCGGCAACGAAAGCTATCGCCCCATGTGTTATAAATGTTGGAAGAAAGCACAGGAACGGGAATCGGAAGAGGTGTGATGGGAAGAGAATATCGATTTTCTGTATAGAAAAGTATTGGAAAGACCATGTCAGAGCCCGAATCAGATGGAAGCATGCATCGGGCGAAAATATTCCCTCTGCATATGCAAGAGGAATTGAGAAAAGGGGAATAACTCACTTTAGAAAGAAAAATGATATGGAGATAGGGATACAAAAGAGGTTTGCTGAAAATCGATCCCGGGAAGAGGATAGTTATGCGAAAGAAATTCAAACTGAAATTCCAATTTTCCAATGTGCAGATCGTTGCACTGGGCTATGGCTTGGTCATCCTGCTGGGGACGATTTTCTTGCTGCTGCCCTTTGCTTCGGAGGTGCCCACTACATTTACGGAAGCCTTTTTCACTGCCGTTTCTGCTACCTGCGTAACAGGGCTGGTATTGGTGGATACGGCAATGCATTGGTCGATATTTGGACAGATTGTCATTTTGCTGCTGATTCAGATCGGCGGTCTTGGGTTTATGACTCTGGCTCTGCGCTTTATGCTGCTGCTGCGGCGACGGGTTGGGCTGCGGTATCGGGAAGTGATGGTAGACAGCATCAACTCCACACGGTTGGGCGGCATTTTGAGCTTGACCAAGGGGATTGTAGCCGGCACTGCATTTTTTGAAGGTGTCGGTGCGATTCTGCTTTCTCTGCGCTTTATTCCGGAATATGGCTTTCCGAAAGGGCTGTATTTTGGTGTGTTTCATTCTATTTCCGCTTTTTGCAATGGCGGCTTTGACCTGATGGGGGGAAAAGGAAAATTTTCTTCTTTGATTTGGTATAGCGATGACCTGATTGTGAATCTTACGATCATGTCACTGATTGTCATTGGCGGCGCAGGCTTTTTGGTCTGGGATGATATTTTCCGCAATAAAAGAAGCTGGCGGCGGTATCATTTGCAGACGAAGGTGGTGTTGGTTGCTACCGGTGTTTTGCTCTTTGGTGGTGCCGCAGGGTTTTTGCTGTTGGAATGGAATAACTTGGGGGCAGATATGTCCTTTGGTGAAAAGCTGCTGACCGCTCTGTTTCAGTCCTGTACTGCCAGAACGGCGGGTTTCAATACTATAGACACAGGAGCCTTGAGCGAGGGCAGCAAGATCTTGACCATGTTCCTGATGTTTATCGGCGGCAGCCCTGGTTCTACGGCGGGCGGCATCAAGACAACGACCATCGCCGTTATGCTGCTGTATACCTTTGCATCTGTGCGCCATGAACAGGATGCCCATTTTTTTGGACGCAGCCTGGATGAGGATGTGCTGCAAAAGGCTGTAACGGTATTTATGTTCAATCTGCTTTTTGTCATTGCTGGGGCACTGTTTATCTGCGGATTGCAGCCGGAAATGGCGGCAACGGATATTTTTTTTGAAATATTTTCGGCCATGGGAACGGTGGGCATGTCTACAGGCATCACCCGGGGACTGCGCCCGATCTCCTGTTATATCATCATTTTTCTGATGTACTGCGGCAGGGTAGGCAGTGTATCCTTTGCGGTAGCAGTGCTGGAAAAGAAGGCAAGGCCCCCTGTGACCTTCCCCAAGGAAAAAATAACCATTGGATAACAATAGAAAACCATAAGAGGTGAGAGAATGAAATCATTTTTAATCATAGGTATGGGCTCTTTTGGACATCATCTGTGCCGCTGCCTGTCCCGTCAAAAATGCGAGATCATGGTGGTAGACAGAACAGGGGAGGCCATCGAGGATGTGCTTTCTCTGGTAGTCAGTGCCAAGATCGGTGACTGCACCAAGCCGGAAGTACTGGAGTCTTTCGGCGTGGAAAGCTTTGATACCTGTTTTGTCTGCATGGGATCCAATTTCCAGAACAGCCTGCAGATCACCAGCCTGCTGAAAGAAATGGGGGCAAAGCGGGTGCTGAGCAAGGCAGATGAGGATATCCATGCGAAATTCCTTCTGCGGAATGGGGCAGATGCCATCATCTATCCCGAAAAGCATATTGCGGAACGGATCGCCATCGAAGAGGCTTCCGACAGTATTTTTGAATGTGTGGAGCTGGGCTCTGGGTATTATATTATGGAGATTTCTCCCAGAAAGGAATGGCTTGGAAAAAGCATTCGGGAACTGAAATTCCGCAATACCTATCATTTGAATATCATGGCGGTCAAGCAGGACAATGCCATCAAGATGATGCCGGAGCAGGATTATGTTTTTTGCAAAGAAGAACATATTCTGGTGCTGGGGAAGGAAATGAATCTTTTCAAAGCCGCAGGGAAATAAAATATAAATTGGAACAAAATGCTGTTTATCTCGTCTGAAAAGTCGAGGAATTTCAGGGTTTTTGCTTGGAAAAACGGCGGATGCACCGTAATTTTCATGAAAATCTTTAAAAGTTTGTTAAGATCCCCCGAAATACGCAAGTTTTCCTTGTGTGCGGGGGTGTTCTTCTGTTATACTATAATAATGTAAAAGTATGCCCATGTGTTTTTGTATGGGATGCACGATCAAAAGAAAAAATGAGGTGAACCGAATGGGTTTCTTGGAAAAAATATTTGGGAACTACAGTGAAAAGGAGATCAAAAAAATCAAGCCGATCGTGGCGAAGATCGAAGCACTGGGCTCCCAGTATGAAAACCTTTCCGATGAAGAATTGAGAGGAAAAACACAGGAATTCAAAGACCGTCTGGCAAAAGGCGAGACTTTGGATGATATCCTGTCCGAAGCATACGCAGTCGTGAGAGAAGCGGCTTCCCGCCCCCATGTGCTGAATATGAAGCATTTCCCTGTGCAGCTGATGGGTGGTATCGTTATGCACCAGGGGCGTATCGCGGAAATGAGAACAGGGGAAGGTAAAACATTGGTGGCGACCCTGCCTGCATACCTGAACGCTTTGGAAGGCAAAGGTGTACACGTTGTTACCGTCAATGATTATCTGGCACAGCGTGACTCCCAGTGGATGGGCGAAGTGTTCCGTTTCCTGGGCCTGACTGTTGGCTGTATCCTGAACGGCATGGATAACAATGAGCGTCGTGCGGCTTATGCCTGCGATATTACGTATGGTACAAACAATGAATTTGGTTTCGACTATCTGCGTGACAACATGGTGGTCAGAAAAGAAAACATGGTGCAGAGAGAACTGCACTATGCCATCATCGACGAAGTCGACTCTGTTCTGATCGATGAAGCCAGAACACCACTGATCATTTCCGGTAGCGGCTCCAAGTCTACAGACCTGTACCGTGTAGCGGATCTGTTTGTAAAGAGATTGACAAAAGGCCGTATCCTGAATGAAGAAGAAGCTATGAATGCCCTGCTGAAGGAAGAAATTCAGGAAGAAGGCGACTATATTCTGGATGAAAAGGCGAAATCCGTTGTGCTGACACAGGAAGGTATCGCCAAGGCAGAAAAGTATTTCTCCATCGAGAATTTGTCCGATCCTGAAAATCTGGAACTGCAGCATTATATCAACAATGCCCTGAAAGCCAACTACAACATGCATCTGGATAAGGACTATGTCATCCACGAAGGCGAAATCGTTATCGTTGACGAATTCACAGGCCGTATGATGCCCGGCAGAAGATATTCCGACGGTCTGCATCAGGCCATCGAAGCAAAGGAAAATGTGCAGGTACGCAGAGAAAGCAAAACACTGGCGACCATTACATTCCAGAACTACTTCAATAAATATGCAAAGAAATGCGGCATGACAGGTACAGCTAAAACGGAAGAAGAAGAATTCCGTAATATCTATGGCATGGACGTTGTGGAGATTCCCACAAACCGCCCTGTCCAGAGACAGGACCAGCAGGATGTGGTTTACCGTACAGAAATGGGTAAATTCCGTGCAGTAGTCAGAGACATCGCAGAAGCCCATGCAAAGGGGCAGCCTGTACTGGTGGGTACTGTTACCATCGATAAATCTGAAGCCCTGAGCAAGATGCTGAAAATGGAAGGCATCAAACATCAAGTGCTGAATGCGAAATATCATGCCCAGGAAGCGGAGATCGTTGCACTGGCAGGCCAGATGGGGGCAGTTACCATTGCCACAAACATGGCAGGTCGTGGTACCGATATCAAGCTGGGCGAAGGCGTGGCAGAACTGGGTGGTCTGAAGATCATCGGTACAGAACGTCACGAATCCAGACGTATCGATAACCAGCTGCGTGGTCGTGCCGGTCGTCAGGGTGACCCCGGTGAATCCCGTTTCTATATCTCTCTGGAAGACGACCTGATGCGTCTGTTCGGCTCCGAAAAGACCATGAAGGTGGTTGACGCTATGGGTATGACAGAAGATGAACCCATCGAAGCAGGCATGCTGACAAAGGCCATCGAAAATGCCCAGAAGAAGGTGGAAGGCAACAACTTTGCCATCCGTAAACATCTGCTGGAATATGACCAGGTCATGAATGAACAGAGAGAGATCATCTACGGCGAAAGAAAACGCGTGCTGTATGGTGAAAATCTCCGTGATAGCATCATCGGTATGATCGGCTCTGTGATCGAACGCACCGTTGATGCCCATATGAACGATGAACAGCTTCCCGAAGAATGGGATATGAATGCCTTCAGCGAAAGCCTGGCTGCCATCATCCCCGTTGGCAAGGTCAACATCAAGGAAGATGCTATGGCGCAGATGACAAAAGACAAGTTGAAAGAAAGCCTGACAAAGCTGGGCGTTCAGCTCTATGAACTGAAAGAAAAAGAAATTGCCCAAGGTCAGCCTGAAGGCGAAGAACGGATGCGTGAACTGGAACGAGTGGTCATGCTCCGTGTCATCGACCAGAAATGGATGGATCATATCGACGATATGGACCAGATGAGACAGGGCATCGGTCTGCACGCTTATGCCCAGAGAGACCCTCTGACAGAATATAAATTTGCTGCTTACGATATGTTCGAAGAAATGAGCGACCATATCCAGGAGGATACCCTGAAAATCCTGTATCGTGTGCGTATCCAGACAGAAGTGAAACGGGAAGAAGTGCAGAAGCCCATGTTCACAAACAAGGACGATTCCGCTGTGAAACAGCCCAAAAAACGTACCGATGAAAAGGTAGGCAGAAACGATCCTTGTCCCTGCGGCAGCGGCAAGAAATACAAACAGTGCTGCGGTCGTAACGCCTGAGTTTAGAAAGAAGTGATAAAATGGGAGAAAAGAAGCAATTTCGATTGCCTATGGAGCTTCCTTTTTATACCCAACAGATGACCCGGGAGAGCTGGGAAAGGGAGCAGTTCCCTTCTTTCCAGGAAGCGGACAGCTGGACGTTTCGCAGCTGTGGTATTGCATCCCTGCGGATGGTGCTGGATGGCTTTGGCAAAAACGTGGAACGCCACGGTCCTATGATTGAAAAGGGCGTTGCGGCAGGTGCTTATAAAGACGGCGTTGGCTGGATCCATTGGGGTCTGGCGAAGATGGCGGCAGGATATGGTATCTACGGCGAAGCCCTGCGGGAAAAAACAGCGGAAGACTTGCAGCACGAACTGGACAGGGGACACCCCTGTGTCATTTCCATTGCACCCTTTTTCCAAGGGGGCAAGCCCAGGCCTGACGGCAGCGGTGTCTATGGCAAAAGCGGGCATCTCATTCCTGTTTTCGGTTACGAAACAGAGGATGGCGAGTTGACAGCCTTTTTGGTGCATCATCCCTCTGCCTTTGCGGAGAAAAACAAACCCCATTGGTGGGTGCCTATGGAGGATTTCTTGGCATCTTTCAGCGGGAATTTGATTAGATTTTCAACGGAAGCTTTTTCCGAGGAAGATAAATAAGAAGTTATACAGAGAATTCATTCAAACAGCCCATTTCTGCTTGGATGGACGGCTCTGTTAACAGATCAATCTATTCATTATAATATTTCATTATGAAGGAGATGATTTTTAATGTTCGAGTTAGAACAGATCCGTCTGGGCCTTTCTGCTTACGACGAAAAATTAGAGGAAATGGGGGCTTCACTTTGACGTCGCTGGCGCCAAGGAGAAGATAACCGAATTAGAAGAGCTTTCTGCCGACCCTGATTTCTGGAATGACCTGGAAAAGAGCCAGAAAACACTGCAGCAGCTGAAAGCACTGAAAAATAAGGTCGGAAAATATGAAGACCTGATGACAAAATACGAGGATATCCTGACATTGATCGAAATGGGCATCGAAGAGCAGGATGACAGCGTATACGAAGAAGTCAAAGAAATGAACGACTCCTTTTTTGCGGAATATGAAGCACTTCGCATCGCAACGATGCTGGATGGTGAGTATGACCGCAATAATGCCATCGTGACACTCCATGCAGGGACAGGCGGCACAGAAGCCTGCGACTGGACCAACATGCTGTTCCGTATGTATTCCAGATGGGCTGCAAAAGAGGGCTTCGAAGTTGAAGTACTGGATATGCTGGATGGGGATGAAGCAGGGCTGAAATCTGTTACCATTCAGGTAAACGGGGAAAATGCCTACGGCTACCTGAAATCCGAAAAGGGCATTCACCGTCTGGTGCGGGTATCGCCCTTTGACAGTGCCGGCAGACGGCAGACATCCTTCGCTTCCTGCGATGTTATGCCAGAAATCGAAGACGACACAGAAGTCGAGATCAAAGCAGACGATATCCGTATCGATACCTATAGAGCCAGTGGTGCCGGCGGTCAGCATATCAATAAAACATCCTCTGCTGTCCGTATCACTCACTTCCCTACAGGCGTAGTGGTAGCCTGCCAGGAAGAGAGAAGCCAGTTTGCCAATAAGGACAAAGCCTTCAAGATGCTGAGAAGTAAGCTGCTTGCCTTGAAGCTGGAAGAACAGATGCAGAAGCTGGCGGAAATCCGTGGGGATGTGAAGGAAATCGGCTGGGGCAGCCAGATCCGTTCCTACGTATTCATGCCCTACACTTTGGTAAAGGATCATCGTACCGGTGAAGAAACAGGTAAGGTCGATGCTGTGATGGATGGCGAAATCGATAACTTTATCAGCGCATATCTGGCATGGATCCACAGCTAATTCTCTGGAGGAAAAGCCTTGAAAGAGATCAGAATCACCAAAAATGAGGAAAATCAAAGGCTGGACAAGTTCCTGCTGAAATATATGAACAAGGCCTCCAAGGGCTTTCTGTATAAGATGCTGCGGAAAAAACGCATCAAATACAACGGCGGCAGAGCGGAGGGTAGCGAACTGCTGAAAGCGGGCGATACCCTCCAGCTTTATCTGGCGGAGGAGACTATTTCTTCCTTTATGGAGGAAAAGACCGTTGCCGAGGCAAAGCGTCATTTTGCCATCGTTTACGAGGATGATGATATCCTGGTGGTTTCCAAGCCGGCAGGGCTTTTGACCCATCCGGAAAAAAGCAGCGACAAGGACACTTTGATCGACCAAATCTTATATTACCTTTATCAGAAGGGGCAGTATCTGCCTGAAGCGGACAGCAGCTTCACCCCTGCTCTCTGCAACCGACTGGACAGAAACACCAGCGGCATCGTTATTGCAGGGAAGACCCTGAAGGGGGTGCAGGCGGTGAATGAGACGATTCGCAGCCATAAGCTAGATAAATATTATCTGACATTGGTTGCCGGAGAAATTCGCGAAGCCGGGGAGATCACAGCCTATCTGACGAAGGATGAAGAAAAAAATCAAGTGCGCATTTCCAAACGGGAAGGCAGCGGGAAAAAGACGATGACAAAATATCGCCCCATTGCCTGTGCAAAGGGCTATACCCTTCTGGAGATCCACCTGATTACAGGGAAGACCCACCAGATTCGTGCCCATATGCAGTCCATCGGACATCCTGTGTTGGGCGACAGAAAATATGGTTCGGAACATTCCAATCAAAAGTTCCGGGAAGAATATGCCCTTTCCAATCAGTTTCTCCACGCTATCCGTGTGGAATGGAAGGAAAAGGATGGCCCTCTAGGTTACCTGTATGGAAAGGAAATGACGGCTCCTTTGCCGAAAACATTGCAGGAGATCTGCGATGGCCTTTTCGGGAAGGATGGATGAGAGACACATGAAGGAGGAGAGAAGATGAAAGCCATTATTTTGGCGGCGGGCTATGCCACAAGATTATATCCCCTGACACTGCATACGCCGAAGGCTTTGCTCCCCATTGGTAAGAAACCAATCATTGATCATATCGTAGAACAGATGGATACTATCGAAGAACTGGACGAGATTTATGTTGTTTCCAACGATAAATTTGCCAAAGATTTCGAGGATTGGGCAAAAAAAGCCAAAAGCTGTGCCCCCATCACAGTATTGAACGACGGCACCACAGATGACTCTAATAAGAGAGGCGCCATCGGCGACATTTCTTTCGTCATCGATGAAATGAAGATCGACGATGATCTGATGGTCATTGCTGGTGATAATTTCTTTACATATTCCCTGAGAGAATATGTGGATTATTTCCATCGGAAAGATCGGGACTGTGTTTGTGTAAAGGTTTGGGAGGATGAAGCGGCCCTGTCCCAGTTTGGCATTGCCCTGCTGGATGAAAAGGGAAAAGTCCTGGATATCGAAGAAAAACCCGCAAAACCCAAGTCCAATACGGTAGTATTTGCCGCATATCTCTATAAAAAGGAAACGGTTCCCATGATCGCCGAATACCTGGCGGCGGGCAATAAGCCCGATGCTCCCGGGAACTTCCCTGCATGGCTGTATCGGAGAAAAGAAGTTTATGCCTATACCTTTGAAGGGGAATGCTATGATATCGGTACACCCGAAAGCTATCGGGAAGTATGCGAGCTCTACGACAAATAATATAAAGCCGTCTACCAATTTTTCGGACGGCTTTTTCCTGTTTTTATAGTATGACCGCAGAAAACGTAAGCGGCTGTTCCACAGACTTTGTCTGTGGATGTTGTATATTAAGGAAGGAGAAAGCGACGATGGCAGGAAGGTTTCCTGCTACGGGCGGTTTCTCTTTCCCGGACTATATTTTGAAAGGAGACTATCCCAATGGAATGGATCGAAGTATTCGTATCTACCAGCCAGATGGGGCTGGAACCTGTGGAGGGCGTGTTGTATCAGTGTGGGCTGACGGGTCTGATGATCCACGATACCTCTGACTTTGCAGAATTTTTGGAAAATCCCAACAGAGAGTGGGACTATGTAGCTGATGAACTGGTGGAAGAAAAAAATCAGCTGGAAACAGGCATTACCTTTTTCCTGAGAGATAATCTGTATGGCAGAGAACAGCTGGCCCAGATCAAAGGCGCATTGGCTGCTGTAAAGGAATCCGAAAAGGAACTGGATTTGGGTTCTTTGGAGCTGACCATGAAAAATGTGCAGGAAGAGGACTGGGCAAATAACTGGAAGAAGTATTTCAAACCCTTCCCTGTGGGCGAAAAAATCATGATCAAGCCCTCCTGGGAAGAATTGACAGAAGAAACAGATAAGATCATTTTGAAGATCGACCCCGGTCATATTTTTGGTACAGGTACCCATGAAACCACACAGCTTTGCATGGAGCTGATCGAAAAATATGTGAAAAAAGATGATATGGTTCTGGATATCGGCTGCGGCAGCGGTATTTTATCCATCGCTTCTCTGCTGCTGGATGCAAAGGAAGCGGATGCCGTGGATATCGACCCCAATGCTATCCATATCGCCTATGAAAACAGCGACATGAATCATCTCCCCAGAGAAAAGTATCATGTATGCGCCGGGAATATCCTGGAGGATGTAAAACTGCACCAGAAATACAGCGGTAAAAAATACGATATGGTAGAAGCCAATATCGTGGCGGATATCATTATCGCCCTGACAAAGCAGGTGCCCGATTATATTAAAGATGGCGGTATCTTCCTTTCCAGCGGCATCATCACCGAACGGAAAGAGGACGTTCTGGCGGCACTGGAAGCAGGTGGCTTCAAGGTAGAAGATATTCGTGAGAAAAAAGGCTGGGTGGCGATCGCATCTAGGTACGAGGGGTGAGAAGGATGCCCAAATTTTTCTTCAACAAAAATGACATCAGCCGTGGACAGGTGCAGCTCTTCGGGGAGGATGAAAAGCATATCAAAACCGTTTTGCGGGCGAGAGAGGGCGAGGAACTTACCCTCTGCGATGGGGAGGGCATGGACTATCAGTGCCGCATCGTATCTTTGGAGCGGGGCGTTTTGTTGGATATCCTTTCTAATGAGGTCTGCGAAACAGAGCCTAAGACAAAGATCACTTTGTATCAGGGGCTGCCCAAGGCGGATAAAATGGAGCTGATTATTCAGAAATGTGTGGAACTGGGAGTAGACCGCATCGTGGCGGTCAGCACCGAACGTGCCATCGTAAAACTGGATAAAAAAGAAAGCAAGAAACTGGAACGCTGGCAGAAGATCGCCGAAGCCGCCGCAAAACAGAGCGGCAGAGGTAAGATCCCCGAAATCGGTCAGCAGGTGCTGAAATTCAAGGAAGCTGTGGTGGAAGCCAGGGAATTAGACGGTGCTATCATTCCCTATGAAAAGGAACAGGAAACGGGCATCCGTCAATTTGTGCAGGGTTTCCAAGGCGAAAGTATCGGCGTTTTCATTGGCCCCGAAGGTGGTTTTGCTGAGGAAGAGATCGCACTGGCGCAGGAAAACGGCATTACGCCCATCACCTTAGGAAAACGCATCCTGCGGACGGAAACGGCCGGGATGATGACGACGGCATTATTATTATATGAATTAGGATAAAAATGGCATGAGAAAGTCTTTTTCATGCCGAAAGCGAATAGGGGAGAGGGGATTATCCCCTCGTAGGGTGCAGGGACAACGTCCTTGCCAGAGGTTTGGAGACAGCGTCTCTAAAGGCTCAGAAAGGAATGAGATAAATGATTTATTTCGATAATGCTGCTACGACGAGGGCATTGCCTTCTGTGGCGGAAAAAATGAGCATGATGCTCTGCGAACAATATGGCAATCCTGCCTCTGTCAGTGCTATGGGGTTGGCAGCGGAAAAGGAAATCAGAAATGCGGCGGAGATTATCGCCCGCGGCATCCATTGTAAATATGAAGAGGTGTTCTTTACCAGCGGCGGTACAGAAGGCGACAACTGGGCTATCTACGGTACAGCGGAAGGCTATAAAAGACAGGGACAGCATTTCATTACAACAGAAATTGAACATCCTGCTGTAAAAAATCCCATGAAGCATCTGGAAGAGCAGGGATGCGAAATTACCTTCTTAAAGGTAGACAGACAGGGACACATTTCTCTGGAAGAACTGGCAAATGCCATCCGTCTTGATACGGTTCTGGTGAGCATCATTTTGGTCAATAATGAAACAGGGACAATTCAAGATGCCGCAGCTATCGGTAAGCTGATCAAAGAAAAGAACCCTAACTGCCTGTTCCATGTGGATGCGGTGCAGGCCTTTGGCAAATACCCCATTGATGTGGAAAAAATGAAGATCGACCTGCTGACCATGAGCGCTCATAAGATCCATGGTCCCAAGGGCGTTGGGATGTTGTATATGAGAAAAGGCCTGAAAGTGAAACCCCTGATGCTGGGGGGCGGTCAGCAGAGAGGCCAGCGTCCTGGTACGGAAAACGGCCCTGGTGCAGCGGCTCTAGGTGTTGCCTGCGATGAAGCCTTCAAAGCCATGAAGGAAAGCATTGAGCATGTGAGAGAAGTGAAAAAAGTCCTGCTGGAAGGCATCCTTGCTATGCCCGATACGCAGCTGAACGGTGATTCTCTGGAAGATGCCAGCCCTTATGTGCTGAATGTGACCTTCAAAGGGCTCCGCAGTGAGGTATTGCTGCATGCCTTGGAAAGTAAGGGCATCGTGGTTTCTGCTGGCTCTGCTTGTGATAGTAAGAAAAAAGTGGGCAGCCCTGTGTTGACAGCTATGGGCTTGCCGTTTCAGGAGATAGAAGGGGCGATCCGCTTCAGCTTCTGCCGGTATAATACGGTGGAAGAGGCGAAAGAGTGCTTAGCCGCTCTGAATGAGTTAGTTCCCTTCTTCCGAAAATATAATAGATAAAAACCTTGAGGGTTTCACCCTCAAACTCCCAAGAGGGGGTCACCCCCTCGACCCGATACCGCAGCAAAATATACATTTTGCTGCAAATAGGGGTGCAAGGGAATTATTTCCCTGCCGGGGTTTGGGGCAGAGCCTCAAGAGAAAAGGAGAAAATAATGGCAGAAAAGGTTTTGATCGTAAAATACGGCGAGATCGCCATGCGCGGCAACAATAAATATATCTTCATCAACCGCCTGATCTCTGCGATCCGAAAAAATCTGGACTCTTACGGCAACTACTATGTTGTCCGTGACCCCGGTCGCCTGATTGTAGAAGACCGCGGCGGTGAACTGGATTATGACCTGACGATTCCTAAGCTGGAAACGATTTTTGGTCTCCATTCCATTTGTCCCGGTGTCCGTCTGGATGATGCGGAATTTGACACAATCTGCAAGGAATCTCTGGCGCATATGCAGGAATTCTATGGCGATAAAGAAATGACATTTAAGGTAAATACCCGCCGTGCCAATAAGAAATTTCCCATGCACTCCATGGAGCTGAGCATGGAGGTTGGTGCATATATTCTGGACAATATGCCCAATATGAAGGTAGACGTAAAAAATCCCGATGTGACACTGAACATCGAAATCAGAAACAGCGTGTACCTCCATTCCAAGATCATCCGCACCTACGGCGGTTTGCCCTACGGCAGCAACGGCAAGGCAGTCAGCCTTCTTTCCGGTGGCATCGACAGCCCTGTGGCTACCTGGATGATGGCAAAGCGGGGCGTGGAAGTGGAAGGCGTATATTTCCATAGCCCTCCCTATACCAGTGAATGGGCGAAGGAAAAGGTCATTGATCTGGCAAAGAGAATTGCGGATTTTACAGGGGAATTCCGTTTGTATGTGGTTCCCTTTACGGAATTGCAGTTGTATCTTCTGGACAACACAGCCCATGACAGACTGACTATCCACCTGAAACGTGCCATGATGCGGGCGGCAGAAATGATCGCCCATAAAGATGGCGCCTTGGCTCTGGTAACAGGGGAAAGTGTAGGTCAGGTTGCCAGCCAGACCATGCAGGGCATTCAGGTCATCAATGCTGTTTGCGACCTGCCTGTGCTGCGTCCTTTGGCAGGGATGGATAAGGCAGAGATCATCCAGAGAGCAGAACAGATTGGCACTTTCGAAATTTCCATCCGTCCCTACGAAGACTGTTGTACGGTTTTCGTGGCAAAGCATCCTGTAACAAAGCCCCGTTTGAACTATATCGAAAAAGCGGAGCATAAACTGACAGAACTGGATCGATTACTGGAAGAAGCGGTGGCAAATGCAGAAATCATCGATTTGTAAGGCGGTTTTATTTTTTCTGCTGCTGGGCTTGTTTTTCAGCGGATGCGGGCAGAAGGATGAATTCCTGCCCGAAGTAGAGAATGATACGATTTTTACTGTGATAGGAGAATAAAAATGGAGGAACTGACACCCTTGACGAAACGGATCAACGAACTGGCAAGAAAAGCAAAGACCGTTGGTCTGACAGAAGAAGAAAAAGTGGAGCAGAATTTGCTGCGTCAGGAATTTTTGATCAAATTCCGTGCGAATTTTAAAGCTCAGATGGATAGAATCGAATTTGTGGATGAACAGTGAGGAAAAGCTGCTGATATCTTTTTCAGATATTGGTGGCTTTTTTTCTTTTTCTCCCTTGACTCTCCCATTATGGCAGGTAGTATTCTTATGATGAGCTCGAAAACCGATTGGATCCGGAGGTAAGATCATGTTAAAAATAGGAGAATTTTCGAAACTGTCCAGAGTCAGCATTCGTATGCTGCGCCATTATGATGAAATGGGCCTGCTGAAGCCCTTTCAGATCGACTCCTGCACAGGCTACCGCTATTACAGCGAGGAACAGCTTCTTTTGGTGGGGCGTATCGCGGAGCTGAAAAATATGGGCTTCAGCCTTGCCGCCATTGGAGAGATATTGCTTGCTTATGGAAACAAGGAAGTGCTGGAGCGATATTTTTCGGAGAAAGAGGCAGAACTGCGCACATTGGTGCAGCAGGCAGCAGAGAGGCTGCGGCTTCTGGAAACATCAAGAGAGCGGATGAGAAAGGATGAAAATGCAATGAAATATAATGTGGTTTTGAAAACATTGCCGGAACGCTATGCGGCTACTGTTCGTATGACGATCCCCTGTTATGAACAGGAAGGCATGCTGTGGGGCGTATTGGTCAGTGAAACAGAAAAGCTGCACCTGATTCCCGATGACCCCTGCTATTGCAGTGTGGTGTTCCATGACGGAGAATATAAGGAAAAAGATGTAGATGTGGAAGCCCAGAAAACTGTGAAGGGGACATACTCTGACACAGAACATGTGAAATTCAAGACACTGCCTGCGGTGACCTTTGCTTCTGCCACTTATAAAGGACCTTACAACCTTATCAATGAGGTCAACGCGGCAGTTGCCCAGTGGATTCGGGATAATGGCTATGAATACGATGGGCTGACGTTCAATATTTATCATGTCAGCCCTCATGAAACGGACAATCCAGAGGAATTTGTGACGGAGGTCTGCTACCCCGTCAGAAAAAAATAAAAAGATTCTTTAAAAAACGGGAACTTTTCCAAATAGCCTCCGTCTGATGATATGTAACACAAAAAAGAAACTTATACTACATTATCTAGGAGGAAATAAATATGAAAAAGAATCTGACAAAAGTTATGGCAATGGGTATGGTACTGACAATGCTGGGCACAGCAACTGCATTTGCGGAAGAAGCAACACTGATTTCCACAGTAGAAAATACATCTATCGAAACAATCATGGCAGAAGCACAGGAAGCGGCTTTCATCAGCCAGAGCGGTAAGGTGATTTCCGTAGAAGCATCCGTTACAGAGGGCATTTCCATCGTGGAAATCGACAACGAACAGGGCGGTCTACGTTTTGCAGTAAACAGCAATACAATCGTTGTAAACAGAGAAGATGGTTCCTACCTGACAGCGGCAGACCTGACAGAAGGCATGGAGGTTGCGGTTGTATATGATGCCAACGGCCCTATGGGCATGAGCATGCCCCCTTACCTGGGCAAGGTGACAGCAGTGGTTGCCAATGCCGATGCCGGTTTCTTTACAGTAGGGCACTTTGACAATGACCTGACAGATATGAAAAACACGCTGAAACTGAACATCTCCGAAAAAACAGACATCCAGAACCTGCAGGGGGCAAAGATCAGACTGTTTGCAGAAGATGTAAAGGGTCAGGATGCACTGGTATTCTATGGGGCAACAACAAGAAGCATCCCTGCTCAGACAACGCCGTCCTTCGTGCTGCTGCTGACAACAGCGGAAGTACCCACAGGCGAAACAGAACTGGAAACAGCAACAATGGTTCCGCTAAGAGAAACTGCAGAAGCAAATGGCTATAATGTAAAATGGCAGGGTAAGAACAAACCCATCCTGCTGGAGAAGGAAGGCGTTTCCATGGAAATCATAGTAGGCAGTGATACCTATGTGGTGGATGGCGATATGGCAATGAAGGCTGCTATGCCCAGTGAACTGAAGGGCGGCGTGGCATACGTTTCCAGCGAAATTTTTAAATAAGACGCGAAACGCCTAAGGCGAAATCAGGATGTTGTTTAGACAGAAGAATAAACAGACGAGTTCCATCGGCTCAAGAGCCTTGAAACCCGCTGTGTTCCTCGTCGGAGGAGAACTCCTCCTGCGGATTTCATTTGGGAAACGTTTCCGTTTCCCAAACCCTTCCGCTGTCTCAAAATAAAGTTGTCTACAGCCAAAAAGGGAGTCCCCCAACAGGGGGGGCTCCCTTTCCTTCGTTATCAGCCTTTTTTCTTGCTGTTTTCTCTCACATCAACTTCCATGAAATCCAACACTTCATCGCCACGCACGCAGGTGTACCAGCTGGTGTTGTTTGCGGAAGAGCAAGAATGGTTGGGGATGATTTCTACTTTGTCTCCGATCTTCAGATCGCACGCACCATCAGCTTTTACTTTAGCAACTTCCTCAGACAGACCAACAATGGTCAGTTCTGGATGACCAACGACATAACCGAAGCCTTTGATAGCGGAATTGCCATGGGCGCCCTGATCCAGACCCAAGCATTTGGAGCCTGCATCAAAGAGATAGAAGCCTTCAGAGGGATTGGAAACCACTGTTGCCAATACCCGCAGGGAGCAAGCAGCTTCGTCGCAGGTGCCCAGAGCCATCTGGATATTATCGAAGAAGGTGTAGTTGCCGGGATGGCTGACGTTGATGGTTTTGTCTTTCACTGCGATTTTAAAGGTAGGGGTAGAACCGGAAGAAACGATTTCGCAGGGGAACCCGGCAGCCGCCAGTGCATCCGCAGCCTGTTTCATGGTATCTTTTTCCAGCTGTGCCACTGCTTCCAGGGCCTCTCTTGTGGTGCAGCCGTAAACCTGACCGGGATGAGTGGAAATACCGCGGAATTTCAGGTTTTTCAGGGGAGCCACTGCCTTGGCAAAATCAACCACTTTATCTGCAGGCATACCGAAACGGTGGAAGTCCATATCTACGATGATGGTATAGGAAACAGTTACCCCTGCTTTTTCTGCTTCTGCGTTCAAAATTTCCGCAGCGGGAACGGTATCCAGACGGATGATGAGTTCTGCATCCATGGCAATGGGCATCAGCCGTTTCAGGTTTACAGGGTTTGCTGTGGGGTAGGCATACATGATATGCTTTGCACCCAGGTTGTAAACCATTTCGCATTCATCCAGTGTGCCGCAGAGGAAGCCTGTTGCCCCTGCATCCATCTGCATTTTCGCTAGAGTGGAGCTTTTATGGGTTTTGATCATGGGCCACATTTCCTTGCCGTTGGCATCGCAGAGTGCTTGCCAGGATTTGATATTGTTTTCCAGCGCATCCATGTCCAGCAGAATGGCAGGGGTTTGTAATTCGTGTTTTTTCATGGGAAATCCCTCCTAAAAATAAATGTTCTTATTTGCATACATTACAGAAAAGAAGTCCATCTGTCAACTGGCAGAATCACGATTGCAAAGGGGCTTTTTCTATGGTATGGTGAAGAAAAGACTGCAAGAATCAGAGAAAAAATGACGGAATAAGAATAAAATAAATTTTATTGATATTTTAAAAATGGAGTGATAGAAGTGAAGCTGACGATATTGATGGATAACCATACCGAGATCGATGTGTATTATCTGGGGGAGCCTGCCGTGTCCTACTGGCTGGAAACGGAGGGAAAATGGTTCCTTTTTGATGCGGGGTATTCCGATGCATTCCTGAAAAATGCGAAGGGAATGGGCATTGATATGACAAAGGCAGAAGCGATCCTCCTTTCCCATTCCCATAACGATCATACCGGGGGGTTGGAGTCTCTGCTGGAATTGGATTTTTCTAAGAAGCCGAAGCTGATCGCCCATCCCGATGCCCTTTTGCCCCATGAATGGAATGGCATGGACATCGGCAGTCCTGTTTCTCGGGAGGAATTGACGGAAAAATTGGAACTGCATCTGACAAAAGAACCTGTCTGGCTGACAGAAAAATTGGTCTGGCTGGGGGAAATCCCTCATACATTGGATTTTGAGCCTGCCTATGCCATCGGTACCATCGAAAAGGATGGCAAAAAAGAAGCGGACGATATCGCGGATGATACGGCTCTGGCTTATGTGGGGGAAAAGGGGCTTTCTATCATCACCGGCTGTTCCCATGTAGGCATCTGCAATATCATCGCCTACGCCAAAAAGCTGACAGGGGTGGAAAAGGTGCAGAGCGTTTTGGGTGGATTCCATTTGTTTGATGTGGATGAGCGGGCAAAGGAGACCATCGCCTTTTTAAAGGATGAAAAGATTCCTGAATTATATCCCTGCCACTGCACTTCCTTTGCCGTGCGGGCTGCCCTGCACGCTGTCAGCCCTGTGACAGAGGTGGCAGTAGGGACGAAACTGGAATGGAACTGAGGGAGTATTGGGAAAAGAATCTGCCTTCCCCAAATTTTCTTTGGAAAAAGGAACAATCTCATTTTCCTTTGCGTCAAAATCAGTAAATCTTTCCTGAAAAAGCAGGATTTTACTGGGATTTGCAGAAATATTAAGGAAAGCGAAAGAACTTTTTTCCTGCGATTGTGATACAATTAAGATATCAAAATCTGTCCTGATGAAGAGAAGGAGCGAAAAGGGATTTTTGAAAAGGGGGTAAAGATCATGAAAAAGATCATTGCATTTGCAACGGCGGCCAGCCTGATGCTGGGAAGCATGGGCATCACAGCCTATGGCGCCTCTTTTGCGGATATTGATACAGTCACCTGGTCTGGCTTCAAGCCATTTCTGAATCAGGCGGCGGAGCTGGGGCTGATGAGCGGCTATGAGGAAAATGGCAAACGCTACTGCAAGCCCAGAAACAACGTGACTTACTGCGAAGCGGTACAGCTGATGTATTCTATTATGAAGGTTTATACCAAGCAGGACGTGAACGATGCCACAGTGACCAAATGGAAACCTGTCATCAGTGCCTATAATATCCCTGCGTGGGCCTATAAGGCAACGGCATACGGTCTGGAAAACAGCATCCTGACCACAGCAGAACTGAATAAACTGCAGGATGGCACAAAATATGCCAACCGTGAGGATGTCGGTGTGATTTTTGGGAAAGCTCTGGATACGGTCAATGGGTACGACATCAAATCCGGTGCTTCTCTGTCTTATTATGATGTGTCTCAGGTCTCTGCGGCAGCAGTGCCTTATCTGGATTTGCTGAACAGAGCCAATCTGATGGTTGGGGATTCCGATAACAAATTCAATCCCAAGAAAAATATCACCCGGGCGGAAATGGCAGTCCTTTCTGTAAAATCCTACAATAAACTGACAAAAACCAAGGAAGATGCCCCTGTAGTGAAAAAAGAAAGCACCGTTGTCGGTACAGTCACTGACAGCAGAGTGATGCAAAATGGGGATCTTTTCCTGACCATGCGTACAAATTCCAGCACCACCCTGAGTCTTTTTGGCACCAAGGGTTCTGCAATAGCAAAATATGATGGCGAAAAAATTGGCTTTGAAGATATCGGCACAGGCGATACGGTAAAAGTGATTTACGAAGGGCAGTATATGAGTGCCATCGAAGTGACCTATTCCAAAGCAGGTATCAAAAAGACAACGGAAGAAACTTACGAATTGGTGGATTTGACAGATACCAGAATTACGGTAAAGAATGGCTCTTCCAAGGATGAATTCCGTCTGGCCAATGGCGTGGAAGTGGAACTGGAAGGGAAAAAATCTTCTGTCAGCAAACTGCAGGATGCCATGGAGGATATGAAATATGATGCGACCCTGACATTGAATGAGGATAAACGTGTCACCAAGATCAAAGCGGTGAAAAATGCTAATAACCCCACAGAAGGGTATTTGGCAGATTTGACAAACTCCAAAATCACCATCAAGGCAGGTAGCAGGGAATATGAATATCCTCTGACGGATGGAGACATTTCCATCAAGAAGGATGGCAAGACCATGACTTTCAGCAGACTGAAGAGCAGTTATGATGAGTATAATTATACGGTTTCCCTGAAGTTGAACAGCAAAAATGAGGTAACGGGCATCACTATCAAAGATCAGGAAGATGAGACAAAGGGCACTTTGATTTACATGAATATCCGCAGCATCAAGATCGAGGCTGCAGGGGAAGAATATCCCTATCGTGTAGATGCCGATGATGTGGATGTTGAGATCGATGGCAAGAAAAGTAGTTATACTGCTTTGAAGAGAGCCTTTAATGAGGATGGAAAGGCGTTTACCGTAGAGCTGGATGTGGATAGAGATGATTATGTAACAGAGATCATCGCAAAATCCAAGAATGCGGCAGGCTCTGAAGGGGAAGTAACCAAGGTCACCAACAGCGAGATTACCATCAAGACAGGCAGTAAGGAGATCACCTATAAATTTGCCAGTGATGTGGATATCAAGATCAATGGCAAGAGCAGAGAAATCGCTGACCTGAAGGATAACTATGACACTTATGTTTTTGAGGCAGAATTGGAATTCAACAGCAGCAACAGAGTTTCCAAGGTCAAAGCAGAGATCAAGGAAGTGGAGAAAGGTGTTCTGAAGGATATCAATGAAGATAAGGAAACTATCACCGTAAGCGCGGGCAGCATCGATGTGGTATTGGAATTGGCAAGCACTGCGAAGCTGACCCTGGACGGCGACAGCATTTCTCTGAGAAAGTTGAACAATGAACTGGATTATACAGACAGCGATAATAAGATCAAGGTAGAGCTGACCTATAACAGCAGCGGCAAGGTAACGAGGGTCGAAGCAGCATGGGAAGAAGAAAAACCGAATAAGGGCGACCTGTATAAAGTTTATCCCGATGATGACGAGATCATCATTAAGGATAACGATGGCAACAGATACACATATGATGTCAAGAGCAGTGTAACGGTTTCCTACAGTTTTTCTGCGAATGTCAACGAAAGATGGTATGATAAACCCGACGACTATGCTTCCAGCCTGAGGGGGTTGAAAAAATTCTTTGGACATTGTGAGGATAACAATGATGACTGCTTTGTCACATTGACCGTAAATGATGATGGCGTTGTAACAAGAATCAGAGCAAGAGCAGAATAATGGAAAACAGAAGGGCGTTTCTGGAAAGGAACGCCTTTTTTCTGTATAGCCTGCACAAAAAAATAGGGGAAACAGAGAAAAACCTTGGCTTTACTTTAGTGTGGTAATGTGATAATATAATGAAGAGCGAAGGGAGACCTTCCACATATCATAAATAAGAAAATAAAAAGGGGACGATACAAGATGAAAAAATACTTAGCACTGTTTTTAACAATGGTTATGGGCGTTACGATGCTGGCTGGCTGCGGCGGCTCTGAAGAAGCTGCACCCGCAGAGGATACAGCAGCAGAAAGAACCACATTTACAGTTGGTTTCGACGCAGAATATCCTCCTTACGGCTACAGAACAGAAGACGGCGACTACACCGGTTTTGACCTAGAACTGGCTGCAGAGGTTTGCGCAAGAAACGGTTGGGAACTGGTAAAACAGCCCATCGATTGGAACGCAAAAGATATGGAACTGAACAGCGGTTCTATCGACTGTATTTGGAATGGCTTCACAATGAACGGCAGAGAAGACAAATATACTTTCTCTGAACCTTATGTTGACAACAGCATCGTTTATGTAGTAAGAGTAGATTCCGATATCCAGACAGAAGCAGATCTGGCAGGTAAACATGTCATCACACAGGCTGGTTCCTCTGCCCTGACAGCACTGCAGGATGAATCCAAAGCAGACGTTGTTGCTTCCTTCGCATCTCTGGATGAAATCGCGGATTACAACACAGCATTCATGAACTTGGAAGCAGGCACAAATGATGCCATCGCAGTAGATATCGGCGTAGCACAGTATCAGCTGACAACAAAATCCGATAAATTCAGAATGCTGGAAGAACCCCTGTCCACAGAACAGTATGCCATCGGCTTTAAGCTGGGCAATGAAGAACTGAGAGATCAGGTGCAGGCTACTCTGAATGAAATGGTGGAAGATGGTACATTCATGGAAATCGCTTCCAAATACAAAGATTATAATCTGGATCAGATGGTTTGTCTGGGCAAATAATCGAATATCAGTATCAGAAAAAACGGTAAAGACGGCGGGGCTATCCTGCCGCCTTTTCCTGCGTTTATCCATAAAAGCAAAAAAAGAAAGCGGCACTATTTGCGGTATTGTTTTTTTGCAAATAGTATCTTAGGAAAGGAAAGAATCGTATGAATTTTACTGTGATCATGCAGCAGCTGGTCAGCGGTATGGGAGCATCCCTGCTGATCTTTGTGCTGACGCTGCTGTTTTCCATGCCTCTGGGGCTGGTGGTAGCTTTTGGGCGTATGTCCAAATGTAAACCCCTGCAGGCGATCATCAAATTTTTTATTGCCATCCTGCGTGGTACGCCCCTAATGCTGCAGCTTTTGGTGGTATTTTTCGGCCCTTATTATATGTTTGGCGTTTCAATGCCCAGATGGTATCGTTTTGGTGCAGTCATCATTGGCTTCTCCATTAACTATGCGGCTTATTTCGCAGAAATCTACCGTTCCGGTATCGAATCCATTCCTGTGGGTCAGTATGAAGCGGCATCTGTTCTGGGATATAACAAAAACCAGACCTTCTTCAAGATTATCTTCCCTCAGATGGTGAAACGGGTACTGCCCCCTGTGACTAATGAAGTTATCACACTGGTAAAGGATACATCCCTGGCATTTGTATTGACTTATGAAGAAATGTTCACCGTTGCAAAACAGATCGCAGCGGCACAGACCAATATCATGCCTCTGTTTGTTGCAGGTGTGTTCTATTTCATCTTCAATGCCATTGTAGCATTCGTGATGGAACGGATCGAAAAGAAACTGAGCTATTATCGTTAAGGAAGGAGGGCTACTCATGAAAGTATTGGAAATCAATCATTGCAACAAAAGCTTTGGCGATAACGAAGTATTGAAGGATATCTCCCTTTCTGTATCGGAGGGGCAGGTAGTCTCCATCATCGGGCCTTCCGGTTCCGGGAAATCCACACTGCTGCGCTGTGCCACTATGCTGGAAACCATGGATGGTGGCGACCTGATCTATCTGGGCGATTATGCAGCCAAGGCAGACGCAGAAGGCAAAGCTGTTTACAACGATAAGGAAACCTTGCAGGGGATCAAACAGCATTTTGGTCTGGTGTTCCAGAATTTCAATCTGTTTCCCCATTATTCCGTTATGAAGAATATCACAGAACCTCCCATCCTCATCGGCAAGCGTAATAAGGAAGAGGTTTATGCCGAAGCAAGGGTATTGCTAAAAAAGATGGGTCTGTCCGATAAAGAAAATGCGTATCCTTGCGAGCTGTCCGGCGGTCAGCAGCAGCGGGTATCCATCGCCCGTGCACTGGCCATGAAGCCGAAAATTTTGTTCTTCGACGAGCCTACTTCTGCCCTGGACCCTGAACTGACAGGGGAGATCCTGAAAGTTATCAAAGACCTAGCGGCGGAACACATGACAATGGTTATCGTAACCCATGAAATGTCCTTTGCTCGTGACGTATCGAATCATGTCATCTTTATGGACGGCGGCGTCATCGTGGAGGAAGGCGACCCCAAAGAACTCATCAATAACCCCAAACAGGAGCGTACCAAAGCATTCCTGAGCCGTTTCCAGCAGTAAGGAAGTGGTCGTGTGGAACTGAAATTCATCAAAACCAGCCCGACAGAAAATATGACCCTTCTTATCCAGACTCCTGTGCCAAGGGAACAGCATTTGGCGGTGGCAGAGAAACTGATCTCCTATGGCAGTGTTTATGCAGAGCAGGCAGGCTATATGGAGGAGCCTGAAAATCCTTTGGCGGAAAAGCGCCTGCAAATGATGGCGGGAGAATTTTGCGGGAATGCATCCCTTTCCCTGGCGGCGTGGCTGGCGAAGGAAAAAGGACTGCCCGTGGGAGAAAAAACAGAGATCATTCTGGAGGTTTCCGGGGCAGACAGCCTTGTCTGCTGTGAAATGAAACGGGAAGAAAGGGGCTTTTCCGGCAGAGTGGCCATGCCCTTGCCCAAGGCCATAGAAAAGAGAATCTTTACCCTGGATGGCGAAAGATTGGAATTGACTGCTGTGGTTTTTGAAGGCATCACCCATATCATCGTCCCTGTGTCCCTTTGGGGCGAGGATGGCGTGGCAAAAGCGGAGCAGGCGGCAAAGAACTGGGCAGGTGAAATGCCTGCGGCTTTCGGTATTCTTCTTTTCGATGAAGAAAAGGGCGAATTGACCCCCCTCGTTGCCGTGGAAAATGTCAGCCTGATCTGGGAAAGAGGCTGCGGCAGCGGCACTTCTGCCATTGGTGCCTATCTGGCGGAGAAAATGCGAAAAGCTGTCTCTGTCAAATTGAAACAGCCCGGCGGCATCATGGGCGTGGAAGCAGACTATAAAAATGGAAAAATCGAAGCCCTTTCCATCACGGGGAAAGTTTCCATCGTGGCGGAAGGCAAAGCATTTTTATCAGAATAAGAAAAGCAGGTGGTTTTAGAGGAGTCCTGCTAAGAAAACAAAATGTTTTCTTAGCAGGACATCCTCGCAGTGCAGCTTTAAGAAATCAATGAAATCCAAAAAGTATGTTTTCTTAAGCCGTCACTACATTCCACCTGCTTTTTTGATGCTTAATTCACAGAGAACGAAACATCGTCCAGATTCAAAGACTGCTCGCCGCTGGCTGTTACCCGGAATTCGATCCGTGCGTTGGTGGCATCATTGGGTGCCTGATCTGTGATGAAACGATAGAATCCGAAGTTTCGGTTATCCGTAGGGATATCCTGGGCACGGATGAGGATACAGGTTTCGCGGGGCTGCAAGCTGTCGTCATTAGAGAAGATGACATAGGCTTCCAGCTGTACCTGTGCGCCGTTGCCCTTTGCGAAGAAGCTCAGTTCAAAGAAGCAGCCGCTTTCGATGTCGATGTCCTGGGAAAGGATAGCACCGTCAAAGAGGCGAGCAGAGAAATTGCCGGAGTGGACATTACCCTGGTCGTCATCGGGCTCTACCAGATCAGCATCGTTGATGTTCCAGCCTGTGGGGACTCCTTGGATGTTGAAGGATTCCATACCGCCGTTGACTGCCATTTCTCCCTGGGAAGTGCAGTTGCAGGTACAAACGCCAGTAGCGCCTGTGGCCCCTGTAGCGCCTGTTGCCCCGGTAGCCCCAGTAGCGCCAGTAGCACCTGTGGCCCCTGTAGCGCCGTTTTCACCGTCTCTACCCGTAGCCCCAGTAGCACCGGTTCTGCCGGTAGCGCCAGTAGCGCCTGTAGCACCTGTGGCCCCAGTAGCGCCGGTTTCACCGTCTCTGCCCGTAGCCCCAGTAGCACCGGTTCTGCCGGTAGTGCCGGTAGCCCCAGTAGCGCCGTTTTCACCGTCTCTGCCTGTTGCACCGGTAGCCCCAGTAGAGACACTCTTTTATACACAACTGATTTAACCTTGTAACATCAAGGTTTAGTTGAAAAGAATATAATACTAAAATCTATAATCTATAATCACAGAGAAAACACCATTTAACATTCCGTTATATGGTGTTTTTGATACAAAAAGAAAAAATATCATGCATCCTTGACATTTTGTTGCGAAACGCCTATAATTAAGTCAAAAAGTGAGGGGCAAGGAGGTTGAGCATGCATACAAATTGTTATTATATTGCCGAAAAATTAGCAGAAAAATTGGTTCGTTGCGTTGAAGACGCTGTGGGGGATGGAATCCGTGAAGATATTCAAAAAAATGACCTTCAAACAAAGAATAGTGTTCCTGCTAGAATTTGGGATTTGATGAATACAAATATCATTAAAACGCTGGAAACGCAGGATTGTACGATTGCAAAGGCACATCGTGGACCGTGGGAGATGCTCATCGTTTTTGAAAAAACAACGCAGTGTATCTTTACTTTAATGAGAGAGAAGCGTTTTACAGAGATTAGAAAATATCAGAGAAAACGAGTACACATGCATTACGTTGACATGCTAGCAAAACAGTTTAATAACGAGCTTATAGCCGAGCAAAAACAGCTTTGCCTTTTTCCACATACCTTTGAGGATGAGGATAGGTTAGCGGAGTTAGTCCAAACTTTACTTTCTGATCTAAAAGGAGACATTGAGGTTGTTAGAAATCATGTGCTGGTTTTGTTTGACGCAGAGGGGTATCAATTAAAGCATATTCGTGCGGTTATGGTTACTCCTGATCTTGAGATTGCAGAGGGCAGTGAACAGGATTGGTCAGCATATATTTCTGCGCATGAAAGTGTCATTGTAGAAAAAGTAGTTAACCCTGATGCAGCAGAAAATAGACCTAATAGAGGGCTTAGCTTAAAAGCGAAAGCTGTTGCTAGACAGAAAAATAAACCAAAGAGAAAGGATTTGGAGCAGGATATTACCAAAGATAAATAAGGGTGAAAATTTTATTTTGGTTTAGATTTGATTGTTTGCCGATATTGAAGTAAACAATATGGTTTGTTATGTATTTTTGTAAAGAGGAGTGCCCTTATGGAGAATAGATTTAATGGCGAACGCTTGAAAAAAGCACGAATTTATAGGGGATTGACTGTGGCGGAGTTGGCAGAACAAGTTGGTTGTCAACGCCAAACATTGTCAATGTATGAGATTGCAAAGAGTCAACCTACAGATAAAGGTATTGTGGATCGACTTTCTAAAGCATTGAATTTCCCGGTGAATTATTTTTATGAACAATCAATGGTTAATTCTTCTGGGACTGTTTATTTTCGCTCTCTGCTTACGACAAATAAAAAATATCGTAGTGAGCAGATTGTAAAAATGGATTTTTTGTCTCAGGTTTATTCTATGTTACAGGATTATATAGAATTTCCACCATATGAGGATATTAAATTATCTGATGATTGTTCTCCAGAAAATGCTGCAGCTATGTTGAGAGATGTTTGGGGCTTGGGACAAGGTCCAATTGATAATTTGGTATCAGTGGTTGAACAGCATGGTATTTTAGTTACGACCTTTAGTACTAATACAGATGATGTGGATGCATTTAGCCAATTTGTGGAAACAGCAGATGCTGCAACATATTTGATTGCGTATTCGAGTAATAAAACTTCTGCAGCACGTATCCATTTTGATATTGCCCATGAGTTAGGACACATTTGTTTGCATGAATGGAGCGAAGAGATAGAAGAGTTGACAAAAGAAGAGTTTAAGAGGAGAGAAAATGAAGCGAATGAATTTGCGGTTGCATTTTTGCTTCCAGAGCAAACTTTTAGAAAAGATGCTGAAAATGGACCTCAAACACTTACTTATTATAAACAATTAAAGAAAAAATGGAAGGTTTCCATTGCAGCGATGATTCGAAGATCAGAAAAATTAGGAATAATATCTAAAGAGGAATATCAAACATTAATTAGGACTATGCAGAGAAGAGGGCAGCGAAAGGAAGAACCTTTGGATGACATATTAATTACTGCTAGTCCGGCATTGCTGAAAATATCAGTTATGATGTTATTGCAGGAAAATGTTTTTACTCCAAATGAATTTATGGAAGAGCTTTCAAAAGTATATGGTTTAAGCATTAATGCGGAAGAGGTTGAATATTTACTCGATTTGCCAAAAGGTACATTATTTGTACCTAAAGTGATTGATTTTAAAACATTACAAATTAGGAGGAATAAATAAAAATGTGATTGAACAAATAAAAGAAGATATTAGTAAGTTGCCATTAAAGAATATTAAAAATTTTAAATATACTTATAGGATTATTGAGTGTGGTATAGATGCTAAAAAGATTATATCAATGAGTGACCTTTCTTTTTCTTTGAAAGAAAAATTAACTATATTTGGGATGTGTATGTTGAAAACCTTTCTTTTTATGTTGGCATTAAGTTTGCTGTATGGGGGTTTCGTAAAATATATTGCAGAAGCGCTTTTCTATGTTTTTGATTTTCCGATGTGGATGCTTCCCGGTTGTTTATTTATTGCAGCAAGGAAATCTAAAGAGGTTTTACATGATTTTTTTGATTGAATAAGTAAAAAAAATTGAAGTGAGTATATTATATAAAAAGCTATCTGATTATATTTAGATGGCTTTTTATAAAATTTAGATTTTGTAGAATAATCAAAGATTGCGAGTGTAAAACTAATTTTTAGTGATGCAATAGTTAGTCTTAAATGATATAATTAGTTTGAATCATTCTAGACTATGGGTTGTTATTAAGGAATGTAGTGGGTGATAACTAGATTATTAGTAATTTAATGATATGAGGTGTAGCCAATGAAGATAAAGGAACTTACATTATCTGATTTTAAGGGGATTGATAATTTAACAATTCCTTTAGATGGAAAGACTACGATAATTTTTGGTATTAATGGCGTTGGCAAATCTACAGTTTTGAGAGCAATAGATCTAATCTATGCAAATATAATTGCAAAACTTACATCAAAAAAGAAATTAGCAGAATTAGAAATTGATGATATAAGTTATGGAAGAACTAAGGCAGAAATAGATGCTACTTTTATTTTTGAAGATAAACATGAGGCGGCATATGGACGTTCTATTTCAAGAGATAAGAAAAGATTACATTCTATGAGTAAATTAAAGAGTTTAGTCGAGTCCTTTGAAGAAAGGTATATTGTTAAGCCTTATGATGATAATGGTGATTGGATTGAACCAGTTGACATGAAAAATATGCCGGTTTTTGTTAATTATGGTGTTAATCGGCTTGTTTTAGATGTTCCGTTGAGAACAAGTAAGGAAGAATTTAGAAAACTTGATGCATTTGATAAAGCAATTGAGAGTAAGATTGATTTTAGAAATTTATTCAAATGGTTTAGAAATCAAGAAGATTACGAAAATGAACAAAAAACAAGATTGAATTCTGATTACGAGGATCGTAGTTTGAGAGCAGTAAAATCAGCCATGCTTTCTATGTTAGATGGGTTTGATGATATTTATATTGATAGAAAGCCTTTGGCTATGAAAGTAAAGAAAAACGGAAGATATTTAAAAATCAATCAGCTTTCAGACGGTGAAAAATGCACGATTGCTCTCTTAGGTGACTTGGCGAGAAGAATGGCTTTAGCAAATCCAGAAAGAGAAAATCCATTAGATGGTACAGGTGTTGTATTAATTGATGAATTGGATTTGCATATGCATGTATCTTGGCAGAGAAAGGTTTTAAGTGTTTTAAAGGAAACATTCCCTAATATTCAATTTATTATTACAACACATTCTCCGCAGATTCTTGGAGAATGCGGCGAAGATGTAAATATATTTGTTTTGTCAAAAGAAGATAATAAAACTGAATTAAACAGATATACTTCATTTTTTGGATGGGATACAAATGTTATTTTAGAAGAAGCTTTGCATACATCTTCAGTAAATAAAGAAATAAAGTCGATGGTTTCTAATATGTACGCTTGTATTGATAAGAAAGATTATGATGAGGCTGAACGAATTGCAGATTTCTTAGACAGAAAATCTGGTGGTCGTGTAGATGGTGTAGCAGGTGCTAGAGTAAGAATTTCTAGAGGACGTAGGAATGAAAAAAATAATTAAGAAAAACTCTCCTGACTGGTTTGAAACATGGAAAGACGATTTTCAAAGAAATAATCGGCGGAAGCCTACTTATAAAGATGATTTTGCAATAAATGATAACGAAAGAATAAGACTCCGTAAAGAATTAATAAAAGAGCAGGGGGAAATCTGTTGTTACTGCATGAAAAGAATTGATGCATCATCTTCTCATACAGAGCATTTTTGGCCAAAATCAAAATTTGAAGATATTGATTTAGAGTATAATAATTTATTTGCTTCCTGTAATGGCCTTGGTATTGTTGGAGAAGAAGGCTATTGTGGACATAAAAAAGATGATTGGTTTATATCAGGTATGATTTCTCCATTGGATGCTAGAATTGAAGATCTTTTTAAATTTTCTCCAGATGGAGAGATACATATTATACAAGGAAACGCTTTATCTAATATTGCTAAGGAGATGAAGGATAATTTAGGTTTAGATTGTTATCATTTAAATAGAAACCGACGGCAAGCGATAGAGGAATCCGAGTATTTGGATGAAACTGAATATACACCGGAAGAGATACAGACTTTTATTGATTACTATGCTAATATGGATAATGGCAAGTACATGCCTTACTGCAAAGCAATTATAGACTGTCTTAAGACATTGCTTTGAAAATATAAAAATAGGTGCAGAAAGAATTATTTAAGAGAGAAATGAATGAAGGGGATTAAAACCCTAAATAAGTTTTTATGACAGAAAAGCAGATTATTATATCTGCTTTTTTATTTGTCTCTTGAATTTACAATCTAAGTGCAACAGATAAAAAAAGACTCATAGTCTGGTACA
>CALCGT010000002.1 GCA_937901125.1 uncultured Clostridia bacterium | reverse complement strand
CGCAAGCTGGAACGGAGTGGGATAACTGGATCCATATTCTGTGAAGTACATCCAGCAGTCAATGGTAACATCTCCTTCCACAGCTAAAGCAGCTTCCAGGTAGGAACTTCCATCAAAGTATAGAGATTTCCCTCCAAATTTGCTTTGCGCATCAGAAACAGAAACCCCATTATTAGTAAGCATAACACCATAATTGCTGTTGTCTTCCAAACTTTCCCCATGCAACAAAAGGAGGGTTGTATCATCCAATCCTCCTTCTTCCGTTTGTATGGTTTCAATGGTAGTCTCCTCTCTGTTTCTGTAGGCATGGGGAATGAAGATGGCATCTGTCTCCAGATGCTCCAAGATGTACCGATAATTCCCCTCGATGCGGTTCAAATCATCGGCATTCAGTGTGCCCTTCTGGCATGTCAAGGAGGATGTATCCGCTCCCTCCACATCTGCCGCCCTTCTGTCTGTTATGGGTTCTCTCCAATCACTCACCGACTGTCACCGCCTTTGTCACAAATCCCCCCGTCAAGTCTGTATCCATGCTTTCTACTACAGACCCACGGTACACGCCGTATTCCGTCTCGATATCCGCCAGCAGCCCGACAGTCTCTTCTTTCATCACGAAGCTGATATCCTGTTCGATCCTGTATTGATAGTAGTCAAAGAGCCTTTGGGCGGCACTCTGAGCGTTTGTACTGTTCAGTAGGGTACTGTCGGCATCCACGTTGTTTTCCTTGTCCCCGGCGGGTAATTCCGCCATCTTGACGGTCACTGTTTTTTCCGTATCCACGTATTTTTTCCCACTGACGGTGCAGACCGTGCCCGCTGTACCTTCCACAATGCAGTAATTGACGCCGCTCTCCACCAATGTCCCTGCCGAAAGGGTGATCTCCGCCGCAGGCTCAGAAAACAAAATCTCGTTCCTGCCCTCTGCTAAAGTCACCTTGCAAAGCTCCTCTACTTCATCACTCAGGCTGTATTCATGGGCTTTCACATTCACCCCCGTCACCAGGGAACGCATCTTCACCTTGGTACCGATGAATTTCCTGTCTCTGCCAATGGAAACCGTAGGGATATTGGAAAAATCAGGGAACGCCACGATGTTGACCGTGCCGCTCCTTGCCGTGGTCACATAGCCGCCGATAGCAAAGGCAAGGTGCTGCAAGGCTTCTCTGTGGGAACAGATTGGCAGATACCCCGTTATAGGCACATTCCGCAAACTGCTGTCCAAGGTGTACCCAAAGCCCGCATCGTCCATGATTTCCTTCAGCAGTTCATGGGCAGGCTTCGCCCTGTAGATGCCGCCCTTGTAGTTGGTTCCGTCCATGATACCGATGCCGTCCTGGGCGGAAATGGAAAGCAGCTTATCCCCTTCCATTTCCATGTCCTCCAGATAGAAGGTGCCAAGGTGCTTGGTGGTGCCATTTTCGTCCCCTTCAACGGTCAACTGCTGTTTCTTTTGCAGCAGGGCATATACGCCTTTGGGGTTGAAGATGTTGAAATCATCGTCCTCGGAATAGACCGTAAATTCCAGTGCATTGGAAGAAATGGTCAGCCCCGAAAGGTCGATTTCCTCCAAAAGGGAAGCCGTTTTCAAAGAACCCCGCTCAAACATCTTATTCATGCCGTGCATGATATTCTGCACCTTTAAATACCGATGAGGGCGCGCTGTCCCGTAAAACACAATCTCGATTGTATTGTAATTCTGCACCGTCTCCCTACAGGAAAACCGCCAGTTATCAGGATGGAACGCCTTTTCCAGAATCAATTCTGTACCGTGGTACCAGCGGATCAGCAGATCATCGCAGTAGTTGTTCCCGTATGGGTCAAATTCAAAGGTCAGCCCGATGGCTTCATGCAGCTCTTGAAAGGTCAGGGTCAGCACAGGGGGCGTGGAAAATCTCCCGTCATCCCCTGTCATGCTTTCCGACCAAATCCCCCACGTAAAGTCCTCCGGGTTCTCAGGAAACAGCCGAAAACTGCCGTCCAGCTTGAAATAATTTCGCTCCAATGTGGCAACCTTCGGCGCATAAACCCCTTCCAAGGATAAATCCTGGGGGTCGATAAAGGCTTTTCTGTCGGGCAGGGCGGCAGTGGTATCCTGTTTTGCTGTCACGTCCACCAAGCCAAAAGAAATGCTTACGCTCGTCTCCATGGCTTACACCTCCCCGGGCAGTCTGGCAGGGGCTTTGGCAATCAGCTTGATGCTCAGTCCGCCCCAGTAATGCTTGCCGTTATGGCTGCGTTTCAGTTCGTCTCCGCTGGTGGTGATGTAGCCACGGAAGGAAAACGCACCATCGGAGGAAGGCACCACAAAGTCGTGAAATTCCACAGGCTCCGTGACCTTTTTCCACAGGCGGTCATATTCTTCCCGATTCAGATTCAGCCCCGGGAAGGTCAGGGTGTAATTGTAATAAACCCCGATAATCTCCCGCTGCAGGTCGCCACCCTCCGTTCGGGTGGCGTATTTGTCCAGCACAGCGGATTCCCGTTTCAGTGCCACCAAGGGGATGTTAAACTCCACCCCGTCAATGCTGAATAATGCCATTACAATACACCTCCTGTCTGTAACGTTTTGCCGATGCGCTTCTGCTCTTTGGTGATAACAGGGTTTAAAACTCTGCCTAGCTGCGCCAGACTTCCTGTAAACTCAACTGTAACATTTACGTCTCCGCTGCCCATCATGCCGGCCAGTTCTTCCCGCATGATCTGACGGATCAGACCTTCGGGGGCTTCCAAGTTTCTCCCGCTTTTCTGGTCGCCGAGGACCGCAAGGAATTCTTGGTTGGGCGGGATGACCGCACCTGTGGCAAGCTTTGGAACCCTACCCAAAGAAACCTTTGAAGCGTGTTCCAAATTGAATCCCCAAGACTTACCGCCGATTCCAGGCACCCAGTCTGGAATAGAGAAATGAATTTTATTGAAACCATCAATGATTTTGTTGATGCCCTCAATCAGAAAATTCACAAAACCCTCGAAACCAGAAATCATTCCGTTAATGATGCCAATAAAAAAGTTTCCAGTTTTTTTAACCTCTTTTTGGAAAGGATCAAAAACTTTTTCCTGAAACCATGTTGCAGCATCTTTCCAACCTTCCTGAATCTGCTCCCAGACCCATAAAGCCTTTTCCTTTACGGTATCCCAGTTTGTAATCAGCAGCGCAATCACCGCAATCAAACCTGTGATCGCTACTACGACCAGACCAATGGGAGATGTCAGGAAAGCAACTGCTGCACCAAAAGCTGTTGTTACTGCTGTCGCAACACTACAGATGGCATTCCATGCTGTGACAGCGGCTGTCTGCGCAATCTGTGCGGCAGTATTTGCTACTTTCGCCGCTGTGGAAGCCGTCCAAGCCGCCGCATCCTTTGCCAGATTGACTACATTTGATGCCAAGGCCATTGCAAAATCCTTTGCGTAAGATAGAACCAGTTGTGCCATGACTACTTGATCTGCAACCTTTGCTGCAGTAGCTGCATAAAGTGCTGCTGATATCTTTCCTAATGCGCCAACAACTCCGCCTGCATTTATAATAAACACCCCAAGAGAGGTTGCCTCCCATGCCGCAAAAAATGCTCCAACAACGACCGTCATTGCCTGCACAATCTCCTGATTTTCTCTGATCCAGTTACTGACTCCCTCCAATGCACGGACAAGCAGTTCCAACACGGATACAATGATGCCGCCTGTCCATTCCGCAATAGGAGATAAGAAGTGTTCCCATAGCCAAATACCCAAAGGAGCCAAGGCATCTATAGCTGCGTTCAGAATGTTGATCGCCGCCGCAATTCCTTCAATGACCAGAGGAACGATATTATTCAGAGTCCATACACCAAGCGGAACAAGAACATTTTCCAAAAACCAGAGCAGA
Organism: uncultured Clostridia bacterium; assembly: GCA_937901125.1. Lineage (GTDB taxonomy): Bacteria > Bacillota > Clostridia > Lachnospirales > Anaerotignaceae > Anaerotignum_A. The sequence goes on along the minus strand of CALCGT010000002.1, from coordinate 3,603 downwards.
CCTTCGCCAATATGTATCGCAAAAGGTGTCAGAGCCAACCATAATTTATGCAATGCGTCATTGATCTTCTGCCAGTTTACCTTTGAAAGACCATCTGTAATAATATCCAGAAATCTTGGCAGGCCTTCTCCAAGCACCCATTGTCCAACAGGCACCAAAAAACTCTCGTAAAAATCAACCAGCCCATCCCATACAAATCCGCCGAGACGTTCCAGTTCTCCCCACAGCCTTTCTGCAGCTTCTGCCGCAGGCCTCAGCAGTTCTTTTAATCTATCCAGACTTGCCATAAGCTCCGGGCTTACCTCAATTCCTGCCCCGATATCTTCCGTCACAATATCGGTTCCTGCTCCGCCTACATCAGGTATCGTCGTATCAGGCGTATCCGCACTGCCCGTATCCTGGGCAAGAACATTCAGTTCGTCAAATGCCGCAAGGGCACTTTTCGCCTGTTTGCCTGCCTTTTCAGCTGCATTACCAGCTTTTTTCTCCGCATCTGCTAATCCAGACGTTGCATTAGCCGCTCCAGCCGCACTTTTCGCTGTCTGGTTATTCACCTTCACAACCTTGCCGAATAATGCCGCAGTGACCTGCGCCACTACGTTTGCGAGCTTCGTGAACCAGTTGATAACCTCAATGATTGGCGGAATGATCTTCTGCAGCATCGGCATAAGCGCATTGCCGATAGCTACTTTTAAATTATTGAAAGCAAAGCTCAACTGCAGCACCTGTCCAGAATAACTGCCGGCAATCTTCGCCGCATCCCCCGTCTGAAATTTTGTTTCTTCCAGAATACCGTTCACTTCCGCCTGAATCTTTTGCTGATGGGTGAGGTTATTGGCTGTTGTACCGATGGATTTTGCGTATTCATCCCACATCTTAGCTACGTTTTTTGTAACGCCTGCGTTATCAACCAAAATGGAGTTTTCATTCTTCAAACCTTCGGTTGCTGTTACGACTGCTTCGCCAAGGGTGTAGCTTGCCTGTCTGCCGAATGCGGCACTGTCTTTCAGCGCGACCATGACCTGCTTGATCTGTGTGTCATCATACCCACGCAGAGCAAGATTCTTGTATGCCGTCACAGCCTGTGTGGCCGGAATCAGACCATCTGAAATGTAGTCGTTAATGAACTTCTGTGCCTTTTGGAAACTGCGTCCCTGACCCTCCATAACGGATTGCAAGCCCATCATAGCATTCTGCATTTCCTCAGCCGCACTGATGGATGCCTTCATTGACAGAGCCAGACCTGCCGCAACTGCCAACTTCTTAAAGGTACCGATTAGGCTGTTCAACCCTTTTTCAATGGATTTCACACCCTTATTGAACTCGTTTGTATTCAGCCTCGTATCAATGCGGATACTGCCGTCATATCCTGCCGACATGCTTTCACCTCCTTTTCTTACCACGAAAAAAGCACCCACATTTGTGAGTGCTTCATGTTGATTTGTTTTTATTTTGTTTTTATGATTATCCCTTGTATTCTGTTTGCCACCATTTTACTTCATTTTCAGGGATTTCCACCGTTCTTCCGTCTGCCGTTTGATATTTATATATACCGAACTGTACAATAGATGTTCCATTTGCATACAACGTCCATTCACCGTTATTCTTTGATTGCTTTTCCAATTTATCAATCATAAAATAATTTTGGTATAGAGAATTGACACCTTTTCCGTATGCGTCAAAGCAATTGATATGAATATCAAATCTCATGATATCGCTGTCGGTATTGTTTTTATAGTCTAAATACAACTTCGGAATGCCATATTCATACGCTAACGTTGCTCCGGTGATTTCAATATCATTATTTTTACCGTCTGCCGTTTTAGGTGCAGAGATTATTGCAGGTGCTTCTCCAAGATAAACTGTTTTGGTTGTGCCATCCCATGTTACATCTTTGCCAACCGCTTCCGCTACTGCTCTGATTGGAAGATAGGTTGTACCTTCATAGGTGAAAGGTTCTTTGCTTGTGCTCAGCTGTTTCCCATCTACAACAACCTTGATATTATTGTAGGATACAGGAATAGTCATGTTTGCCACCTTTGCAAAGGCAACCGTTCCGGAGCAAAGTACCAAAGAAGCGATCAATGCACCACATATCATGTCTCTGATTCTCTGAAATTTCATAAAACCACTCCTTTTCGTTGTATCCTCATCTTACGATACAAAAATAAGGATTGCAAGGTATACATGAAAATATGCCTATCAGATTAAAGAACAACCTACATCGCAATATACTTTGCAAGTTTTTTAAATTCCGAACTATTTGTCTTTACCGTCTTTGTTTCTCTGGACCCATCGCTATACTCAATAACGAAAGTCGTTGTTTTCTTGTTTTTTGCAGATGCAGCAGCAAGCAGGCCTACTGGCCCAATAAGAAATCCGCCAACTGCGCCTCTTGTTACGGCGCTTGTAATACTTTTTCGACTATCATCGGCTACAATCATTGTTTTAACAATTTGTTTTGCCATATTAGCTCCCCCCTTATTGAATAAAGCATATTGATATTATATTACATCTTCTACACTTTTTCAATCCATGAAGTCAAGCCTTCAAATGTCGGAAAAACTCTTCCTCTGCACGCTTTTCTTCTGCTGTCTTTTCCATCGGAAGCTCAAAAATGTCTCTGTTTTTCACCCAAACTTCCTTTTCTTCTCTTGTCAGTTTTCCTTTGGCGTACTGCGTACGATAATAGATGATCTTGCTCATCATGCAATCTTCCGGCAAATCCATGAACGCCAGTACAAATTCCCACCAGTGAACAAATTCCCCAGTGGAAAGTCTGCCATTCAGCACCTTATTCACGCCAGCAAAGATATATTTTTCATCTTTGTAAAAGGAATACTTGCGGCTGGCATCGCCGCTTTCTTCCTCGTCACCTCGTTTATCTCCACAATCAAGAAACTGTATGCCTTTTTCCAAAGCAGTTTGCATATCATCCGGCTTGTCTATATACAGCAATTCCAGCAGCACCATATCCTTCTCCATGGAGGTCAGTTCCATATCCTCGAAGGCCATGATGATTCTCAAACATGTCTGATAATCTGCCCGAATGCTGCACACCTGACCATTGACAGAAATCGCCGTAGGCAGACCACTTGTCAGAACACCCATCACTGCATCACATTCCGCTGTGGAACAGCAGTGTATTTCGCCAATTTTTCCTCTCTGTTTTTCTGAATATAGGGTGTAATGCCCGCAAAGAACTGCTCAAACATATCCATTCTGTTGGAATCTCCGAAAACCGTCTGACTGGTGCCTTCACCGAAAATCTGGTCAATTTGTCCTCTAAAGAACAAACATATATCCTTAATCAGTTTCAGCCTCTGTCTGATATTTACGGGGACACCGTATCCATCAACGGCAGTTTCCTTGTTCAATTCTTTTTCCGTTTCTGCAAATTCTGCTTTCTTTTTCTCAATGTCACCCATCAGGCCGTAGAGCTTATCCAGAAAATCAACATCTTCAGGGTCAAAAGCAATCACTCTGTTCGGGTCATCGTTCACCATCAGTCTAATTTTACCATCGTTACAACGGATACTTTCCATCTTTCATTCCTCCTTATGCCGCTGCTCCTGCCGTAAATTTCTTTGTCTCAGGGTTGAA
>CALCGT010000001.1 GCA_937901125.1 uncultured Clostridia bacterium | reverse complement strand
CCATCATAATGCCGTCGATCACATCCCCGTTGAGCAGCTTCTTTTCGTCCAGCTCACGCATACGCTTTGCCTGCGCCTGCGAAGGAGAGGACTGCTGGCTGTCAATGGCAACGGCGATATAGTTCTGGTTCTTTTTGCTGACATAGGAAAGCTCCACCGCCGTAGTAAAGCCCAGCTTTTTTTCATCCATCAGCTTCATCAGGTCGGGAACCAGCTCATTGAGACGGATATACCGCTGCACCTGCTTGACCGCCATCTTATTGCGCTCGGCCACGATCTCGTTGGAGCGTTTGCCAGCGTCCTTCGGGTCAATCTGACCCGAAGTGCGGGAGCCCTGGTGCTTGATAGCTTCAAGCTGCATTTTCAAGGCTTTGGCCCGCTCACTGGGGAGGATTTCTTCACGCTGGTTCAGATTGTCCTCGACCATCTGGGTGATGGCTTCATCATCCGTCAGGTTTCGGACGATACAGGGCATATCCGCATATCCGGCAAGCTCGCTGGCTTTCTGGCGGCGGTGGCCGGACACGATCTCATAGCCGCCATCCTCACGGGGACGGACGATAGCTGGCTGGGTCACGCCCTTGTCCTTGACGCTGGATACCATAGCCCGCATTTCTTCATCATCCCGAACCTCAAAGGGATGGTTCTTGAAGGCGTGGAGCTCGTTCAGCTTGATATAAACGATCTGTTCCTTGCCCCGGCGTGGAGCATCCTTCGGCTTTTCGGGTTCCTTCGGAGTGGGAGCGGTCTGCACCGTTGGAGCCGTTTTTTTCTCCGCTTCCTTTTTGACCGCCTTTTCCGGTTTCTGTGCGGAAGCTTTGGGCTTCGGGGCTGTGGCCTTGTCCTTATCTGCTTTCGAGGGACGGCCCCGGCGCTTCGGCTGTTCCGGCTCTTTGGGTTTTTCCTCCGCTTTTTTCGGAGCTTCCGGCTGCTTTTCTGGTTTCTCCGCTTTTGCCGGGTCAGGCTTTTCCACGCCGGGAGCTGCCGCCCGTTCCTCGGCTTTCTTTTCCTTCATAATTTCAGCGAAGTTATAGACAGAAACCTGTGGGTTCTTTAACTCTGGTTCCGTCTTTTTTTCCGGCTCCGGGGAAACGGAAACCTTCTCCGGCTCTTTTTGGGGAGCGGGAGGCGTTTCCTTGCCCGGCCCGCTATCCGTTACCGGCTGTTCCGGCGTTTTTGCGGTTTTATCATCTGCCATAAGCATTTACCTCCTGTTTTTTGGCATGAAAAAAGGGGCTCAACTTTTCAGTCAAGCCCCCGTGGGAAGTTCCTCCTTTCTCCGCAATGATACAAAAATACCGCCCGTAGTCTCGTTTGGGCGGTACTTTGTGTAAGATTGGCAGTCCATTATTAAGTTTTTTATTATGTTCCCTTTGTACACCGTTGCAAGGGAAATAGCAAAGCTTCTTTCCTTTTTTCGTAACAGCTAAAAACCCCTTTGCTTCCAAGCGTCTTAAAAATGTGGCTACCGTCTGATATGCCCATTCTTCCCCTTCCATATTTAAGATTGTCACCATATCTGGCACGGTAACCATCTCGCCCATTTCCCAAATCTTGTTCATCACTTTCATTTCTGAATTCGAGATATTCATGTTTTCTTCCATTGTTCATCACCTCCTAACTATTACCTGTTGTAATACAAATATTCTATTACGTATCGTAATAGATTGTCAATGTAAAATGACACAAGCTTTCTCGATTTCCACCTGCTCAAACGTAAGCGGTTAGAAACAAGGTGTCTTGAAATATGAAAGGAGAACGGCGTATAATGCCATTCTCCTTTTTTACTTGCATTCTGCCTGAACCGCCTCAGCCCAAGGCATCAGATGATCCAGTTCTTCTGGATGATTTCGCCAGTCGGTATCAGGCATATACAACAGTAAATATTGTAGATATGTATAAACGTTTATGCCGTTTGCTTTTGCTGTTTCAACAATGCTGTATACGGCAGCAGATGCAGAAGCCCCTTTGGGTGTATCTGCAAAGAGCCAGTTCTTGCGCCCAACTGTGAACGGACGGATCGCATTTTCAGCAGCATTATTAGAAATACAGCATCTGCCATCGAGCAGATAATTTTCCATATATTTTTTCTGATTTAGAGCATATGTAACGGCTTTGCCCAAAGCAGAGCCCTTCAGCACATCCAGCTTTTCAAGCCAGCACCAAAAAGCCTCCAGAACAGGTTTTTCCAGTTCAAGACGCTTGATTCTGCGTTCCTCAGGAGAAAAATCTTTCAGGTCTCTTTCTATCATAAAAAGCTGGTCGCAGTAATTCCTGCCGATCTCAGCATTGGTAAGATCTTCCGTACTTTTCTTCTGAGGGATGGCTTCGATAAATTTTCTCCGCAGATGCGCCCAGCAGCCGCAACGGATGACACCAGTCAGTTTATTATAGCCGGAATAGCCGTCTGAATGGACATACCCCTTGAAGTCCTTCAGGAATGTTACTGCATGGTCTCCATTTCTGGAAGGCTGATAGTCATACAGAACAACGGGTTTCTCCTCATCGACACCTGTACGATAGAGCCACATATAAGATTTCGTCTGCGGCTTCTTGCCATCTTCCTTCAGTACCTGTACAGGGGTTTCATCGCAGTGGATGATGTCTCTGGACAGAAGCTGCTTCCGCATATGTTCTACTACAGGCTTGAGATAATCCTCAGCACAGCGGATCACCCAGTTTGCCATCGTTGCTCTGGAAAGAGAGATCCCCAACTGTTCCCAGGCCTTTTCCTGACGATACAGAGGAATGCTGTTCACATACTTCTGATACATCACATTTGCAACAGAGCTGGGAGATGCCAGAGAATGATTCATCAAAGATGTGGGGGTCAATGCTTTTACAATATAAGGCTGTCCTGTACGTTTGCAGGAAGGGCAGCCATAAGACCATCGCACATAACGTACGATCTGCAGTTTCGCAGGGATGTATTCCAGTTCTTCGCGAACAGTTTCTTTCCCGATGCGTTTCAGTGCTTTTCCGCAACGGATGCAGAACTGGTCTTCTGCCGGAACATCACATTCGATCTCTATTACAGGAAGATCCTTCAAAAGTTCCTCCCGTTTTGTTTTCGTTTCTTTTCTGAGGTATCCTTTTACAGCCTTTTTAATAGGTTCATTGATCGTACCATCTGCTTCGACTTCAGCCTCGTTAAAAAGAGACAGCTGTTCCTCACTGGGTCTTACTGTCTTTTCGCTGGAGGGACCGAACTTTTCCTTACGCAGAAGCATCACCATTTCTGTCAGATTGCTTACCTGATCCTGCAGATTTTTAATTGTTTTTTCAAGCTGTTCAATGTAAGCATCTCTGGCATCCATGCATGTATCTCCTTTGATTTTTGATATTTTCATTATACCACAAAAGACGCTAAAGGCCCAGTAAATATGCTGGTTTCAGCGTCTTTTTTTAGCAGAATGCACCTGGTTTTGCAGGTAGAATAGCAGTTTTTTGTTCCAGTTCCAGACCTTCCATCAGCCATCGGAATTGCTGCCAGCTGATCGGTTTTACTTCGTTTGCACTGCGAGGCCATTTGAAGTTCCCATTTTCCAGTCGCTTGTAGAGAAGAACAAATCCGTCGCCTTCCCATAACAGCGCTTTGATCCTGTCACGGCGTTTTCCGCAGAATAGATACAACGTCGGAGAGAACGGATCCAGCTGGAACTGCTCTTGTACCAGTGCAGCCAGTCCATCGATAGATTTACGCATATCGGTATAGCCGCAGGCGATGTAGATGTCTTTGGCTATCCTGATATCGCCTAACATACTGTTTTCAGTGCTAATAGCACCGCCTCCACTGTTTGCTGATCCACACCGTTCTGTACTTCTATTGTTGCTGCAGGAAGGTGGATGATCACCGCAGCTTTCGTATGTGCAACGGGAGGCTCCAACTCTAATTTTTGAAATGTAGTCATTTCTGTAGATTGCTGCGGAACCGTAATGCCAGTTTGCTCCATCGACAGGAGTCGGATCTTTCTTAGCCAGTAATAATAGGTTTTTACTTTAATATCATGCTGTTCACACCAAGATGTAACCGATTGTCCGCTTGCTTGACATTCTTGGATGATTTTGGAGCATTGAGCCAGTCGAAAATTGTTTTTTGTAATAGTAACCTGATCCATGAGACACCTCCGTCATAGAAACTTTAGACCATTCTGGAAATTTCCAAAAACTCGAAAAAATCGAAAAAGTCTAAATCTATATTTGTCTTATTGTCTCAAAAAAATGATCGACTGCAAAGACACTGTCTTATTTAGCGCTTACTCTCAAAAAAATGATCGACTGCAAAGACACTGTCTTATTTAGCGCTTACCTTACTTTTTATCGCCATATTAAATTAGGCAAGGGATTTTCCCTCGCCTTTTGTGATAAAAATATTAGATTCTCTAAAAATATTTTTTATACTTAATAAAATTATAATTCATATTTTTGTAGTAATTAACTAAACTTTTCGGAAAAAGAATTAAGATACTGCATCATTTCATCAAATGAATAAACTTGTTTATATCCCATTCCATTATAATAATTTACATCCTGAATTGTAATAAATAAAATCTCATTCGTATCTAATTCAACGACTGCAACAACTGTACCCATAATACTGATTGGCAGATCTGCAAAATATACATTTTTAATATTTACATTTTCTTCATTATAATCATTAATTAAGCTTATCATTTCTTCATTGCTCAAAAACATTTTTCTATTATCTGATGGAAATTCAATTGCTTTAGTAATAATCTCACCATCCATTTTAGACTCCGCTAAATAAATTACTCCATTTTCATCCAGCGTATTTACTATAGGAATTTGCCATAAAAAATCTTCGTCCTCAAGAGAATCTCCATTTTGAATTTTTTCTAATAAAGTTTCGTTATATATATACACTTTTTTGGCTTCGTTCACATTGAACATTGATAATGTAGGCACCGCATTGGGCTGATTTGTTGTGAATACTGATTCTATAGAGTCCATATCCATTAATGGAGACATTTTATTCTTTCGAGCTTCTTCCTCCTCAAAAAGATTAATTCTTGAATCCGAAGATGACTTCCTAAAACTTCTATCTGGAGTTAACTTTACATTTTTCCCCTTAAAATGTTCCAAATATTTTTCTATTTTACTTAATTCATCTGAATCGTTTACTATAGACAAAATAGTCAGATTTTTATTATCACTTTCGGCATAAGCATTAAATACAAAGGTTGAACTAGCACTCAAAATACAGCACATTACAATCGCAATTGATTTTTTTACTTTCATAACTAAACCCTCCTTTAAAATCCGCCCTGATATTCACAAGTACCATCATAATATTTATAATTTAATTTTGCTGATGTTCCATTAACTAAATCATTATAAGGAATCCATATATTACTATCTCTGTCTGAATCAAATATCCTTACATCATAATCATCCGGATCATCCCAAGTTGAATCCGCTCCATTAATTAAAACAATATGGCTAATCTTTTTTAACTTCATAATATTCCTCCAGCTTCTATATTTCTGCATACAAATTAATAAAAATATTGATTCTATTCACATTTTCATATAAAACAACATACCCTGTTTGAAACAAATTTTGTGTTGGTCGCACGGCTCTGGTTTTTCATTCAGGATATTTTTATCACCTCCGATCCCGTATTTCTCTTATTCTTCATAGACATCACTCCTCCCATCCTGAATTTATAAATGTCACTTATAAAAAATAAGTGCTACTTATCCTTTTCTATCAATGATTACACTTTGCCATTGTTGTTTCTCCGAACTTATCGTCCTTTTCTCAAATCTTGTTCATTTCTCACCTATTACGTGTTGTAATATAATACATTCTCCTACATTTTATAATAGTTTGTCAATGCAAACACCAATAATATGTAAAAATATCTTTTATTCCTTTTTGGGAATCATAATAGATTCCATTCTATTCGCATTCCTCCATTTGTTAAAATAGCTAAAATTGGCATTTTATTTTCGTTTATATTTTTCTCAAAAAATTTCTGAAAAGGTTGTTAAAAATAAACAAGCGTTTCTCATATTTTTTTGAAAACAAAAAAAGCAGCGTGATTTTACTTTCACACTGCTTTTTAAAATCATCTATAACCTTATCCTGGTCATGTCATCTGTCAAAATTTCATTTTTCAGGGGCAAAAATCGGCTCATTTTTGGCTCACAAATCCTTCATTTTTTGCTTACAAACCACAACATCTTGTGTTGAAAAGTCCAATTTTCCCACTCCAGCCACAAGACGTCATACTTTATTCCTCCTCCAGCTTCAATACGGACATGAATGCCTGTTGAGGTACTTCTACGCTGCCGATTTGACGCATACGCTTTTTCCCCTCTTTCTGTTTTTCCAACAGTTTTTTCTTACGGGTAATATCGCCACCATAACATTTTGCCAATACGTCTTTCCGCATAGCACTAATGGTTTCTCTGGCAATAATCTTGCTGCCGATGGCTGCCTGAATGGGAATTTCAAACAAATGTCTGGGGATCTCCTTTTTCAGCTTTTCACACATCTTTCTGCCCCGCTCTGTTGCAGAGCCCCTATGCACGATGAAGGACAGGGCATCCACAGGTTCTTTGTTTACCAGAATATCCAGTTTCACCAATTCGCTTTCCTGATAACCGATCAGGCTATAATCGAAAGAGGCATAACCACGGCTTCTGGATTTCAGCACATCAAAGAAATCGTAGATAATCTCGTTCAGAGGCATATGATAGGTCAGCATTGCTCTAGTGGAATCCAGATATTCCATACTGATATATTCGCCACGACGCTGCTGGCACAGCTCCATGATAGGGCCAATATAATCCTTGGGCAGCATGATCTCTGCCTTTACAATAGGCTCTTCCATCTTTTCGATACGGGCAGGGTCGGGCATGTTGCTGGGGTTGGACAAATCAAAGCTTGTACCATCTGTCAGATATACTTTATAGATAACACTGGGGGCAGTTGTAACCAGATCCAGGTTATATTCTCTTTCCAGCCTTTCCTGAATAATCTCAAGATGCAGCAGACCCAGGAAACCGCAGCGGAATCCAAAGCCCAGAGCAATGGAGGTTTCCGGCTCGAAGAACAGCGCAGCGTCATTCAACTGCAGTTTTTCCAGTGCATCTCTCAAATCAGGATATTTTGCACCATCCACAGGGAAGATGCCGCAGTAAACCATAGGATTTACCTTTTTATAGCCAGGAAGGGCTTCTGCCGTAGGTCTGGCTGCTTCTGTTACCGTATCACCAACACGGGTATCGGATACTGTTTTGATGCTAGCTGTAAAATAACCTACCATCCCTGCGCTCAGTTCATCGGCAGGCAAGAAACGACCGGGGCCAAAGATACCGACCTCTACAACATCAAATTCTTTGCCTGTTGCCATCATCTTTACTTTGCTACCCTTGCGGATCTTACCGTCAAAAATACGCATCAGAACGATAACGCCCCGATACTGATCGTAAACAGAGTCGAATACTAAAGCCTTCAGGGGCGCGTCAGGGTCGCCTGCAGGGGCAGGGATATCTGTGATAATGCGTTCCAAAACATCCTCGATATTGATACCGTTTTTCGCAGAAATTTCAGGGGCATCCTCCGCAGGGATACCAATGATATCTTCGATCTCCTGCTTTGCCCATGCGGGGTTTGCACTGGGTAGGTCGATTTTATTGATGACGGGCAGAATCTCCAGATTATTATCCAATGCCAGATATACATTTGCCAATGTTTGGGCCTCGATGCCTTGGGCCGCATCAACGATCAGCACTGCGCCTTCGCATGCCGCCAGGGAACGGGAAACCTCATAGTTGAAGTCCACATGACCGGGGGTATCGATCAGGTTGAACTGATATTCTTCACCATCCTGGGCACGGTAGATCAGACGCACTGCCTGGGATTTGATGGTGATCCCTCTTTCTCTTTCCAGATCCATGTTGTCCAGAACCTGTTCCTGCATTTCTCTATCTGTCAAAAGACCTGTTTTCTGGATCAGTCTGTCTGCCAGTGTGGATTTGCCGTGGTCGATATGTGCCACGATACAAAAATTTCGAATATTTTTCTGTTTGTCCTGAGACATACGCTTCCTCCTTGTACAAATTTGATGCATATATAACATCTTATTTTACCACATCTTTGATACGGAAGTCAAAATAATCCCATCATTCTCCTGGGTTCTTTTCTTTTGTCTGCTTCTGCTTTTTCACAAACAAGATCCAGTTAACGGCACACACTGCTGCTGCCACAAAGCAAACCGCCGCTCCCAATCCGATGCCTGCATTTTTGAACAGCACGCCCAGCAGCAGAAAAACCACCACTGCCGCCTGGCGGAGCATTTCTCCCTTTTGCAGTCCTTGTTTCTTTTCTTCATCTATCCATCGAGGCATTCTTTTCTCCTCCTAAAATCTTTTTATTTTATTATATCATAAATAAAAGCGGAGAACCTTGAAAAACTTCGTTTTTCTCATTCGCGTTGCTCCTCCAGTTCCAAAAAATAAGCCGTTCTATCTACAGGCAGACAAACAGCTATTTTTCGTCCTGTCTCCGTTTCTTCGCGGATATTATATCATAAATGAAAGCGGAGAACCTTGAAAACTTCATTATTTCCATTGTCATAAGAAATCTCTTCGTCTTTTTTAACAAAGCCTTAAAAGTTTGTCGGTATTCATACGCAACTATTCAAAACTAAAAGAAACCGATAATGTTTAAAAAACCTTGATATTAAGAGGTTTTTTAGTACTATTTAACATCATCTATATTTTATCACAACTATGAAAGATTTGTCCATCGGTGGCAAATCGGTGGCAAAATGGTGGCAAAATGGTGGCAAAAAATCAGCGGTAAAATGCGTATAATCCAAGGAAAACAGCCCCTCTTTCGAGGGGCGTTTCTTCTTAATATTTCATACATTTTTTATCCTTAATGATGGTATAAATTGATTTCATCAATTTATATTGTCCATAAACACTCAATCTTTTAATTATGTCTATTACATACAACAATACAGTCGGCTCAAATACTTTCGGGTCAAATGGCAATCCATCGCTTTCTGCTACTAATTTCTTTCTAAAATAATTATTCACCAATTCCCGCTGTACCGACCAAGCCAAATCATCAGTAAAAGATTTTACCAGCATGAGATAGCCTGTCTCAGTAATCAAATGCAACTCGTTAATTCGACGACCGACGAAATTCGTCGATTGTTTATAATCCCTGAGTGCATCACCAATCAGAACAAAGTAATCCACACCTTCAATAAATCTTTTTCTATTTTCTCTAAAGTTTCTGGATGCTGTCCCAACTGCCCTTTGATGCACAGTATCGATATCAGCAAATGTTACTACTCTCTGTCCTGCATATTCTTTTATGCAAAGTTTCTTTTCTGCAACCGTTAATTCCATTTGATATGTCCTCCTTGATTTTCAGCCTTACACTTGTTATAATCAAGGTAACCAGTAGTAAGGCTTACTGGCTACCCTTTGTGGTTTGAAACAGGTTTGTGATTGGTCGTCGTCAACCTGTTTCTTTTTTTTATGCTTTCACCTTGCTATCTCTGACGATTTTAGCCGCGGCTTCTGCATTTTCTGCTGTTGCTTCAATCAGTTTTGCGATGTTTTCTAAGTACTGGTTAAGTTCTGCTGTTGTCATTTCCATTTCCTCACTTCCTTCTGTAAGAGTTTTCCTCTGCCTTACAATGATAGTATAACAGAACATGTACATGTATTCAATGGTCATATATAACAAACATGTACATGTATTTTTATTTAAATTGCACATGTACATATTCTTTATTATATAGTATAATTTATTTGCAAGGTAAAAAAAGGAGGTTTTTATTATGGCATTAACTGAATCTCAAAAACAATCTCGATATGATTATGCAAAGAAGAATCTGAAACGCATTCCGTTGGATGTTCAAAAAGAAAAATACGAAGAAATTAAAGCCGCTGCTACAAATGCCAATAAAACTGTAAACGGTTATATCAAAGAAGCCATTGACGAAAAAATGCAAAGAGAAGCAAAATAAATCTGCCCCATCGGATTTCTCCGAAGGGGCTTTTCTCGTCTTACACTTTTTCCAGCACAGGCACTTTGCCCTGACTGCCGACCTGATACCCGACCAGATCCGCAATATCCCTTGTCTTGATATAGGTCACGCCGTCTTTGCGGATCATGCTGACCTTACACTCTTTTCCGTCTACAATAATCTTATCTTTTTCTACCACTTCCAGCACCTCCTCATCGTACTTTGTCAGCCCATACTTTTCGATCAAGCTTACCAGCTTGTCCGTATACTTCACATCGGTAGCCCAGCCATCAGCCTTAATCAGGCGGCAGGCTT